>NZ_JBEZKI010000010.1:0-176284 GCF_040651615.1 Streptomyces sp. NPDC048417 | reverse complement strand
CCCATCTCACCCCCCCCGCCCCCCCCCCCCCCCCCCCCGGCGGCCCGCCGCCCCCCGCCCCCCCCCCGGACCCGGGGTGTTTCCGGAGTACCGAGACGACGTGCCGTCAGAGCAGGCCGAGGTCGCCGAGTTCCTTGTGCAGGTCGGAGCGTGGGTGTGAGGCGTCGCCGGTCACCGCTCGGGGGGTCCCCTCGCCGGTGCCGGCCCGTGGGCGCCGGTCCCGGAAGAGCCAGGCGCCCACCAGGCCCCCGAGCAGCCCGCCGAGGTGTCCGAGCCAGCTCACCCCCGGCGTGCCGGGCACGGCCACGGTGAGGAGGTAGGCGAAGGAGGCGCCCATGACGATGCCGATCAGCGTGTCGATCAGGTGCCGGTCGAAGAGTCCGCGTACCACGACGTAGCCGAAGTACCCGAAGATCAGGCCGCTGGCGCCGACCGTCGCCACGTCGCCCTTCTCGAAGAACCAGACCACGACACCGCTGCTCAGCGCGATCAGCAGGGTCAGCCCCAGGAACCGCAGCACCCCGCGGTAGGCGGCGAGGAACCCGAAGACGAACAGGGGGCCGGAGTTGCTCTCGATGTGCGCCCAGCTCCAGTGCAGCAGGGGTGCGACCAGGATGTCGGGCAGCGTGCCGACGTCGCCGGAGACCACGGCGTAGTCCCGGGAGAGGGCGTAGTGGTCGGCGTAGTTGGCGAGCTGCACCAGCCAGACGACGGCGAGCAGCGCGAACATCACGAAGAACGCCTTCCGCGCCTCCGCGATCATCTCCTCGGGACTGCCCGGCACTCCGCCGCCCCGCTCCTTCTTCGGCACACCCACGGCAGGCTCCCCCTCGAACTGCTTCCGCGTCCCCACCACGCCGCACTCTACGACAGCCCGCCGCACGGCCGTCCCGGGCTGTGCGCCCCGCCGTCAGAGCGCGGGCTCCGCCCACAGGTCCACCGGTACGACGCCGGTGGAGCGGCCGTGGGGGTCCAGGAGGCGGCCGAGGAGTTTGTCCTGGCGCAGGGTGATGACCCGGTCGGCGATGTCCAGGGTCGGGTGGGCGGTGGCCAGTTGGGCCTCCAGGCGGGGGATGTCGGCGAGGGAGTGGAGGGTGGACTGGAGGATGAGGTTCTGGGGGCCGCTGATCGCCGCGCAGTTGCGGGTCTCGGGGAGGCGGATGAGGGACTGGCCGACGTGCGGGAGGTCGGCGGGCGGGACCTTCGCCCAGAAGGTCACGGTGACCGGCCAGCCGCCGAGGGGGCGGGCGAAGTCGCAGCGGAAGCGGAGGAGGCCGCGGCGGGTGAGGTCTTCGATGCGGCGCTTGGCCGTGGAGAGGCTGACGCCGAGGTGCCGCGCCAGGGTCTGGTAGGAGACGCGGCCGTCGTGGGCGAGGTGGGTGACCAGGACGCGGTCGATGGGATGGGCCTCGGCGGCGAGGGTGGCGGTGGTGCGGGGTGGGGGCGGGGGTGCCAGCTGGGCGCGTTGGGCGGGGGCCAGGGCCGCGATGCGCCAGTGGCCGCCCTCGGTGAACATGTGGGTGACGATCCGGGACCGTACGGCTGTGATGCCGGGCAGGTGGGGGAGCCGGTCGAGGGTGTAGCGGGACAGGGCCGGCAGGTCGCGGGTGGCGACCGTGGTGAGGAGGTCGTGGCCGGTGGCCGTGCGTTCGATGGTGACCATGTGCGGGTGGGCGCCGAGGGCCTCGGCCACCTGGGCCGTGGTTCCCGGGGCGCAGTCGATCACGACGTAGGCCACACAGATCTGTTCGAGGAGGCGTGGGCCGGGGGAGAAGCCGACCCAGGCGGCGCCCTGCTCGGAGAGGCGGTGGAAACGGCGGGCCACGGTGACCGGGTCGACGTCCAGGGCGCGCCCGAGTTCGGTCCAGGAGGCGCGCGGGCGCAGTTGCAGTGCGTTGATCAGTGCCAGCTCGCCCTCGCTCAGCAAGGAGGGGACAGCATCCTGCGTGACCGCACCGACGGTGCGAGAATCCTGTGTTTCGGGGCTGTGCCGCGTCACTCTCTCATTGTGGACCCGAGGGCCCGCATCCGGCGGGCGGGGGCGTGAAGGAGGTCTGGATCATGGCTTTCGCCGACTACCAGAACGAGATCTACCTCGACGGGCTGCGCGGGGTGACGCCGCGGTTCCCGATGACGTACGACGAGCTGGCGCCGTTGGCCCAGGCCGCGATGGCTCCCTCGGTGCGGTCGTATGTCGCGGGCGGCGCGGGCGACGAGCGGACCCAGCGGGTCAACGTCAGCGCCTTCGAGGGGTGGGGGCTGGTGCCCCGCATGCTGGTGGGGGCGAGCGAGCGGGACCTGTCCGTCGACCTGTTCGGGATGCGGCTGGCCGCGCCGCTTTTCATGGCGCCGGTGGGGGTGATCGGGCTGTGCGCGCAGGACGGCCACGGTGATCTCGCCGTCGCGCGCGCCGCGGCCCGTACCGGCGTACCGATGGTCGCCTCCACGCTGACCGTCGATCCGCTGGAGCAGGTCGCCGCCGAGTTCGGCGACACCCCGGGCTTCTTCCAGCTCTACACCCCCACCGACCGGGGGCTGGCCGAGAGCCTGGTGCACCGGGCCGAGCAGGCCGGGTTCAAGGGGATCGTGGTCACCCTGGACACCTGGATCACCGGCTGGCGGCCGCGGGACCTGAGCACCAGCAACTTCCCGCAGCTGCGCGGGAACTGCCTGGCCAACTACACCAGCGACCCCGTCTTCCGCGCCCTGCTCGGCGGCCGCAGTCCGCAGGAGGACCCGCAGGGCACGGTCGCCCTGTGGGCGGCCATCTTCGGCAACCCGCTCACCTGGGACGACCTGCCCTGGCTGCGGTCGATCACCGATCTGCCGTTGATCCTCAAGGGCATCTGCCACCCCGAGGACGTCCGCAGGGCGAAGGACGCCGGCGTGGACGGCATCTACTGCTCCAACCACGGCGGCCGCCAGGCCAACGGCGGCCTTCCCGCCCTCGACGCGCTGCCCGGCGTGGTCGAGGCGGCCGACGGCCTGCCCGTCCTGTTCGACTCCGGGGTGCGGACGGGAGCCGACATCATCAAGGCGGTGGCCCTGGGCGCGACCGCCGTGGGCGTCGGCCGTCCCTATGCGTACGGTCTCGCGTACGGCGGTGAAGCCGGCCTTGTCCATGTGCTGCGGACCCTGCTGGCCGAGGCCGACCTGATCATGGCCGTCGACGGCTATCCGACGCTCGCCGACCTCACGCCCGAGGCACTGCGGCGCGTCGCCTGACCCGTCGGCCCGGGGGAGCGGTCGTCAGTCGGTGGCGGCCGTGACCGACTCCCAGCGGGCGTACTCGTCCAGCAGCTCGGCGAAGTGGCCGCGCACCATCTCCAGGCCGGCGGTGGCCACCGCCAGGTGCACCGGGGGCTCCTCGACGCCGGTGATGTCGGCGACGGCCGCCATGGACCTGGTGAGGTCGCCCCGTACCGCCTGCTTGGCGAACTCGGCCATGGCGGCGTAGGAGTCCGCGTAGTCCGCAACGGACCTGGCCGGGAGCTTGGCGCTGGTCCCGAAGTTGGTGTCGAAGCCGGCCGGCTCGACCAGGGTGACGCGGATGCCCAGCGGGTCGAGTTCCTTGGCCAGTCCCTCGGTCAGGTTCTGCACGGCGCTCTTGGAGGCGCAGTACACGGCCATGGTGGGCAGGCTGACGTGGCCGCCCATGGAGCCGACGTTGAGGATGTGGCCGGATCCGCGTTCCCGCATGTGCGGGAGGACGGCCTGGACCACCTGGACGATGCCCACCACGTTGGTCTCGAACTGGTCCCGCGCCTGGGCGGGGCTGACCTCCTCGACGGCACCGAGCTGTCCGTAGCCGGCGGCGTTGACGACCGCGTCGACGGCGCCGAAGCGCTCGACGGTCTCCCGCACGGCCTGCTCGATGCTCGCGGCGTCGGTGACGTCGAGGCGCGTGACCAGGACGTTGTCGAGGCCGGCGAAGGCCTGGTTGGCCCTGGCGGGGTCGCGCATGGTGGCGGCGACGTTCCAGCCGCGCGCCACGTACTCGAAGGTGAGGGCCTCGCCCATGCCGGTCGAAGCGCCGGTGATCAGAACGGTCTTGCTCATGATGTGCTCTCTCGCTCTCACTCCACTAAACAGAATCTACAAAACATGTATAGCACGCCCAGTCGGTATGGTGTGCATATGACCGCGACCCGAGGGGACATCCAGCGCCGCGAGCAGGTGCTCGCGGCGGCGCTGACCGTTTTCGCGACGTTCGGCTACCGCAAGACGTCGATGGACGCGGTGGCCCGGGCCGCGGACATCTCCCGCCCCGGCCTGTACTTCCTCTTCTCCGGCAAGGAGGAGCTGTTCCGCGAGACCATGCGGCAGGAGCTGGACCGGGCTCTGGGCGACGTCCGTACGGCGCTGGCCGCGCCCGGCGCGGATCTCGACGCGCGTCTCGTGGCCGCCCTCGACGCGAACCTGGGCCGGTACGTCGGCACGCACCTCAACGAGGGTGTCGACGATCTACTGGAGCACAGCACCGCCCAGCTGCACGGCATGTACGACGACCACCGGGACGCCTTCCTCGACACGCTCGCCGCGGCGATCACCGACTCCGGCCGGGAGACAGGGAGCGTCACGCCCCGCCAGATCGCGGAGGTCCTGCAGGCGGCCGGCGAGGGGTGGAAGCACCGGGTCGCGGACCGGGCGGAGTTCGTGGCGAAACTCCGTGTGGCGGTGGCGGTGGTGTTGCGGCCGTAGCCGCCGTGGACGTCCCGCGCCCTTCGCGTGCCGGCACTCGCCGGAATCCTGTTGAGACGCCGTCCCGCGGTACGGAAGGGTTCTCGGCCATGGAGTTCTTCTGTTACCACCGTGACCGGGCCGATTCCCTGGCGTTGCGCCGGGAGCTGGTGGAGGAGCACTGGTCCTACATGGACCGGTACGAGACGGAGCTGATCGCCCGCGGGCCGGCCTTCGGTGCCGGCGGTGAGACGCTCACCGGCAGTGTGCACATCGTCGGTCTGCCGGATCCGGCCGCCGCCCGCGCGTTCGCCTTCGACGAACCGAACTACCAGGCCGGCGTCTACCGGGACGTGCTGCTGCGCCGGTGGCGCAACCTGCTGGGCCGCACCATGTGGGAGTTCCCCGGCGGCCGGGCCGGCGGCAGCCGGTACCTGGTACTCGGCCTGGGGCCGGTACATACCGAAGCCGAACCCGAGGCCGACGTCGACCTGTCGCCCGGCCCCGGCACAGGCCCCGGCACCGACCTCGGCCTGCCGCCCGGCATCGACCGTGACGAGCTGATCGCCTTCGGCCCGCTCCTGTCCGACGACGCCACCGCCTGGCTGGGCACGGCCGCACTGGTCCGGGCCCCGGACCCGGATCGGGCACGGGCCGTTCTGGCCCCGCACCGGTACGCGGAGACAGAGGTGTACGAGTGGGAGTTCGGCGGACGACGGTGACGAGCCGGGGCGATCACGCCCCCGTGCGCCGCCTCACCGTCGGGCACGCGGCCCCAGCGCTCCAGCAGGTCCTCGACGACCGCCGTGTCCGGGGCGTACGGCCGTGTCCGGTGTCCTGGCGTGCCCCGTCCTCGTAGGCTGGCCGCGACACAGATCCCCACCTGTGGAGGGCGCCCTCATGCGCAGCAGCGGCTGGAGAAGCGGCGACATCCCGGATCTCACCGGCCGCGTCGCCGTCGTCACCGGGGCCAACAGCGGGCTCGGGTACGTCACCGCGCGGGAGCTGGCCCGCAAGGGTGCCCGGGTCGTGCTCGCCTGCCGGAGCGAGGCGCGGGGACACGAGGCCGGGGACCGGATGGCCGCCGAAGTGCCCGACGCGCACATCGAGTTCGGGCGGCTCGACCTCGGTGACCTGGCCTCGGTACGGGACTTCGCCGGTTCGTTCCCGTACGGCCGGCTCGATCTCCTCGTCAACAACGCCGGGGTGATGGCGCCGCCGTACGGGACCACCGCGGACGGCTTCGAGACGCAGTTCGGGGTCAACCACCTCGGGCACTTCGCCCTCACCGGGCTGCTCCTGCCCGTCCTGCTGGGCACCCCCGCCGCCCGCGTCGTCACCGTCTCCAGCATGATGCACGTCCTCGCCAACGTCGACCTCGACGACCCCAACAGCAGCCGCCGCTACCGGCGTTGGATCGCCTACGGCCGGTCCAAGACCGCCAACCTGCTCTTCGTGCACGAGCTGGCCCGGCGCGTCGACGCGCACGGCGGCGACCTCGTCGCGGCCGCCGCCCATCCCGGGTACGCGTCCACCAACCTGCAGACCGCCGGTCCCCGTGCCGAAGGACGGCGCGGGGCCGAACGGGTGATGACGGCCGCGAACGCCGTCTTCGCACAGTCCGCCGAGGCCGGGGCGCTGCCCACGCTGTACGCGGCCACCGCCCCCGGCGTACGGCCCGACTCCTTCACCGGGCCCTCGATCGCGATGTGGCGCGGCACCCCGGCCCCCTCCCGGCGCGCGCCCTGGACCCGCGACGACACCATGGCGCAACGCCTCTGGGACGCCTCGGAGCAACTCACCGGGGTCTCCTACGCCGCCGCCCTGAAGGAGCTCTAGGAACCCGAGGAGCCCTGGGCGTTACAGCGAGCCGCCGCTGTCCACCACCAGGTCGGTGCCCACCACCGACGCCGCATCGTCCGAGGCCAGGTACAGCACGGCCGCCGCGATCTCCTGCGTCGAGGAGATACGGGCCAGGGGGAGAGTGGCCCGCGCCCGTTCCGCACGGTCCCGCTCCGTCTCGCCCGCGCGCAGCGACATCGGCGTGGCCGTCGCCCCCGGGCTCACGACGTTGATCCGGACCCCGTCCCGGATGTGGTCCAGCGCCGCACCCCGGCTCAGCGCCGTCACAGCCGCCTTCGTCGCCGAGTACGCGGCGGCCCCGGCGGAGGTGACGTGGGCACCGAACGTGGAGGAGACGTTCACGATCGCGCCGCCGGCCGGCTGGGTGCGCATCCGGCGGATCTCCGCCTGCAGCGCCAGGTGCACGCCGGTGACGTTGACCGACAGCTGCTCGTGCCAGTCGGCCTCCGGAAGGTCGGTCAGCGGTGCCCCGCCCCGGAAGATCCCCGCGTTGTTCACCGCCACGTCCAGTGAGCCGAAGCGCGCCACGGCGGCCGCCACCAGTTCCTCCGCGTCCCCCGCCCGCGAGACGTCGGCCGACACCGCCAGCCCCTCGCCGCCCCGCTCCTCGACCAGCGCGACCGTCTCCTTCAGGGGTTCCTCGCGGCGGCCGGCCACGACCACTCGCGCGCCCTCCGCGGCGAACGCCAGCGCGATGGCCCGGCCGATGCCGCTGCCGGCGCCGGTGACCAGGGCCGTACGACCCGCGAAACGCTTCCCGGTGGTCATGAGTGATCTCCCCTTTTTTTGGAACGTACGGTTCAGAATAAGGTCAGAAAGAAACACCCCTCGGTGCGGAGGGGTGTCCGTCAGTCCAGCAGTCGCAGCGCCTGCTCCGCCGCATCCCGCACCCGGGCCGGGTCCGTCGACGCCTTGCCCACCACCCGCAGGCCCTGGAGCAGTACCAGCAGGGTGCGGGCGAGGGCCAGCGGATCGCGGCCGGCGGACAGTTCGTCCTGGGCCTGGGCCCTGGCCAGGGCCGAGTGCAGCACGGTCTCCAGCCCGTCCCAGTTGCGCTCGACGCTGCGCGCCGCCGCCGGGTCGTGCGGGGCCAGCTCCGCCGCCGTGTTGGTGACCATGCAGCCGCGCAGCCGCAGGTCGTCGGTCGCGGACTCGTCGGCGTACTGCCGCACCAGCGCGCGTACGGCCGGCAGGACCGGGCCCGGCCGGGACAGGTTCCGCAGGAGGGGCGGGAGGCGGTCCTGCTGGTAGCGCTCCAGGGCCTTCAGGTACAGGTCGTGCTTGCTGCCGAAGGTCGCGTAGAGGCTGGCCCGCCCGATGCCCAGGTGCTCGACCAGGTCGGCCATGGACGTCGCCTCGTAGCCGCGCCGCCAGAACAGCTCCAGGGCTGACAGCAGCGCGGCGTCCGGGTCGAACTCCTTGGTCCTGGCCATGGGGCAGAACCTAGGGCCATCTAGAACGATCAGTCAAGATTGCCGTGCGGGGAGGCATGCGCGGCACGCACCTCGTACGCCGCCACCCGTACCGTCTCGTCGTCCAGGCACTGGCCCGTCTCCAGGTCGAAGCGCTGCTTCAGCAGCGGCGAGGCGACGAACGCGCGGCCCTGGTGGGTGCCGGTCAGGCCGCGGGAGAGGACCGCCGCGCCGCCGAAGGGGTCGCGGTTGTCGATGGCGTACAGGCGGTCCGCGCGGTCGCGGAACACGGCGACCTGGCGGCCGTCCGCAAGGAGCGCGGCCACGCCCCGGCCTGGGGTCAGCCGGCTCAGGTCGCAGACCGTGAACCAGCTGTCCTCCAGCAGGAGTTGGACCTTCAGCTCGGTGGTCTCGGGTGCCAGGGTCATCGCTGGGCGCTTCCTTCCAGAACATCTTCGGCGGGGCGCAGGCCGATCGAGAGCAGGGGCAGGTCGGGCTTCGTCTGGTCGCGCTCGGGCACGAACCCGACGACCGGGTCGGGGGTGTCGGGGGCGTTGACGAAGGACACGAACCGGGCGAGCTTGTCGGGGTCGGCGATGGTCGACGCCCACTCGTCGGCGTAGTGGGCCACGTGCGCCGCCATCAGGGACTCCAGCTCCTCGCAGATGCCGAGGGAGTCCTCGACCACCACGTCACGGACATGGTCCAGGCCGCCCGGGATCCGCTCCAGCCAGGTCGACGTGCGCTCCAGGCGGTCCGCCGTACGGATGTAGAACATCAGGAAGCGGTCGATCAGCCGGACCAGTTCAGCGTCGGTCAGGTCCTGGGCGAGCAGGTCCGCGTGGCGCGGAGTGGCGCCGCCGTTGCCGCCGACGTAGAGGTTCCAGCCGCCCGCCGTGGCGATGACACCGAAGTCCTTCGACTGGGCCTCCGCGCACTCGCGGGCGCACCCGGAGACCGCCGACTTGAGCTTGTGCGGCGACCGCAGGCCCCGGTAGCGCAGCTCCAGGTCGATCGCCATCCGGACCGAGTCCTGGACACCGTAGCGGCACCAGGTCTGTCCGACGCACGACTTCACCGTGCGCAGCGCCTTGCCGTACGCGTGCCCGGACTCGAAGCCGGCGTCCACCAACCGCGTCCAGATAAGCGGGAGTTGCTCCACCCGCGCGCCGAACATGTCGATCCGCTGACCGCCGGTGATCTTCGTGTAGAGGCCGAAGTCCCGGGCGATCTCACCGATCACGATCAGGCCCTCGGGGGTGATCTCGCCGCCGGGGATGCGCGGGACGACCGAATACGAGCCGTTCTTCTGGAGGTTGGCGAGGAAGTGGTCGTTGCTGTCCTGGAGCGCCGCCTGTTCGCCGTCCAGGACATAGCCGCTCGCGCCGATCACCGGGGCGAGGGAGGCGATGACCGACGCCACCGCCGGCTTGCAGACCTCGCAGCCGTCGCCGCCCCGGGCGTCCTCCCGGCCGTAACGGTCGAGCAGCTCCCGGTAGGTGTTGACGCGCAGCGCGAGGACGATCTCGTACAGCTCCTCGCGGGTCTGCGCGAAGCAGCCGCACAGCCCCTTGTCGACCTCGACGCCGGACGCCTCCAGCTCGGCCGTGACCAGCTGGCCGAGGACCTTGACGCAACTGCCGCAGCCGGTACCGGCCTTGGTGCACTTCTTGACCTCCGGCACGGTGGTGCAGGAGTGCTCGGTCACGGCGCCGCGGATGGTGCCCTTGCTGACGTTGTGGCAGGAACAGACGACCGCTTCGTCGGGGAGCGCGGACGGGCCGAGCCGGGCGCCGCCGCTCGCACCGGCCGGCAGCACCAGGGACTCCGGGGAGAGGGGCGGTACCGAGCCGGTGAGGGCGCGCAGCGTGCCGTACGCGTCCGCGTCGCCGACCAGGATGCCGCCGAGCAGTGTGCCGTCCCGGCCGATGACCAGCTTCTTGTACAGGCCCGAGCGGGCGTCGGAGTAGACGACGTCCAGGCAGTCCTCGGTCGTCCCGTGCGCGTCGCCGAAGGAGGCCACGTCGACGCCGAGCAGTTTGAGCTTGGTGGACAGGTCGGCGCCGGTGAAGGCGGATTCGTCCTGTGCGATGGTGGCCGCGGCCGTCGCCGCCTGCTCGTACCCGGGCGCCACCAGGCCGTACACCCGGCCGTCCGCCGCCAGCGCGCACTCGCCGATCGCGAACACCCGGGGGTCGTCCACCGTACGGCACTGCTCGTCGACGGCGATGCCACCACGCTCGCCGACGGAAAGGCCGCAGTCCCGGGCGAGTTGGTCCCGCGGCCGCACCCCGGCGCTGAACACCACCATGTCGGTGGCGAGTTCGGTGCCGTCGGACAGCTTCATGCCGACGACGGCGCCCGCGTCGTCCGTCACGATCTCCTGGGTGCCCACGCCCGTGTGCACGCTCAGGCCCGTCTCCTCGATGGTGCGCAGCAGGGCCGCGCCACCGCCCGCGTCCACCTGCACCGGCATCAGCCGGGGCGCGAACTCCACGATGTGCGCGGCGAGTCCGAGCCCCTTCAGCGCGCCGGCCGCCTCGAGTCCGAGCAGTCCGCCGCCGACCACGGCACCCACGGTCGCCCTTGACTTCGCGTACGCCTCGATCGCCAGCAGGTCCTCGATCGTGCGGTAGACGAAGCAGCCGTCGGCGTCCTTGTTGGGGACCGGCGGCACGAACGGGTACGAGCCGGTGGCCAGCACGAGCGTGTCGTAGCCGAAGACCCGGCCGGACCCGGCCGTCACCGTCCGCGCCGCGCGGTCGACCGTCTCCGCCGGGTCGCCGACGTACAGCTCGATGCCGTGGGCGTCGATGAACTCCATGTCCGTCATGGAGAGTTCGTCGGCGGACGTGCCCGTGAAGTACGAGGTGAGGGCGACCCGGTCGTACGCGGGACGCGGCTCCTCGCACAGCACGACCACGCGGTGCGTGGCGGTCAGGCCGCGCTCGGCCAGCGCTTCGAGGAAACGCTGCCCGACCATCCCGTGGCCGACGAGCACGATCGTGGGGGTGGCCCCCGGGGTGGCGGTCATCAGGAGCCTCCATCGTGGGTGAACGCGCCCGGGGCGGCGACGGCGAGCGGTACGGCGTCGTCGCCGGGGCGTGCCTCGGCCTCGCCGGTCGGGTGGCTGTGGTGCGGGCCGCGGGAGCGCGGTTCGCCCACGTCCCGCCACCGGCCGTCGGGGTGCGCCTCGAGGCCGGCGCCGATCACCACCACACGTGTATGCGAGGTCATGCCCAGGAGCGTGCGCGGCGGACGTTACCCGGCCGCATCCCCGCTGTTTCCCGCACGGAACGCTGCCCTCTTCGGAGGTGGGGGTGGGGTGTGAGGGGTCTGGGGCCGGGTCGGCGGGCACTGTGAGGTGGGGAAACGCGGGGGAGCGGGCGGCGCGCCCCGGCGGCCTGCGGGGTCCGCGCCGACGGCGGACGGCCGGTGTACGGCCTGGGGTGGACGGCCGGGGGTACGGCCTTGGGCGGCCGTTCGTCAGCGGCTTCCCGTCAGGTGGGCGAAGACGACGACGTTTCCCTGGTAGCCGGTGGTCCGGGAGTAGCCGCCGCCGCAGGTGATCACTCTGAGCTCGGGGCGTCGCGCGGCTCCGTAGACCTTCTCGTCGGGGAAGTCCCGGGCCTGGTACACCTCCACCGCGTCGACCGTGAAGACGGCGACGGTCTTGTCCTGCCGGTCCACCTCGATGGTCGCGCCGCGCTTGAGGGCGCCGAGGTCGTAGAAGACGGCGGGGCCCTCGGTGTTGTCCACGTGGCCGGCGACGACCGCGGTCCCGGTCTCGCCGGGTGCGGTGCCCGACTCGTACCAGCCGGCGAGGTTCTTGTTGCCGGCGGGCGGGACGTCGAGGCTGCCGGCGGCGGTGAGGGCGAGGCCCATGAGAGGGGCGTTCACCCGGATCTCGGGGATGCGGATACGGGTGGGCGGGGACGGGGGCAGCGCCGGGGCTTCGAGGTGTTCCTCGCCGGGGTCGGGGCGGCCCTCGGCGGCGGACGGCTGGGGTGGTGCGGTGTGCGGTCCGGAGCCGGGGCCGAGCAGCCAGACGCCTGAGCCGAGCGCTATGACGGTTACGGCGGCTATCGCGGTGTCCCCGATCTTGCGCATGCGAACCCCTTTTTCCGAGGTCAGAGCTTCTAACGCGGGGGTGAGGGGCTAGCGGGAGCGACCCGGTGCGGCAGGGGCGCCACCTCTGACGAAAGTGAGAGGCATCGCGAAAGTGACAGCCTCTAACAAACCTGACCCCCTACCCCCTCCGGGCCGCGAGGGGCGTCGGACCCGGAGGGGGTGGGATGTGCGGTACCGGCGGACGGACAGCGGAGGGTGTCCGTCAGATCCCGTCGCCTCTCGCCCGGCGATGCAGGAGCCAGGTACCGCCCGCGGCGGCGACGGCCAGAGCCGTCACACCTGCCGCGGTCTGCACGGGGTCGGTGCCCAGAGCACCACCGACCCCCGTCTTCACACTGCCGTGGGGCTGCACCGGCCCGCCGGCGCCCGGCATCAGTGCCACCACCAGGTCGCCGGTCACCTGCCGGGTCCCCTCGGCGCACTTCGCGACGATCTCGTACGTCCCCGGTTGCGCGCTGGGCGGCACCTGGAACTGGCCGATCGCCTCGTCCTCATGGGTGCTGGGCGCGAGCGTGAACGTCCCGGCGCCGACCGAACTGGCGTCGCCGACAGCTGACGACTTCTCCCCGCAGGCGGCCGTGTTCACCGAGACCTGGGCGCCCGGTGCCGCGGTCGACGGGTAGACGTCCAGGCTGCCGGTACTGCCGCCGTACGCCGGCGCGGCGGCGAGACCGGCCGCGGCCACGGCGAGCGCGGCCCCGGTCAGTGGACGGACAGTGCGTCGCATGGTGCTCCCTCGTCGAGCTCGTCCCACTCCCTTGCTCTTCCGAGGTAAAAGCCAACGGGCCGGGCCCGCTCCCTGAGATTCCGTCAGGTGTGGGATGAATGGGTGTCACGGAGAGGGGTCGAGGCAGCGGTTGCGGGGGAGTTCCGGCAGGTCAGGGGGCTTACGAAGGGTCCAGTATGAAAAACACACGAACGGCGGGTCCTGTCGGGGGTGAACGGGTGACCCCCGTCGTGGGGACCTTCCGGCGGGTCCACCGGTGGACCGCTGCGGTCCGCGGAAGCGGCAGGACCAGGCCGTCCAGAATCACTCCGGCACGTACCGGCCCCCGGCCTCCCGACAGGTGGCTGGGTCCTTTGCCCTCGTACGGGCCCGCGGGGCGGGTACGTGCCGGCGCCGTGTTCCTGCAGTGCCGCAGCGCACGAGAGGGCCCGCCAGGGCCAGAGGTCGACCGGCGGCAACTCGCCCATCCTCACGAGGCGGTCGAGTGCCCTCGGCCTGTCTCCCCTCACTGCCGGGGAAGTTCCGGAATGTGAGGTCGGCGTAGAGCGTGTTGGCGGATTTCTTGTTTTGTGTGGAGAACGACGTTGAGCTCGTCTTCGGCTGACATGGTGCGATTCCCGGAGATGAGGCACAACGTCATCTCTGCTGTTAAGGCGCTGTCCGACAGGGCCCATCAGGAGCGCGTATGGATCGGGCGGGTCTATCCCGGGGAGGGCTACTTCGACGACTTCACGATGAATCTCAACATCCTGTACGACGACACCCTGGTTCTGGACGACCCGGTCGCAACCTTGGGCACGGTTCTGGCCTCGCGGCAGGAGACTGCAGCGCTGGCGGGGTTGGGCTTGGCCCTTGATGAGCTGCTGGGGCGGGAGGGAACTGATAAGTCGGATGTGGAATATATCGCGTCGCCGTTGTGGGATGCGGTGGTGGAATCGGCCGCGGTGGCGTATCGGATCATGATGGAGGTTGACCGGCTCGTCGGCGCAGACAGAATCGTTCGTGTTCGGTGATCATTTCAAATAGCTCATCGTAGGCCGCAGCGCCGTTTCCGCCCTCGACCCATCGTTGAGCGAACGGAGCTTCCACGTAGACGACATCCATGGCGCCTGACTCGGCGAACGACATGATGTTGAATGAGCCGTTCAACCCTGGATGTGTACCTCTGCCAAAGGGGAAGATTCGCAGTGAAACGTTTGGCAGCTCGGCCACCTCCGCGAGCTGGCCGAGTTGACCGCGGGCTGTTGCTGCGCCGCCAGGGAAGTTGTGAGTGTCCGTGTCCGACCCGAAAGGGGGGTTGCTGCCGAGCCCGCGCGATACGTCGCAGGTGGAGATGTTCGGCCGCGGGCTGCTCATCGTGGGTGAGATCGCCGACCGATGGGGCGTCGACGGGCACACCGTCGGCAAGTCCGTGTGGTGCGAGCTCGATCTCGCGCGGCCGGCCGTGCTCGCCGATTACGGTGGCGGCAGCGCACGCCCGCTCTTGAGGAGGACGACCATGGCCGAACCGTTGAAGACCTTCGTCAACGGCGTCGAGGTCGAGGTTCCCAACAGCATCCCCGACATTCGCGCGGCCCTCCCCGAGAAGCGCCGCGAGGAGTTCGACCGGGCAATCGGCGAGGCCGGTGTGCAGGACATCCATGCGGTCATGCGGCACTGGATGCTCGAAGCGGTTCCCGACCCGGAGGCAGAGGCGCTGCTGCAGCGCCTGGCGGCGGACGAGGCCGAGAGGCGGGGCGTCGCTTGAACTACCGCATCACTTACGCCCCGCCCGCCGATGACACCCTGGCCAAGATGCGCGATGCCCATGCGTTCAGGGAAGCGATGGCGGCGACCGTCGGACGAGATCCGTACGGGCACGGGTCGGCCGGCGTAAGGGGCGAGCGCGACCGCCGCGAGGCCACGGTCCTCGGTGCCATCGTGCTCTACTACGTCTCCGGGTCCGTCCTGACCGTGACTGTGGTCAGGCTCATTCCATCCCTTTGAACGACTCCTCGCCCTGATGGCGCAGTTGCACCTCAGCCCCCTTCCGGCGTCATCCGGATCGCCGCGATGTCGAACTGCAGCCGTACCGTCTCGCTCACCATCGCGCCGCCCTCCGCCAGGCGGGAGTTGTACGACAGGCCCCAGTCCATGCGGTTGATGGTGGTCGTGCCGTCGAAGCCGACGCGCTGGTAGCCGAAGGGGTCCGTGACGTTGCCTATGTAGGTCAGCTCCAGGTCCACCGGGCGCGTCGTGTTCCTGATGGTCAGGTCGCCGGTCATGACGTAGACGTCGGGGGACTTGAGACGGACCGCCGTGCTGGCGAAGCGCATGCGCGGGTAGGTCGCCGCGTCCAGGAAGTCGCGGCCGACGAGATGGGCGTCGCGTTGTTCCACGCCCGTGTCGACGCTCCCCGTGGAGATGATCAGCTCCGCCTGGGAGCGGGACGGGTCGCGGCCGTCGAAGTAGAGACGGCTCTTGTACTCGGCGAAGGCCCCGCGGACCGTCGTCACCATCGCGTGCCGGACCGAGAAACCGATTCTGCTGTGGGCCGGGTCGACGATCCATTCGCCGGAGAGGGCGGCCAGGGCGGGGTCGAGGAGGACGGGGGCGGAGGTGGGGGAGGGGGCAGCCGGGGCGACCGTGGGGCGCGGCGGAGCCGTGGGGGCGGCTGCGCGGCGGGACGTGAGGGGGCGGCTGAACAAGTTCATGATTTATCTAGTTAGTGCACAACAAGAATTGCCGCAAGTGCCGGACCGGTCAACGGAGTTCGGTAAACCAGCGAGTCGTCACCGAAACTGCACAACCTCCCCATGGAATCCACCCAGGAAGGGCTCCGGAATTCCAGAATTCCGCGTGTTCGTTAATTCCGCATGTTCCTTGAATTGCGGTATTCCCTTTTATGTGGGGTGTATGTGATGGCCGCCCCGGTTCGTTCACCGGGGCGGCCGTCCCGAACCGGAGGTCAGTTCACGTTCACCGCGCTCCAGGCCGCGGCCACCGCGTTGTACTCGGTGCTCCCCGTCCCGTACAGGTCCTTCGCCGCGTTCAGCGTCGCCGTCCGCGCGCCCGCGTAGTTCGTCGAGGACGTCATGTAGACCGTCAGGGCGCGGTACCAGATGGCCCCCAGCTTGTCCCGCCCGATCCCCGTCACCGTCGAGCCGTTGTACGTCGGCGAGTTGTAGCTCACGCCGTTGATGGTTTTCGCGCCGCTGCCCTCCGCCAACAAATAGGCGAAGTGGTTGGCGACGCCCGACGAGTAGTGCACGTCCAGGTTCCCCACCGACGAACTCCAGTAGTCCGCCGAATTCCCGTCCTTCGACGGCTGGTCCATGAACCTCAGTGCCGCCTTGCCGAAGCCGGAGCGGACGATCTCCTCGCCGATCAGGTAGTCGCCCGGGTCGGAGGAGTTGTTCGCGTACCACTCCACCAGCGTGCCGAGGATGTCGGAGGTCGCCTCGTTCAGGCCGCCGGACTCGCCCGAGTAGGTCAGCGCCGCGGTCTTGGAGGTGACGCCGTGGGTCATCTCGTGGCCCGCCACGTCCAGCGCGACCAGCGGGCCGAAGGTGGTCCCGTCACCGTCGCCGTACGTCATGCAGAAGCAACTGTCGTCCCAGAAGGCGTTGTTGTAGCTGTTGCCGTAGTGGACGCGGTTGTACGAGCCCTTGCCGTCGCCGGCGATGCCGGTGCGGCCGTGGACGTTCTTGTAGTAGTCCCAGGTCTCGTTGGTGCCGTACTGGGCGTCGACGGCCGCCGAGGAACGGTCCGAAGTCGCCCCGGTGCCCCAGTGGTTGTCGGCGTCGGTGAACACCGTCGACGGCGCCCGGACGATGCAGATGCCGAAGACGCACAGGTCCGTCTTGTTGGCCGCGTCCCCCGTGTACGTGTTGCCGCGCGTCGGGTCGGTGAGGTTGTAGGTCGATCCGGAGAGCGTCGTCTCCAGCGGAACCGTGCCGCTGTACAGCGACTTGCCGTCGCCCGTGGCCGTCTCGATGCTGTCCCAGGCGTCGATCTGGGCGCCGGTGCGGGCGTTGGTCAGTACCGTGCGGGCGACCGGGTTGCCGAGCGAGTCCTTGCCGACCGCGTTGGTGCGCCAGGCCAGCTTCGGGGTGCCGTGCAGGGCGTCGACGACCAGCTCGGGCCTGGCCTTCACCTGCTTCAGCGCGTCGCCGAGGTTCGCCGCCCGCAGCGCGTTCACCGCGAGGTCGGCGGCCTTCGGGGCGGATATGTCCGGGACGATCGAGGCGAGGGATATCTTGCTCCGGGTCGCCCGGTCGGCGCTGCGGTAGGCGCCGTCCGCCTTGAGGTGGACGACGAAGTCGCCGCCCAGCACCGGGAGTTGGCGGTAGGTGCGGTCGTAACGGACGTGCTGGGTGCCGTTCTTGTCGACGACCACGTCGCGGACCTTGGTGCCCTCGGTGGAGGTGAGTCCGAGGGCGCCGGCGTACTGGACGAGCGCCTGCGCCGCGTTCTCGATCGCGGTGGCCCGGGTCGGTCTCGCGTCGGCGTGGGCGGCGGGGGAGAGCGCGGCGGCCAGCAGGGTCGCGGTGGTGGCGGCGACGCCGGCCGTGGCGAGACGGGAAACTCGGGTGTTCCGTGTCCGGCTCATCGATCTCCTTGGAGATGCGCCTCAGGGGCGTGGGGGTGGCGCATCTCCTTGGAGATACGCCTCAGGGGCGTGGGGGTGGCGCTGATGACGACTGCGATTTAAGAGGCCATGACAATCCATGTCCATAGCGCCTCCATGGAGATGTGTGTGGGGGTGGAGGGGGTGGAGAATCCTTTCTGTGACCGCCCGGAACCCTCGCCACCTCCCCTTCTTCGTCTACGGCACGCTCCGCCCCGGCGAGATCAACCACGACCTGTTCCTGCGGGGGCGGACCGTGTCCGAGGAACCCGGCCGGCTCCCGGGCGCGGTGCTGTACGACGGGCCCGGCTACCCCTACGCCGTCGAGGAACCCGGCGCAGACGTGTGCGGCGAACTGGTCACCGCCCACCCGGAGTCGTACGACCGACTCCTCCTGGAACTCGACGAGTTGGAGGAGTGCGTGCCGGGGGACCCGCGCGGTCTGTACGTGCGCGTGGAGCGGGACGTCGTACGACGGCGGGACGGGGCCGCCGTCCGGGCCTGGGTGTACCTCGCGGGGGCCGCCGTGGCCGCCGAACTGCGTGCGGCCGGCCGTCGTGTCGAGGGCGGTGACTGGCCGGCCCGCGGGCGGCCCGGCCCCACCGCGTCGTAGCCGTGGCCCCGGCGACCTCGCATGGCCCATGTGGCTTGTTCCGTGCCGGGGTTGGCCGATCGGTCACCGTTGAGACTTCAAGGGGCCGGACTACAGTCGTGCACCTGTTCGCGAAGCTCCGCGCACCACGCAGCACCCCGTACGACGTTCGGCATCTCGTTGTTCCGCTCCACGGCCCGGTCCGGGCCCCCGCCGCACCCGGACCCGGCCTCCCCCCACGTACACGCATGCAGCCAGGAGGTCTCCGAGCCATGCCTCTGCGTCACCTCACCCCCCGCGACCAGCACCTCTTCTGGCAGTACGGCCGCGGCGCCGGCGCACCCGTCCACGAACCGCTCGTCCACCGCGCGATCGAACGCCACGCGATCGTCCACCCCCACGCCGTAGCCGCCGAACACCACGGCGCGACCCTCACCTACGGCGAACTCGACCGCTACGCCGGCGCCCTCGCCGCCCACCTGGTCCGCGAGGGCGTCCGCCCCGGCGACCATGTCGGCCTCTTCGCCCGCCGCTCCATCCCGATGCTGGTCGGCCTGCTCGCCGTCCTCAAGGCGGGCGCCGCCTACGTCCCCCAGGACATCGGCCGCACACCCCCGGAGCGGCTCGCCCACGTCATCCGCACCGCCCGCACCCGAGTGGTCCTCACCCAGAAGGAACACGCCCCGCGCGTCCCGCTCCCCGACGGACACCGGCTCATCGCCCTCGACGACCCCGTGCCGTACCAGCGGGCCACCACGATCGTGCCCCCGCACCCCGACGACGGCTGCCACGTCCTCTTCGCCGCCGGCCGCCCCGAAGGCGTGAAGGTCACCCACCGCAACGTCACCAACCTGCTGCTCACCGAACCCGGCGGCCTCGGCATCCGCCCCGGCGACCGGGTGGCCCAACTCCTCGGCGTCGCCTCCGGCCTGGCCGCCTGGGAGATCCTCGGCTGCCTCACCCGCGGCGCCACCCTGGTCATCCGCGGCGCGGACCCCGCCGGCGCGGCCGGCACCGCGACCGTCCTGATCGCCACCCCGGCCGTGCTGTCCGGCATCGACCCGGCCGCCTGCCCGCGGCTGCGCACGGTCGCCGTCGCCGGGGAGCCCGGCCCGCCGCGTCCGCTCGCCGACCGCTGGTCGCGCCGGGCCGCCCTCTTCGACTGCCGCGGTCCGGCCGAGGCGACCGTCGTCAGCACCATGGGCCGCCACGACCCGGCCGCCGGGCGACCGGCCGTCGGCCGCCCCCTCGCCAACACCACGGTGTACGTCCTCGACGCCGACCGCCGGCCGCTGCCCATCGGCGAGACCGGCGAGGTGTGGGCGGGCGGCGACTGCGTCCCGGCGGGGCACCTCGGCGACGGCGGGCCGAGCGCCGGGCGGTACGCACCCGATCCGTTCCTCGGCGAGGGCCGCGCCATGCTCCGCACCGGCGCGCTCGGCCGCTGGACCTCCGACGGCGGCCTCGAACACCTCGGCCGCGCCGCCGAAGACCGGGCCGAGACCCACGCGTTCCGCCCGCGCACCACCGGCGGCCGCCCAGACCAACCGGCCACGGTCGCGGCTGCAACCACGGTCGCGGCTGCAACCTCGGCCTCGGCTGCAACCTCGGCCTCGGCCTCGGCTGCGGCCACGGCCAGGGCGGCGGCCGCGTACGCCGAGGCTGCCCAGCGCTCCTGACCGGCCGACGGGTCTGAACGGCCGACGGGCCCGGCCGGCCGGCGGATCTGACTTGCCGGTGGGCCTGACCGGCTGACGGGCCCACCGGCCGACGGGCCTCGCCGGTCTGACCGGCGTATCCGGGCCGGTCGACCGGCGTATCCGACCTGACGGGCGTAACCGACCTGACCGGCCTAACCAGGCCGGCGGGCCTGGCGGGTCGCTGCGGCCAAGGCCTTCGCGACCCCCGGTTCCTTCTTGCCGAGGAACTGGGGGTTCGGCTCGAAGAGCACGTCCAGGGCCGCCTTGCCCGCCGCGAGGACCTCCCGCGTCCCGCCGTAGTACCAGGTCGCGTCGTGCTTGTCGTCGACCCCGACGCCGTACGACTCGATCCCCGCCGCCTCGCACAGCGCCACCGCGCGCCGGATGTGGAAGCCCTGGCTGATCAGTACCGCCCGGTCCACGCCGAAGATCTTCTTCGCGCGGACGCAGGAGTCCCAGGTGTCGAAGCCGGCGTAGTCGGTGACGACCCGCTTGTCCGGTACCCCGTGCGTCCTGAGGTAGGTGCGCATGGCGTCCGGCTCGTCGTAGTCCTTCCGGCTGTTGTCGCCGGTGACGAGGACGACCTTGATACGGCCCTCCCGGTACAGCTTCGCCGCCGCGTCCAGGCGGTGGGCGAGGTACGGCGACGGCTCGCCGTCCCACAGGCCCGCGCCGAAGACGACGGCGACGTCGGTGCGGGGTACGTCCGCCACCGTGTGCAGCCGGTCGGCCGTCGACACGTACAGCCAGGTGGCCGGCAGCAGCGCCAGCACGCAGCCGGCCATCACGCCCTGCACCAGGCGCCGTCTGCCGGTAGGGGTGCGCGGCAGACGCGGTCGGCGGATCTTCATACGGTTGTTCCCCCTCGACTTCTTCTCCCCGGCTTCCCCGTGGCCTCCCCCGGCGGCTCCGACCTTGGAGGACGCAGGCCGAGGCGTTCCGGTTCGCTCACAGCGGCCGGATTCGTGCCGTGAAGGGTATGAAAACTCTCGTGACGGTCAGGCAACGGGGGTGCAATCCCGTCCGGCGAGGATCCCTGCATGACCGTGTCCGACCTTCCTCCGCGCCCCGGCCCGCCCGCCCTGGTCCTGGTGGCCCACGGCAGCCGTGACCCGCGTGCGCTCAGCACCGTGCGGGCCCTGATGGACCGGGTGCGCGAACTGCGCCCCGAGCTGTCCGTGCACCTCGGTCACATCGAGCTGAACGAGCCGCTGCTCCCGGACACCCTCGCGGCCCTCGGTGACACCCCGGCCGTCCTGGTCCCGCTCCTCCTCAGCCGCGGCCACCACGTCAAGCGGGACATCCCGGAGACGGCGGCGGCAGCGCAGGCGCCCACGCGCATCGCCGGCCCCCTCGGCCCGCACCCCCTGCTCGTCGACACCCTGCACGCCCGCCTGTTGGAGGCCGGCTGGCGCCCCCGTCCCGCGAGCGCCGTCGTCCTGGCGGCGGCCGGCTCCCGTGACCCGGAGTCCAGGCTCGACACGCAGCGGACGGCCGGCCTCCTGTCGGCCCGCCTGGGCGTCCCGGTCCTCCCCGGCTACGCCTCGGCGGCCACGCCGACGGTCACGGACGCGGTGCACGCCCTGCGCGCGAGGGGCCGCCGCCACATCGCCGTGGCGTCCTGTTTCACGGCCCCCGGCCGCTTCGCGACAGAGTGCGCGGCCCGGGCTCCGTGGCTGGCATCGGCCCCACTGGGAGCCCACGACGCGATGGCCGGCCTGATCCTGCACCGGTACGAGCGGGCCCGGCAAACGCCGGTGACGGCAGCGGCCTAGGGCACCCTGGAGGAGGGGCGGGGCCGTGTCGATGTGCGGCTGCGCCGCGTGGGCGCGACCGGCCCCCACACACCCGTACTCGCGCACCGGACCCGACCCACCCCATGGCCGGGCGCACCAAACACCCGTTTGTCACTAGCGCCCCGTACTGTCGAACCATGGCAGTCCCCGCACCCGCACGCTCCTCGGCCTACGACCCGGCGTCAGCCGACCGCTGGGCCCCCGAACCCGACAAGCGCCCCGGCCGCACCGCCTTCCAGCGGGACCGCGCCCGCGTCCTGCACAGCGGGGCGCTGCGCAGGCTCGCCGGCAAGACCCAGGTCGTCACTCCCGGCAACCCCAGCCAGATGTGGGACGCCAGCCCCCGCACCCGCCTCACCCACTCCCTCGAATGCGCCCAGGTCGGCCGGGAGCTGGGCGCCGCCCTCGGCTGTGACCCCGACCTCGTCGAGGCCGCCTGTCTCTCCCACGACCTCGGCCACCCGCCCTTCGGTCACAACGGCGAACAGGCGTTGAACGAGTTCGCGGACGACTGCGGCGGTTTCGAGGGCAACGCCCAGTCCCTGCGCCTCCTCACCCGCATCGAGCCCAAACGGTTCACGCCCGAGGGCTCCGTCGGCCTCAACCTCACCCGTGCCGCCCTGGACGCGGCCACCAAGTACCCGTGGCCGCGCGGCGCGCACCCCACCGACCCGGCGTCCCCGAAGTTCGGTGTGTACGAGGACGACCGCCCGGTCTTCGACTGGGTCCGCAAGGAGGCCCCCGGCACCCGCACCTGCTTCGAGGCGCAGGTCATGGACTGGTCCGACGACGTCGCCTACTCCGTGCACGACGTCGAGGACGGCCTGCACGCCGGCCACATCGACCCCAACTGCCTGCACGCCGAACCGGAACGGCAGGAGGTCTACGCGGTCGCCGTCGGCAGATACGTACCGGCCGGCACCGACCCCGCCGAACTCGCCGCCGCCCTCGACCGGCTCCAGGACGAGGAGTGGTGGCCGCACGGCTACGACGGCACCGCGGTGGCCCAGGCCCGCCTCAAGGACGCCACCAGCCAGCTCATCGGCCGCTTCTGCCTGGCCGCGGAGGCCGCCACCCGCGAGAGGTACGGCACCGGCCGACTCACCCGCTACGGCGCCGAACTCGTCGTACCGCGCGAGGCCCGGATGGAGTGCGCGGTGCTGAAGGCGATCGCGCACCGTTACGTCATGCAGCGTGCCGAACAGGAGCGGATCCGCGCCGAGCAGCGGGTCGTCGTCGCCGAGCTGGCCGAGGCGCTGACCCGCCGCGCCCCCGACGGCCTCGACCCGCAGTTCCGGGCGCTGTTCGACGCGGCGGCCGACGACCACGCCCGCAAACGCGTGATCGTCGATCAGATCGCCTCGCTCACCGACGCCTCCGCGCGGTCGTCGCATGCGAGGCTGACGGGGCGTATGTGAACACTTTGTGACCCTCTGTGACTCCTCGTGGCCTGATCGGGTCATGATCGCGTCAGCGGAGGTCACTCCCTCTTCCCGCATCACGCTGCGTGCGGGAGGCTCACAGTGCGGCGCATGTGGGTGGCATATGTGGCGGCACCCTTACGAGGAGGCATCAAGTGGTCGACGCGGACCAGACATTCGTCATCGTCGGTGGCGGACTCGCCGGCGCGAAGGCGGCCGAGACGCTCCGAGCCGAGGGCTTCAGCGGCCGGGTGATACTGATCTGCGACGAACGCGACCACCCTTACGAGCGGCCGCCGCTCTCCAAGGGCTATCTGCTCGGCAAGGAGGAGCGCGACAGCGTCTTCGTGCACGAGCCCGCCTGGTACGCGCGGAACGACATCGAGCTGCACCTCGGCCAGACCGTGGACCGGATCGACCGCGCCGCCAAGACCGTCCGGTTCGGCGACGACGGCACGATCGTCCGCTACGACAAGCTGCTGCTCGTCACCGGCGCCGAGCCCCGCCGCCTCGACATCCCCGGCACCGACCTGGCCGGCGTCCACCACCTGCGCCGCCTCGCGCACGCGGAGCGCCTCAAGGGCGTCCTCGCCGCCCTCGGCCGGGACAACGGGCACCTCGTCATCGCGGGCGCCGGCTGGATCGGCCTGGAGGTCGCGGCGGCGGCCCGGACGTACGGTGCCGAGGTCACCGTCATCGAGCACGGTCCGACCCCGCTGCACGGCGTGCTCGGGCCCGAGCTGGGCAATGTCTTCGCCCAGCTGCACCAGGAGCACGGGGTCCGGTTCCGCTTCGGCGTACAGCTCACCGAGATCGTCGGGCAGGACGGCATGGTGCTCGCCGCCCGCACCGACGACGGCGAGGAGCACCCGGCGCACGACGTCCTCGCGGCGATCGGCGCGGCGCCGCGGGTCGGGCTCGCCGAGGCGGCGGGGCTGGAGATCGCCGACCGGGCGCACGGCGGCGGCATCGTCGTCGACGAACGGCTGCGGACGTCCGACCCCGACATCTACGCGGCCGGCGACGTGGCCTCCTTCCCGCACGCCCTGTTCGGCACCCGGCTGCGGGTGGAGCACTGGGCCAACGCGCTGAACGGCGGTCCGGCGGCGGCGCGCTCGATGCTGGGCCGTGACGTGCCCTACGACCGGGTGCCCTACTTCTTCTCCGACCAGTACGACCTCGGGATGGAGTACAGCGGGTGGGCGCCGGCCGGGTCCTACGACGAGGTCGTCATCCGCGGGGACGCGGGGAAGCGGGAGTTCATCGCGTTCTGGCTGAAGGAGGGGCGGGTGCTGGCCGGGATGAACGTGAACGTGTGGGATGTCACAGAGCCGATCCAGAAGCTGATCGTTTCGGGGGAGGCCGTGGACACGGAGGCCCTGGCGGATCCGCATGTGCCGTTGGACAGCCTTGTCGCCTAGGGGGCCGGGAGCCGTCGTGGCGGGTTGCGGCGCTGTCGTGGCGGGTTGCGGTGCCGTCGTGGCCGCTCGCGCCCGCGCGGCGGAGCCGCATATCGGGCAAGAGCCCCGCGCTCCTGCCCAGGCGCTCCACGCGACCCGGGACTGTCGGTCCGCCCCCGTAGAATTCATCCGTGGCAGGACGGATCAATGACGAGGATGTGAAGGCGGTACGGGACGCGGTCCCGATCGACGCCGTTGTGTCCGAGTACCTCCAGCTGCGCAACGCGGGCGGCGGGAACCTCAAGGGACTCTGCCCGTTCCACGACGAGAAGTCGCCGTCCTTCCAGGTCAGCCCGAGCAAGGGGCTCTTCCACTGCTTCGGCTGCCAGGAGGGCGGCGACACCATCACGTTCGTGATGAAGGTCGACCACCTGTCCTTCTCGGAGTCGGTCGAGCGGCTGGCCGGGCTGGCCGGCATCACCCTGCGTTACGAGGAGGGCGGGTACAACCCCTCCCACCAGCGCGGTGAGCGGATCCGGCTGGTCGAGGCGCACAAGATCGCCGCCGTCTGGTACGCGGAACAGCTCGCCACCAGCCCCGAGGCCGAGACCGGCCGCCTCTTCCTCGCCGAGCGAGGCTTCGACCAGGCCGCCGCCGTCCACTTCGGTGTCGGCTACAGCCCCCAGGGCTGGGACCACCTCACCCGCTATCTGCGCGGCCAGGGCTTCACCGACAAGGAGCTGCTGCTGTCGGGGCTGTCGCAGGAGGGGCGGCGCGGGCCCATCGACCGGTTCCGGGGGCGGCTGATGTGGCCGATCCGGGACATCGGCGGCGAGGTCGTCGGCTTCGGCGCCCGCAAGCTGTACGAGGCGGACAACGGGCCCAAGTACCTCAACACGCCCGACACCGCGATCTACAAGAAGTCCCAGGTCCTGTACGGCATCGACCTCGCCAAGCAGAGCATCGCCAAGGCCAGCCGCGCGGTCGTGGTCGAGGGCTACACGGACGTCATGGCCTGTCACCTGGCCGGGGTGACCACCGCGATCGCCACCTGCGGTACGGCCTTCGGCGGCGATCACATCAAGATCCTCCGCCGGCTGCTGATGGACAACGGCAGCGCCCGTGTGATCTTCACCTTCGACGGTGACGCGGCCGGTCAGAAGGCCGCCCTGCGCGCCTTCGAGGACGACCAGAAGTTCGCCGCCGAGACGTACATCGCCATCGCGCCGGACGGCATGGACCCCTGCGAGCTGCGCCTCGCCAAGGGCGACGAGGCGGTCGCCGACCTGACCGAACCCCGCACCCCCCTCTTCGAGTTCGCGCTCCGCCAGATCGTGGCCCGCTACGACCTGGACACCCCGGCGGGCCGCGCGGCCGCCCTGGACGAGGCCGCACCGATCGTCGCCCGGATCAAGAACAGCGGCGCCCAGCACGAGGTCGCCGTCGAACTGGCCGGCATGCTCGGCATCCTCGACACCCAGTTCGTGGTCAAGCGGGTGGCCCAGCTGGCCCGTTGGGCACGGGACAAGGGCGGCAGGGGGCCCACCCCGGCGCGCGGACCGCAGCAGCCGTCGTACGACACCGGCGGCCCGCGCCCGGCCGTCTCAGGACCCGCCCTCAATCTGCGCAACGCCGTCTACGCCACCGAGCGCGAGCTGCTGAAACTCGCCCTCCAACGGCCCGAGTTGGTCGCCCCGGCGTTCGACGCGTACGGCATCGACGAGTTCACCGCCGCACCGTACGCGGCCGTACGCCAGACCATCATGGAGGCGGGCGGCTCCGAGTGGGGCGTGCAGGATCCGCAGGAGTACCTGGTCCGGGTGCGTGAGTCGGCCCCCGACGACACCGTCCGCGCGATGGTCACGGAGCTCGCCGTCGAGGCGATCATGCGCCGCACGGTCGACGAGAACTACGCGGGCGAGCAGCTCGTGACCGTCCGCCGCCGGGCCGTGGACCGTCGTATCCACGAGATCCAGATCACCCTCACCCGCCTCGGCAGTGGTGGCGACCCGGCCCAACTCGCCGCCGTGCAGAACGAGTTGTGGGTGCTCCAGCAGTACGGTCAGGCGCTCCGCGAGCGCGGCGTCGCCGCTCTGTGAGCTTCCAGCGGCCGACAGGATAACCACGCGGTCACGGACCGGACGCAAAAAGTCACCGCACGCCCCTCGTGGCGGCGATGTGTCTTACCCCACACTGGGTGGCGGTGCCTGAGTCCTCGGAGCGCGGCCGGCCTGTCCCGGACGGGTCCCACACCCCCGCCGTTCCACTCATCGCGTACGGGGCGGACAGCGGCGAGGCCGTCGTCTCCGTCCCCGAAGTACCGCTGCCGTACCCCCTGGCAGCGATCATCCTGGAGGTCGCCCCCGTGCAGACCCAGACCCTGACCCAGACCGACAGCACGCTCACGGACGAGCCGGAGGCCGACGCCGACGCCTATACCGGCGTACCACCGCAGAGCCGGGTCGCGCTCCACCCCGAGAGGGGGCCGGAACGGCCGGAGGAGGCCGAGGGCCCGGCCGTGGAGGAACTCGCGGCCGACGCCCCTGAGTCCGAGCCCGAGCCGGAGCCCGAGCCGGCCGCCGTCGCCCGCGTCGACAACGGCAGCCCCTCCTCCGACCTGTTCCGTCAGTACCTGCGCGAGATCGGCCGTATCGCGCTGCTCACCGCCGCCGAGGAGGTCGAACTCGCCCGCCGCGTCGAGGCCGGTCTGTTCGCCGAGGAGAAGCTGGGCAGCGCCCCGGACCTCGACAGTGAGCTGGCCCTCGACCTCGACCGGCTGGTCGTCATGGGCCGCATGGCCAAGCGCCGCCTCATCGAGGCCAACCTGCGGCTCGTCGTGTCGGTGGCCAAGCGGTACGTCGGCCGCGGCCTGACCATGCTCGACCTGGTCCAGGAGGGAAACCTGGGCCTGATCCGCGCCGTCGAGAAGTTCGACTACGCCCGCGGCTACAAGTTCTCGACCTACGCGACCTGGTGGATCCGCCAGGCCATGTCCCGCGCCCTGGCCGACCAGGCCCGCACCATCCGCGTCCCGGTGCATGTCGTGGAACTCATCAACCGGGTCGTGCGCGTCCAGCGCCGGATGCTCCAGGAACGGGGCTACGAGCCGACGCCCGAGGAGGTCGCCGCCCACCTCGACCTGGCGCCGGAGCGGGTCGGGGAGGTGCTCCGCCTCGCCCAGGAACCGGTCTCCCTGCACGCCCCCGTCGGCGAGGAGGACGACGTGGCCCTCGGCGACCTCATCGAGGACGGCGACGCCGCGAGCCCGGTGGAGTCGGCCGCCTTCCTGCTGCTGCGGGAGCACCTGGAGGCGGTGCTGTCGACGCTGGGGGAGCGGGAGCGGAAGGTCGTACAACTGCGGTACGGCCTGGCCGACGGCCGCCCGCGCACGCTGGAGGAGATAGGACGCATCTTCGGCGTGACACGGGAACGGATCCGCCAGATCGAGTCGAAGACCCTCAACAAGCTCCGGGACCACGCCTTCGCGGACCAGCTGAGGGGCTACCTGGACTGAGAACCGCCGCCCCGCCGCTCCGCCGCCCCCCCGGCAGTCGGCCCAGACCCCACCCGTCCCGTCCGGGTGGGGTCTTCCCGTCCGGTGGCGCCACACGCCATCACACTTGCGCAAAAAAGCAAATTCCTGAACAGGGCGGTTATAAGCGTCACATAATGAAATCCGGCGCTGTGTCCGAAAACGAACGGCAATTCGAGGGGGGCTCGTTTATGGCGTCTGGCGCTGCGCGCAGTGCATCCGCCCTGAGGGTGGAGAGGAATCCCTGGCCGGCCAGCAGCCTGCTGGGCGAACTCTCGGCACCGACGCGCGACCATCTGATCTCCTTGGGACGACCGACGCGCTTCACCGGCGGCGAACGGCTGATGCGAGAGGGGGAATCGGGCTCGCATGTGTTCCTGCTGCTCAGCGGCTGGTTCAAGGTGCTGGCCATGACGGAGGACAACCGGGAGGCGCTGCTGGCGGTCCGGGCCGGCGGCGACATCGTGGGCGAACTCGCCTGCTTCGACGACCAGCCCCGCGTCGCCACCGTCGTGGCGTCCGGCACGGGCGTCGCCAACCGGATCAGCAGCCAGGAGTTCCTCGCCTTCCTGGCGCTCTACGACGACGCCGCCCAGGCCGTGATGCGGGCCGTGGCGGGAAAGCTCCGCTGGGCGACCCGGCGCCGGCAGGAGTTCGGCAGCTGCGCGGTCGCGACGCGGGTGGCCCGGGTACTGGGGGAGCTCGCCCGGATCTACGGCCGGGCCGGGGACACCGGCATCTCGATAGGGGTGGCACTGACCCAGCCCGAACTGGCGGAGCTGGTCGGCGCCTCCGAGCCGAGCGTGCACCGGGTGTTACGGTCCCTGCGCCAGCAGTTGGTCATAGAGACGGGCTACCGGCGGATCCTGGTACGGGACGTGTCCGAGCTCAGCCGGATCGCCGGCACCGTCTGGGGCACCCCGCCGCTCACCGTGTCGCCCCTGCCAGGACCAGCCACGAAGCCGCCGCCAGCACCATCGCGGAGACCCAGATGACGGCGCGGGCCGCATAACGGTTCTTCAGTTCGGCGATCCGGGCGATGGCGTTGGCCGTCTCCCACAGCTCGGTCACCGGCTGCCGATCCGGGTCGGCCCCGCCGCCCTCGGCCGCGTCCAGCGAGAACCGGTTGGACGCGGCCAGCCCGGCCTTGCGCGGCCGGATCACCTGCACCAGCAGATAGCCGGACATGGTAAAGGCGAGCCCGTAGCCGAGGGTGGCCAGCCAGAAGAGCACGGCCAGCGGTGCGGTCGGGGCCGGGGCGCCGAGGTCCCCGACCCGGGTGGCGATGACGGCGGCGAGCCCGACATGCACCGTGACCATCGTGCCCGCCTTCGCGTCCGCCTGCTGCGTGACCAGCTGGAAGGAGGTCAGCGCGGCGACCGCCGCGGTCAGGTCCTGCGCCGTTCGCTCGTGTTCGGTCATCGCTCAGTGCCCACCGTGAGGGAAGTCGGGCAGGTGGAAGTGGTGCTGGCCCCCCGCGGCATTCGTGGCATCCGTGGCATCCGCGGCATGGGGGTGGAACGGGTCGCCCGGGGGATGTCCGGGGTCGGCGTGGCCCGGGTCGTGGTGGTGGGGGTCCGGGTGGTGCGGATCGGGGTGACGGGGATCCGGGTGATACGGATCCCGGTGGTGCCCGGCGTACGGGTCGTAGGGGTCGGCGTGGTGCCCGTCGTACGGGTCGTGCGGGTCGTAGGGGTCGGCGTGGTGCCCGTCCTGTGGGTCGTGCGGGTCGTAGGGGTCGGCGTGGTGCCCGTCCTGTGGGTCCGCGTGGTGCGGCTCCCCGTGCCGTTCCTCGTCCGGGCCGTCGAAGTCGGGGTCGGCGGCCGCCGCCGTGGTCGCCGGGGCTTCGGTGTGGTCGCCCGGCAGGACCCACTCGCGCAGCGTCCTGCTCTGCGAGACCACCGTCGCCGCGAGATGGGCCGCGCCCAGCGCCGGGACCACGAACTCCCGCAGGGCGGTACGGCCCGGCGAGTGGCCCCAGATCACCTGCTCCGCCCCCAGGTCCCGGGCCGGAGCCGACCTCGGCACGTGCAGCCAGGCACTCGACGCGAAGTCCTTGTCCTGGAGGACCACGTCGACACGGCGGAACTCGTCCGCCGACAGCCCGTGGGCCTGGGGCAGGATCACGTCCCGGTAGATGCCGTCCGAGACGGCGAGCGCCAGGTCGCTTGCGGGGTCCGCTTCCAGCGCGTGCCGCACCGGACCGGAGTCGACCAGCCGGTTCACCAGCACCACGCAGTCGCCCAGGTAACCCCGGTCGGCCCGGGAGATCGCCCCCTGGCCGATACTGGCCCGCATCCGCAGCCGGCCGAACAGCCCGGGCGCCCGGTTCGCCTGGAAGAGGCCGTCGCGCAGCCCGAGGACCAGCGCCGGCACCGCGCGTACGACGTCGACCCCCGCCGGGAAGACGACCAGCTGGCCGTCGCCCTGGAGCTGCTGCTGCGCCCGTACCCGCAGGACCCGGGCCCGGCGCAGCGCGTGCTCGACCACGAGCCGGAGCCGGTACTGGGCGTCCTGCTGCTCGGGGTAGGTGTGGCGGCTGTAGTGGCGGAGGTCCACCGCCAGGCACAGCCGCCTGCGGTAACGGGCCATCACATCCTCACCAGCAGCCCGCCGAGCAGGCTGAAACCGGCGCCGTAGATCATCGGCAGCGGCGCCGAGCGGGCGGCGGCGATCAGATAGCCGACGATGGCCCCGCCCTGGGCGCCGAGCCGGGTGGCCAGCCGGACCCCGGACAGGTTGGAGACGTCGCCGGAGATCTCCGGCTCGACCGACAGCTTCAGCCCGCCCGCGGCCGGGACCCAGCTCGGCCGGGCGCCGGGCAGCCGGGCGGCCACCTCCTCGTCCAGCCAGCCGCTGTCGGCGGTGAGGGCCGGCAGCAGTACGGTCCGCTCGGACTCCTTGGCCAGCACGGACAGTTCGTGACGGAGCCGGAACGGCAGATCACGCTCCCACCAGCCGCGCGGGTCGGCGGTCCGGTCCAGTTCCCAGCGCAGCCGTTCGATCATTCCGTCGCGCTTGCTCTGCACGTACTCCCGCAGCCGGGTGGTGAGGGTGAGCCGACGCGCGGTCAGATCGATGCGCAGCTGCAGGTCCAGGCCCGTCACGGGGACCACCGGCGCGGCGGGTGTCTCGCCGGCCAGACCGGCGAGCGCGCCGTACTGCGCCGCGAAGTCCCGGGCGAGTTCGCCGGCTCCGGCGGCCAGCAGCTCACCGGCCCGCCCGGCCGCGGCCCGGGCCGTCTTCCTGGCCTCCTTCTTCAGGTGGCGGCCGACGATCCCGGAGACCTCGCAGGCCGCCTCCCGAATGTTGTCGATCTTCTCGTCGGCGACCGCGGCCACCACCTTGGCGTCCAGCCCGGAGCGTCCCGAACCGGCCGCGGCGTTCGTTGCGGCGTACTGCGTCCCGGTGTTCACCCGGTCGACGACGCGCCGGCTCCAGGCGTCCAGGAAGCCCGGGAAGTCCGGCAGCGACAGGGCGGCCAGTCCGCGCTGCGCGCGGCGGTTCTCGGCGCGCTGGGCGTCGGCGGTCAACTCCACGGCCGCCAGCAGCTGGGAGAGCAGGGTCAGTACGGTGGCCGCGATGGCGGACTCCCGCCGCTCCGCGGCCAGCCGCACCAGTCGCTGCTCCACGGCACGGAAACGGGCCAGGTGACCGGCGTGGTCCACGGCCGGCCGCGTACCGCCGCCCGCCGCATCGGCCTCCGGCAGGGCCTTGCCCGGCGCGCAGGGCAGCAGCAGCGGATCGGTGATGCCCATCGACCTGAGCCGGTCCGCGACGAACTCGGCGGTGTCGTCCCGTTCGCCCTCGTCCACGAGATCGATCTTGGTGACCACGAAGACGCACCGGTCGTGGTGGTTGAGCAGCGGCCCGGTCAGGAAGTCCGCCAGGGGCATCGACATGGCCGCGACGGCCGGCCCGACCACCACCGCCAGATCCGCCTGGCGCACCGCGGCCTCGGCCATCTCCCGGTGTCCGGGGTCGGTCACGCTGAACCCCGGGGTGTCCTGGCCCGCCACGCCATCGCCCAGCGGCCGGACCGGAGACCGTACCTCCAGGTCCCGTACGCGCAGCGCCAGGTCGGTGGTGAGCACCCGGTCCAGCGCGGCTTCCAGACCGTCCGCGGACGGCGTGCGCGGCCCGCCGGCCCATGCGTCGAAGGCCGCCGACGGCCAGTCCAGTTCGGTTCCGTCGGCCGTTCTCAGCCGCAGGCCCTCGGCGCCGTCGTGATGCCGCAGCACCGTGGTGACGGTGGTGGTCACCCGCGCCGACGACGGCAGCAGCCGGCGTCGCAGAAAGGCGTTGAGCAGGGTGCTCTTGCCGCTCGACGCCTCGCCGAAGACGGCGATGCGCAGTTCAGGGTCGTCGGCACGGGTCTGTACGGCCCGCAGTGCCGACCACAGTTTGTCGCGACGCGCGGCCGGGAGGTCGAGCTTTCCCAGGACGTCGCGGATCCATGTCAGGTGTTCGCCGACGGCGGGTGCCCATGTTCCGGCCGCCCCGCCGGCTACGGTTTTCCTCTCCACGTCGGCAGCGTAGGGAGCCCGGGGGTGGCCGGTTCCCGTCAGACGACGGGATCGCGGCAAGTAGGTATTCGGCCACTTGAGCGAGGAGTCGAAGGCAGCGGCCCCGCCCTCGGGGAGGGCGGGGCCGCCGTGCCGTCCGCTCGGGCCGCGGCCGGTCAGTCCACCTCGGCCACCGCCTGCGCGAACTGCGCCTTGTACAGCCGCGCGTAGGCCCCGTCCGCCGCCAGCAGCTCGGTGTGCGCGCCCTGTTCGACGATCGAGCCGTTCTCCATCACCAGGATGGTGTCGGCGTCGCGGATCGTCGACAGCCGGTGGGCGATGACGAACGACGTGCGCCCGTGGGCCAGCTTGGCCATCGCCTTCTGGATCAGCACCTCGGTGCGGGTGTCGACCGAGGAGGTCGCCTCGTCGAGGACCAGGATCGTCGGGTCGGACAGGAACGCCCGCGCGATGGTGATGAGCTGCTTCTCACCGGCGCTGACGCCCGTGCCCTCGTCGTCGATCACGGTGTCGTAGCCCTCGGGCAGAGTGCGGACGAACCGGTCGGCGTGTGCCGCCCGTGCCGCCTCCTCGATCTCGCCCCGGGTGACCTCGCGGGAGGCGCCGTACGCGATGTTCTCCGCGATGGAGCCGCCGAACAGCCAGGTGTCCTGGAGCACCATGCCGATCCCGGCCCGGAGTTCGTCGCGGGTCATCCGCGTGATGTCGACGCCGTCGAGGGTGATCCGCCCGCCGGAGACGTCGTAGAACCGCATCAGCAGGTTCACCAGGGTGGTCTTGCCGGCGCCGGTCGGGCCGACGATCGCCACCGTGTGGCCCGGTTCCACCTTCAGCGAGAGGTCCTCGATGAGCGGCTTCTCCGGGTCGTACCGGAACGACACGTGCTCCAGCGCCACCCGCCCGCGCAGCTCCGCCGGACGCTCGCCCGGTACCGGGTCGGCCTGCTGCTCCTCCGCGTCGAGGAGTTCGAAGATCCGCTCGGCCGAGGCGACACCGGACTGCACCAGGTTGGCCATGGAGGCGACCTGGGTCAGCGGCATCGAGAACTGCCGGGAGTACTGGATGAACGCCTGCACGTCGCCGATCGACAGCGCGCCGGAGGCCACCCGCAGACCGCCGACGACCGCCACCAGCACGTAGTTCAGGTTCGACACGAACATCATCAGCGGCTGCATCACACCGCTGTTGAACTGCGCCTTGAACCCGGCCTCGTACAGCGCGTCGTTCTGCTCGGCGAACTGCTGCGCCGACTCCTGCTGCCGGCCGAAGACCTTCACCAGGGTGTGCCCGGTGTACATCTCCTCCACATGGGCGTTGAGCTTGCCGGTGGTGCGCCACTGCTGCACGAAGTGCGGCTGCGAGCGCTTGCCGATGCGGGTGGCGATCAGGAACGACAGCGGCACGGTGGCCAGGGCGACCAGGGCGAGGATCCAGGACACCCAGAACATCACCGCGAGCACGCCGATGATGGTGAGCAGCGAGTTGATGAGCTGGCCCATCGACTGCTGGAGCGTCTGGCCGATGTTGTCGATGTCGTTGGTCGCCCGGGAGAGCACCTCGCCGCGCTGCCGCTTGTCGAAGTACGACAGTGGGAGCCGGGACAGCTTCCCCTGGACGTCCTCGCGCATCCGGTACATCGTGCGGTTGACGGCCCGGTTGACCATCCGGGTCGCCACCGCCATCAGCAGGCCGGCGACGACGTAGGTGCAGAGCGCGAACACCAGGACGTCGCCGACCTGGCCGAAGTCGATCCCCTTGCCCGGGGTGAAGTCGGTGCTCCTGAGCATGTCGGCGACGGTGTCCTGGCCCCGGTCGTGCATGCCCTGCAGGACCTGGTCCTTGGTGGCCCCGGCCGGCATCTGCTTGCCGATGACACCGGCGAAGACCAGGTCGGTGGCGCGGCCGAGGATCTTGGGGCCGATCACGTTGAGGGTGACGCTCGCGACGACACAGAACAGCAGCACATAGATGGTGAACTGTTCCGGTTTGAACCGGGCGAGAAGCCGTTTGCCCGAGTTCTTGAAGTCCATCGAGCGCTGGTCGGGGCCGCCCCCGGCCATCATGCGTCCCATGGGCCCGGCCATCAGGCGGCCTCCGCTTCCGTCAGCTGGGAGAGCACGATCTCCCGGTAGGTCTCGTTGCCGGCCATGAGTTCGTGATGCCGGCCGGTGCCGACGACACGGCCCTCGTCGAGTACGACGATCCGGTCGGCGTCTCTGATGGTCGCCACCCGCTGGGCGACGATGACGACGGTCGCCTCGGCCGTCTCCTGGGCGAGCGCGGCACGCAGGGCGGCGTCGGTCGCGTAGTCGAGGGCGGAGAAGGAGTCGTCGAAGAGGTAGATCTCCGGGCGCTGCACGAGCGTGCGGGCGATGGCGAGACGCTGGCGCTGACCGCCCGAGACGTTCGTACCGCCCTGGGCGATGGGCGCGTTCAGCCCGCCCTCCAGCTTCTGCACGAACCCCTTGGCCTGCGCCACCTCCAGCGCGTGCCACAGCTCCTCGTCGGTGGCGTCCGGGTTGCCGTAGCGCAGGTTGGTCGCGACCGTCCCGGCGAACAGGTACGGCTTCTGCGGCACCAGGCCCACCGTCTTGGCGAGCAGCTCCGGGTCGAGCCCGGAGACCTCCTCGCCGTCCACGAGGACAGAGCCGTCCGTGGCGTCGAAGAGGCGCGGCACCAGGCCGAGCAGGGTGGACTTGCCGCTGCCGGTGGAGCCGATCACGGCGGTCACCTCGCCGGGGCGGGCCACCAGGTCGACGGCCTTGAGCACCGGCTCCTCGGCACCCGGATAGCGGAAACCCGCGCCCCGGATCTCCAGATGGCCGTGCCGGCGCAGCTCGACGACCGGCGCGATCGGCGGCACGACGCTGGACTCGGTGTCCAGGACCTCCTCGATGCGCTCGGCACAGACCTCGGCACGCGGCACCATCATGAACATGAAGGTGGCCATCATCACGGACATCACGATCTGCATCAGGTAGGCGAGGAACGCCGTCAGATCGCCGATCGCCATGTCACCGCTGTCGATGCGGTGGGCGCCGAACCACACCACCGCGATCGACGAGACGTTCACCGTCGTCATGACGATGGGGAACATCAGCGCGAGCATGTTGCCGGTGGCCAGCTGCATGTCGGTCAGGTCCTTGTTGGCCTTCCCGAACCGGCCCTGCTCGTACTCGTCGCGGACGAACGCGCGGATCACCCGGTTGCCGGTGATCTGCTCGCGCAGCACCCGGTTCACCGTGTCCAGCCGCACCTGCATGGCCCGGAACAGCGGACGCAGCCGGCGCACGATCAGGGCCACCGAGACGGCCAGCACCGGGACGACGGCGACCAGTACCCCGGACAGCGGCACGTCCAGGCCGAGGGCGAGCACGATGCCGCCGACACACATGATGGGCGCCGACACCATCAGCGTGAACGTCATCAGGACCAGCATCTGGACCTGCTGTACGTCGTTGGTCGTACGGGTGATGAGGGAGGGTGCTCCGAAGTGACCCACCTCACGTGAGGAGAAGGACTGCACCCGGTCGAAGACGGCGGCCCGCACATCCCGGCCGAGCGCCGACGCGGTCCTGGCGCCGTAGTAGACGGCACCGATGTTGCACACCACCTGGGCCAGGGAGATGCCGATCATCAGGGCACCGAAGGACAGGATGTAGTCCGTGTCACCCTTCACGACGCCGTTGTCGATGATGTGTGCGTTGAGCGTGGGCAGGTAGAGGGTGGCGCAGGTCTGCAGGAACTGCAGCAGCACCAGGATGGAGATGGGTTTCCTGTAGGGCCTGAGATAGGTCCGCAGAAGTCGTATGAGCACGCTACGTCTCTCGGAGTCGGCGGTGGGGGCGGGGTCGCTTGCCCTAGGCCCCTATCGTCCGACACTCCACCCGCGTTACCTCAACCGATTAACCCGACAGCGGATGTCCTGCGGCACCGGGGGGTGCGCGATTACGCCCGAAACGCCCCCGGATGGGTCTGTTCGCGCACCGACACGAACTGCTGCCGCACCGCCTGCCCGACGGCCATCTCGTCCCCGGGCTCCAGCACCTGCGCCGCCGCACCCTGCCAGACGGGCGGGGTGCGCGGATCCAGGGCCCCCTGCGAGACCCCGAGCGCCCAGGCCGCCTGCCGGGCCGCCCCGATCGCCGCGTAGTCCGCCGGCTGCGGTACGACGACCTGCGCGCCGAACAGCATCGGCGCCGCCGCCTGTACGGCGGGCAACTCGGCGGCCTTCCCCAGCAGGAAGATCCGCCGCACCTCCACACCCCGGCCGCGCAGCATGTCCAGCGCGTCGGCGAGCCCGCACAGCATGCCCTCGAAGGAGGCCCGCGCGAGATGCTCGGCCTTCATGGACTCCCGGCGCAGCCCGGCCAGCGTCCCGGCGGTGTGCGGCAGGTTCGGCGTCCGCTCACCCTCCAGGTACGGAAGCATGACCAGCCCGTGCGAGCCGGGCGTCGACTTCATCGCCAGGTCGGAGAGGCTCTCCAGATCCGCCAGCCCGAGCAGTTCGGCGGTCCCGCGCAGGGTCCGTACGGCGTTCAGGGTGGTCACGACCGGCAGATGCATCCCGGTGGCGTCGGCCAGCGAGGTGATCATCCCGGAGGTGTCGGCGAGCGCCTCCGGATGCACGGCCATCACCGACCCGGACGCGCCCAGGGACACCACGGCGTCCCCGAAGCCCAGCCCCAGCCCGAAGGCGGCGGCCATGGTCTCGCCGGTCCCGGCGGAGATCAGCAGCCCCTCCGGAGTCGTACCGGCCGCGTCCGAGGGCCCGATCACCTCGGGCAGCATGGCCTGATGGCCCAGGGCGAGTTCGACGAGATCCAACCGGTAGCCGCCGGTGGCGGCCGACCAGTACCCGGTGCCGGAGGCGCCACCGCGATCGGTGGTCCTGCGGACCGGCCGCCCGAGCAACTGCCACACCAGCCAGTCATGGGCCTGCAGCAGCGCGGCGGTCCGCCGGGCGTTCTCCGGCTCGGCCTTCGCCAGCCAGCGCAGCTTCGTCACCGGCTGCGCGGCCTGCGGCACGCACCCCACCGCCTGCGCCCAGGCCTCCCGGCCGCCGAGCGCGTCGATGAGATCGGCCGCCGCGACCTGGGCGCGCCGGTCGCCGCCGACGATCGCCGGACGGACGGTGTTGCCCTGGGCGTCCAGCGGGATCAGCGCGTTCTGCTGCGCGGAGACGCCGATGGCCTGCACGCCCTCCAGGAGACCGCCGCCGGCGGCCTCACCCAGGGAGAGCAGCCAGGCCTGCGGGTCGACGTCGCTGGGGCGCGCCGCGCCGTCCGGCGTGTCGACCGGGTGCGGTGCGTATCCCTGGCGGAGCACCGCACCCGTGTCCGTGTCGCAGACCACGATGCGAGTGAAATCCGGTGAGCTGTCCAACCCGGCGACTATCCCCATGCCCGAATTCTGCCGCACGCGCCGCTGTGGTTTGGCCGACGGGCGCCGTTGGGGTGAAGGCCGAGTCACAGTGCGGGTGCGTCGGGGCTGGTCGCGCGCACGCGGCGGAGCCGCATATGTCACAGTCCCGCGCCCCGGGGGTGGCGGCCGACCGCGTCGAAAAGCGGACCTAGGGCCTGTCGTTCGGATCAGGCCGGCCTGGCTCACGGTGCCGGGTCGGCATGATCCGAACGACAGGCCCTAGGTGTTGCTGGTGCCCCAGTCGTCCGCTCCGTCGGCGTGGCTGCGCTCGCGCAGGGAGCGGACCCGGGCGGCCACCGAGTCGGGCATCCGGTCGCCCACCTTCTCGCTGACCGTGTGGAAGGCCTTGCCTGCGTAGACCCGGCCCTGCTGGGCGGCGGTCTCCGCGGTGTTGCGGACCGCCGGGTTCTGGGCGACCTGGCGGGCGGACTTCTTCAGCTGCTCGTATCGCTCGCGTCCGGCCCTGGTACCCAGCACGTAACCCAGAGCGAGCCCGGCGACGAACGTGAGCTTGTAGCGCATGGCGGCCACCCTTCCCTCGGGGGGAGATTCGTCGGGGAGTACCGATTGGCGGAGCACCCCCCTGCTTGCGCTAATGTATGTGTCGCAGCGAGCGGGCGCTTCCTGGCGAATACCCAGGTAGGTACGTTCGATGCAACGAGGCATTCCTCCGTAGCTCAATTGGCAGAGCAGCCGGCTGTTAACCGGCAGGTTACTGGTTCGAGTCCAGTCGGGGGAGCTCGGTCCTCCGTAGCTCAATTGGCAGAGCAGCCGGCTGTTAACCGGCAGGTTACTGGTTCGAGTCCAGTCGGGGGAGCATGCTGAACGAGGACCCCTGCGGGGGTCCTTTTTCATGTCCGTTCCGTGTCCGCGGGAACCGCTGGGCCTGCGCCGATGTCCTCAACGTCGTGAACGTCCGCAGAAGCCGACCATCCGAAGCAGGAGATCGTATGAGCGGCTATGCTGCGGCAGACGGCGCGCACACTTGTACGCGACACGCCGCTATGGGGCGGTAGCTCAGCCGGTTAGAGCAGCGGACTCATAATCCGTCGGCCGTGGGTTCGAGTCCCACCCGCCCCACCAGTGCAGGGCTGTGACCTGTGGAGACGTTCATTTTTGGGTGCCGGAGCGTCAACTTTGCCTGAACGGACTGAATCCGCTGCTCGTGGGTTTGGGGTCCGGCAGCGCTCCGGGGAGATCCAACCCCTCTGACCTGCGGCGGAGTAGGTGTCCAAGGTTGCCGCTCTCGGTCCGGGCGACTGCGCTGAGGGTCGTCCCCGAGACCCAGGGGCCGTACAGGGGCCGGGGGCGCGGCCGGCGTCAGGCCGAAGGTGTTTCCGGGCCGATTTCGTTGTCCCGTTTGCTGGTTCCGCGGCATGGGCTGCCGTCCACCGGGCCAGGGAAACGGACCGAAGAGGAAACGGTCCATGGACGGCGCACCGCGTTCATCAGGGCTGAGCCAGGTGCGGAAAGCGCACGATCTGGATCGCGTACAGCGTGCCGACGCCGGTGGCGAGGGTGCCGAGCAGGAGCCGGAGTGGGGTGTCGGGCAGGTGGGGTTGGAGGCGGGCGTCGGGGTAGCCGCCGACCAGGCCTCGGGCACCGCAGCAGAAGCCCAGGAGCCAGTCGGGGGCGACGTCGCCTGTTGCGGCCAGGGAGAGCAGCGGCACCAAGCCGTGGAAGAGATCGAAGCCCGCTCAGCCCGCACCCAAGGTGCCGGCTGAGCGGCTCATTTCTTCGTCTCGGTACCTGACACAGGAGGAACGGATCCACATCGCCGACCGGGTGCGGGAGAAGGCGCCGGTGAGGAAGATCGCGGCCGAGCCGGAGCGCAGCCCCTCGACGCCGTCGCCGCCGAACTCAACGGCCGACCACGCAAAACACTCGGCTGGGAAACCCCGGCCGAGCGCCTGCATACACTCCTCACGACCGCCTCACACCGACCACGTTGCAACGACCGCTGGAATCCGCCCCCCGGGCGGGGGCGTGGCACGGCCGGACCACATCACGGCCCGCGATAATGGACGGTCACCGCGTTGCGGTGGCCAGTGCCGCGCGGATGGCGTCCTCGCCGACCGGCTGGCCCTTCTCGTTCGAGTACGGCCCGTACGGTGTTCCCCACACCGGTGTGCCCGTCGCCTGCCGCCAGCTGTCGGCCAGCGTTCCCGCGTCTACCACGCTGTAGCCGATGGAGTCGATGAATTCGGTGACCGCCGCCTTCGCCGATGCGGAGTCACCGGCGATCGGCAGGTAGGAGCGGTCGGCCGCCCCTGCCGGGCGTGCGAGTGACAGCAGGTGCTTGAAGAAGATGTTGTTGAACGCCTTTACGAGCAGGGCGCCCGGGACGTACCGCAGAAGCAGCTCGCTTGAGGTGAGGGACTTGTTGTCGAGCTCGGGGATGTGCCCGTCACGCTCGGGGCCGTAGTTGCAGGTGTCGATGACCGTCTTCCCGGCCAGTGGCGCGGCGGGCACGTGGGGGAAGGCGCTGACCGGCACCGTGACCACGACAATGTCACCGGCCCCTGCGGCCTCTTCGCTCGTCGCCGTGGACGCCCGCGGCCCCAGTTCCTCGGCCGTGTCCACGAGCGTTTCGGGACCGCGCGAGTTGCTGAGCACCACCTGGTGCCCGGCCCCGACAGCGAGTCGCGCGAGGGTCCTGCCGATGCTTCCGCTTCCGATGAAACCCACAGTCGTCATAATCTCAACGCCCTTCAGAAGAGCCGAACTTGCCGGTTGCCGGGCTCGTTACGATCCGGGTTCCTGCCGTCAGCCGGCGGGGAAGTAATGGCCGTTGTCCAGATCGGCGAGCAGGCCGGGCTGGGCGGGTTCCCAGCCGAGGGTCCGGCGGGTGATGAGGTTGGATGCCGGGTAGCTCTGCGTGACGATATTCGTGAGGAACCCGAAGTACCCCGGCGTCATCAGGGCATCGTCGGGAACGCTCACGGCGGGCAGGCCCAGGCGGCTGGCGATGGCCTCGGCGATGTCGCGGAACGGGATGCCCCCGTCCTCGACCGCGTGCCAGTACCTGCCGGCCGGACCCCTCTCCAGCGCCAGGCGGAACAAGGTGGCGGCATCGCGGATGTGCACGGCGTTCCACAGGTTCGCGCCGTCGCCGTGGTAGCCGACGAACCCCTTCTCCTTCGCGAGCGCGATCAGCGTGGGGAGGAAGCCGGCACGATCGGTCGTGCTGTGCGCGATGTTGGCGATCCGCACGACCGAAGACCGCACCCCCTGCTCGGCGAGGTCGACAACGGCCCTTTCCACGACGTTGCGGACCCGCAGGGTGCCTTTGTGCTCCTCGCCGGCGGGGAGGGCCGGGTCCTCCTCGGTGGCCGGCCGGCCCAGGTGCTGCCCGGGTGAGCCAATGCTCCCCGCCGTGACCAGCGGCTTTCCGGTTCCCGCCAGTGCCTCGCCGTACGCGAGCATGATCGGGAGCTCCGCAGCGGCCACGGCGTCCATCCCGCCTGAGGGCAGCAGATCCTGCCTGTGGGCAACGTGGATGACGCCGTCAGAGTCCGCGGCTGCCTCCTTGAGCCCGTCGAGATCCCGAAGGTCGCCGCGACGCACCTTCGCGCCGAGCGCGGACAGGGCCGCCGCGGAAGCGTCCGACCGGGCCAGGCCGGTGACCTCGTGCCCGGCGGCGATGAGTTCGGGGATGATGTACGAACCGGAATGGCCGGTCCCGCCAGCGACGAATACGCGCATCTGACTGTCCTTGTGAATGTAGGTGCAGGGTCTTCCCGCGCCGTAGGAGAACTGGCGTAATGCGGCACGAGTGATAGTGGTAGGGGGTTTGCTCAGCCGAGAAGGGTGATACCGAGGGAGAAATTGGCGTGCTTGACGGAGTGGTTCATGAGGCCCAGCTCCAGCAGGCCGACGTTCTCCAGTGCCCGCGCCATGAACAGTGCCCCGGTGTCCCAGGGGCGCAGCCCCAGGCTTTCGACGAACGCCGACACGCGTGCCTTCGCCTGCGCGTCGTCGCCGGCGATGAACACGTCCAGAGGGCGGTCCTCGGCTGGGCCGGCCGCCAGAACGTGGGAGAACACAGTGTTGAACGCCTTGACGACATGCGCGTCGTCGGGAGCCGCCTTGGCGATCTCCTGTGCGCCGGAACTGTCGCCGGGGACGACGAAACCCTCCAGGTCGGGGGCTACGGGATTGGTGACGTCAACGATGATCTTGCCGCGCAGTGCGTCCCCGTACTCCCTCACCACCGCCGCCGCGCCGGCGTACGGCGCGGCGAGGACAACGATGTCCCCGGTCGGCGCGGCCCCGGCCGTCCCGACCGTGGCGCCGCCGAGCGTGGCGGCCCATTCCTTGGCCTTGGCCTGGTCGCGGCCGATGATCTCGACGGCATTACCGCCGGCGAGCGCCCGGCCGGCCAAAGCACGGGCCATGTTTCCCAGTCCGATAATGCTGATGCTGCTCATCGGTGTTCCTGCTTTCCGGGCTTTGGCCCTGCTGTCGAATTCCGGTGTCGAATTCTTGTGCCGAATTTACTTCGACGCCCTTGAGCGCCTGTTTTTCATGCTGTCATCGGGTCTGAATGGGTGTCCAAGACCTATTGAAGGCGTAGTGATACCCTGGAGGTATCACCGGGTTGGGGGTTCTATGGATCTGGATCTGGACCTGCGCAAACTGCGTTACTTCGTCGCCGTGGCCGACCGGCTGCATTTCGGCCGCGCCGCCGATGAGCTTCACATCGCACAGCCGGTGCTCAGCCGGCAGATCCGCGCGCTCGAGCAGGATCTCGGCGCCTCGCTGTTCACCAGGGATCGCCACGGCGTGGAGCTGACAGATGCGGGCCGGCAACTGCTGGCCGACGCCGGTCCGCTGCTCGCCTCAACCCACGCGGTCCGCCGCCGGGTGTCCGCGGCCGCCAGCGGCAAGCGGCGGCTGATGGTCGGTTTCCGGGCGGGCATTGCAGTCATCCCGGCGGCCCGTGCGTTCGAGGACCGGCACCCGGACGTGGTCGTGGACGTGCAGCGGATCGAAGGGGACGACCAGGCTGCGATGCTGCTCGACGGCCGCATCGACGTTGGCTATGTGCGGCTGCCCATCGACGAGGCAGGTCTGCGCGTCACCCCGCTGTACACCGAGCCGCGGGTGGCGGTGCTGCCCGCCGGACACCGGTTGGCCGGCAAGGAGGAGGTCACCGAGGCCGACCTGGCCGGCGAAACGCTGGTCTGGCGCGGTGACCCGAGCACGCAGCCCACCAAGCGCCCGCTCCCCAATGCCGGGTACCCGGTGCGCGGTGTGGACGAGACGCTCGAGCACGTCGCGGCCGGCCGGGGCATCTCCTTCCTGGCCCGTTCGGCGTCCGTGTTCTACTCGCATCCGGACGTCGTCTATGTGCCCATCCGGGATCTGGCGCCCGACCAGGTGTGCCTCGCGGTGGCGGCATCGCACACCTCGCCGGTGGTCGATGACTTCGTCACCGTGGCTCGGTCGACGGCCGAGATCACGGCAGAATGTGGGAACTATGAGATGTGGCAGCTTGGAGGCGTGTCGTCTCAAGGCACGCTTGAGTAGTTCGGCTGCCCCCCCGTTCATCATCCGCTGGAGAGTGAAATGGCCTGACGGAGTGGTGCTGTTGCGGCTGACCTCTGAGCCGGTTCCGTTCTTCGGCCGGCAGTTGTCTGAGGGGCCCCGAGGCACCTGAGACCGCCTGCAAGTACGTGCTGCGGATGCGGCTCAAGTCGGCTGAAAATGAGCGTTGATCGGCAAGGACCGCCAAGATCCTCAAAGGACTCATATAAGACGTGCTGACGCCCAGTCCGAAGCGGTCCCCGCCCTCCGGAGAATCCGGTGATCAAATCGGACGCCCACGCCGCGGCGCCCCGAGGATCGCCCGTGTGCCGTGGCGCTCCCCGCGGATAGGGTGGACGGTGATCGACAGGGACGGGCTGGGCGAGGGCGGCGGACGGCGTGGGCGGTGCCGAGGAGAGCAGGAGCACGGGCACCGGGCGCCCGACGTCACGGGACGTCGCCCGGCTCGCCGGCGTGTCGCACACCGCGGTGTCCTTCGTGTTCAACGGCCGAGCCGCGGGCAACCTCTCGCCCGCCACCCAGGAACGCATCCGGCAGGCCGCGGCCCGGCTGGGCTACCGCCCCGACCCGGTGGCCCGCGGTCTACGCCGTCGCCGTACGGCCGTGATCGGGCTGGTAACCGACGAGATCGCGTCCTCGCCGTTCGCCGGCCGGCTGCTGCGCGGCGCCATGGAGACCGCCTGGGACAGCGACCATCTCGTCCTCACCGTCGACTCCGGCGGTGATCCGGCCAAGGAGGACGCGGCCGTCGCGGAACTGCTCGACCGGCGCGTGGACGGCATCATCTACGCGGCCATGTCACTGCGCCGGGTCCGCGTCCCCGAGGGCCTGCACCGCACCCACTCCGTGCTGGCCAACTGCCTGCCCGAGGACGACTCCCTGCCCGCCGTGGTCCCTGCCGAGCGCGCCGGTGGCCGCAGCGCGGCCCGGCTGCTGCTCGGTGCGGGCCACCGCCGGCTCGCCGTGATCGGCGGTCTGGACGACATCGCCTCGGTGGAACGTACCCGCGGCTTCCGGGACGCGCTGCGCGCCGAGGGCGTCACCGTGCCCGCGGAGTGGATCGTGCGCGGCGGCGGGGAGATCTCCGCGGGATACGCGGGAGCGCTGCGCCTGCTCGACGGGGTCGAGCCGGGCCGTCGCCCCACTGGCGTCCTGTGCTACAACGACCGGGTCGCGGCGGGCGTCCTGCACGCCGCGACCCGGCTCGGGATCGACGTGCCCGCCGATCTGTCCGTGGTCGGTTACGACGACCAGGAGCACATGGCCGCGTTCCTCACACCGCCGCTCACCTCGGTCGCGCTGCCGCACCGGGCGATGGGCGAGGCGGCGGCCCGGCTGCTCCTGGACGCCATCGAAGCCGGCCGTACGCCGCCCGCGACCGTCCGGCGCCTGGCCTGCCCTGTGGTCAGTCGCGCCTCCGTGGGTCCGGCGCCCACCCGGTGACCCGGGCACCCGGCCCGTCGACGACCAGCTCGGCGATGTCGTCGGGGCGCCGGTAGACGCGCTCGGTGACCATGGCCCGGTCCGCGACGAAGAGTTCGAGGAGCGAGCCGTCGACGAGCAGCCGGAGCGCGAGTTCCGGCCCCTTCGGCACGTGCACGGTGATCGGGGCGGAGCCTTCCCTGCCGGTCCGGGGCCAGGCGCTGCGGTCGAGGACGACGGTCCCCGAGGCAGGGTCCGCCCGGACGGTCAGCTCCCGGCCCGCCGCGCCCCGGAGCAGGCTCACCGTGGTCGGTTCACATGCGGTGACCGTCAGGTCGTACGTGTGTGGAAGCGGAACGCGGCCCGGCGCGGTGACGAACGGCTCGGCCGGGCGCAGCAGGTCGAGTTCCGGTGCCGGACTCACGCGCAGTGCACCGTCGGGGTGGACGTCGACGACCCGTGGCGCGGTGAGTACGCCTGCCCATCCGGCCCGCTGTATCTCCTCCTGCGGGCGGGCCTCCCACGACCAGCCCCACAGCAGTGCGCGGTCCGGCTCCTGGAGCACGGCGGGAGCGTAGAAGTCCCGCCCCTGGTCCAGGCGGCCGCCAGCACGCGGCACGAACCTCAACTCGCCTTGGCCATCAGCCTGCAGACGTCCAGTCAGATACCCGGTGGAGCAGGGGTCTCCGTCCCACAGGGACACCACAAGCACGTGGTCGCCGCCTGCTGTCCGGTACAGGTGAGGGCACTCCCAGCCCACCGACTTGTCGCCGAACGCGCCTGCGGCCACCGGGTCGTTGCCGTCCAGCAGCACTCCGGCGAACCGCCAGTCGGTCAGGTCGTCGCAGTCGTAGAGCAGGATCGACGGCGTGCCGTCGGCGTGCCCGGCCCCGACGAGGGCCCAGCGCCTGTCCGCGCAGCGGAAGACGAACGGGTCGCGGAACATCACCACGTCCAGTCCCGGCGGCGGCCCTGCCACCACCGGCGTCGGCAGCGGCTTCCACTCGGTCAGCAGCTCGTCGTCCGGGTCCGCCGCCCGCGCCAGGCAGATGGTGCCGAGTCCGGCGTGGGCACGGTCGACTCCCGTGTACACGGCGGTCGGTGTGCCGGCGTCGTCGGTCACGCAGCCCGACCAGCAGCCGGCCTCGTCGGGGCCGCCGGGCGTGGGGGTGAGCGCGATCGGGTGGTGCTCCCAGTGCGCGAGGTCGGTGCTGGAGGCATGACCCCAATGGACGTTCGCGTGCACCGGTGCGTCGGGGTTGTATTGGTAGAAGAGGTGGTAGCGGTCCCGCCAACGGAACGGCCCATTGGGGTCGTTGATCCAGCCGAAGGGCGGACGGACCCTGAAACGTGGCACGTTGGGGTCATTGCTCAACGGTTGACTCCTGCGGACGTGATGCCCTCGCGGAGAGGGCGCTGGCCGACGGCGAACACGGCGACGGCGGGGAGCATCGAGAGCACGACCCCGGCCAGGACCACCGAGATCGACCCGGTGCCGAGGTTGCCCTGCAGGGAGACCAGACCCAGCGGAAGCGTGTAGTTCTGGCTGGAGGTCTCCAGGATCAGCGGGCGGAAGAACTCGTTCCAGTGGTAGTTGAAGGCCAGCACGCCGACGATCGCCAGGCCGGGTGCGGCCAGCGGCGCGTACACCGAGCGGAAGATCCGCCAGGGCCCCGCACCGTCCAGCATGGCCGCCTCGCCCAGGTCCTTCGGCATACCGAGGAAGTACTGGCGCATCAGGAAGGTGCCGAAGGCCGTCGGGAAGGCCGGGATGATCAGGCCGAGGAGCGTGTCGGTGAGGCCCATAGTCTTCAGTACCAGGAACACCGGCACGATGGTGACCTGCAACGGCACCATCATGGTCGCCAGGACCAGGCCGAAGAGCGGCTTCTTGAAACGGAACTCCAGGCGCGCGAAGGCGTATCCGGCCAGGCCCGCCGTGATCATCTGGCCGACGGCGATCAGTGCCGTCACCAGTGTGGAGTTCAGGGCGAGCAGCCACACGTCGATCTGCTGGAAGACCCCGTGATAGGCCGCGGTCGTCGGGTGCGTCGGGATGATCTGCGGGGGCAGGTCGAAGGACTGGGCGGGAGTGCGCAGAGAGGTGGCGACGGTCCAGATGACCGGGCCCAGCGTCAGCAGGGCGCACACGGTCAGCGCGGCGATCCGGGCCCAGGGGGCGAGTGAGCAACGGACGCGGCTCAGGGTCGGGGTTGCTTGGCTCATGCGGCTCACCGGCTCACTGGTAGTGGACGAAACGCCGGCTGAGCCGGAACTGGGCGGCGGTGACCGCCATGATCAGCGCGAAGAGCAGCACGCCCACCGCGGATGCCTCGCCGAAGTCGAGCTGCTCGAAGGCCCTCTCGTAGATCACCATCACCACGGTGCGGGTGGCGTCGCCGGGTCCGCCGTCGGTGAGGACGTAGGGCTGTTCGAAGACCTGTAGGGCGTTGATGATGCCGACCACCGTGGCGACGAGCAGCGTCGGCGACAGCAGCGGCAGCGTGATGCCGAGGTGCTTGCGCAGGCCGGTCGCGCCGTCTAGGGCGGCGGCCTCGTGGATCTCCTTGGGGATGTTGTTCAGACCGCCGACGAACAGCAGGAACGAGAAACCGAACTGCTGCCAGACGTAGACCAGGACCACCGTGGCCATCGCCGCGTGCTCCGAGGTCAGCCAGGGCACGGGCGCGATACCGACCAGGCCGATCAGCCAGTTCACCACCCCGAAGTCCTGGTTGAACAGGTACTTCATCACCACCGAGATGGACGCGGCGGACAGCACTAGGGGGAAGAAGAACGCCGAACGGAACACCGACCGCAGCCACACCGGCATCCGCCCGTTCAGCGCGAGCGCCAGCGACAGCGCGATCAGCAGTTGCAGCGCGACCGCGAGGACCATGAAGAGGAGCGTGTTGCGGAAGGAGACCAGGACGGTCGAATCCGTGAAGGTCGTGCGGTAGTTGGCGCCGCCGACGAAGTGGGGCGGATCGATCACGTTCCACTGGAACAGGCTCAGCACGACGGACCCGATGATCGGCACGACCGTGAAGACGACGATGCCGACGACCGTGGGCGCCAGGAACAGCGCGGCCACCAGCCGGGCGCCGTGGTCGCGGACGGACGGCCGCACGGCGGCGGCGGGTGGCGTGGCGGGCCGCGGACGTACGGCCGGGACCTGAGAGTTCGGGACCTGGGTGTTCGTCATACCTCACGCTCCATGGCCTGCTCCAGGTCGCCCTGCATCCGGCGCAGCGCGGGACCCACCGCACGCGGCGAGGCCAGCGCGGTGCCGGTGTACTTGAGCAGGACGTCGGTCACCTCGGCGACCTGCGGCGGCGCGGGGATCGGGCCGGTGTCGGGGAACCGGTCGAGGGTGTCGTAGAAGACCTGCCAGTGCGTCGGGCCGCTCTCGGCGTAGCGTGCCGCGTTGAGCATCGAACGCCGGGCCGGGGTGGTCTGGTTACTCCGGAACAGCCGGGTCATGGTGTCCTTGCGGGCCGCGTACTTGATGAACTCCCAGGCGGCTTCCTGCTTCTTCGAGGTACGCAGCAGCGCGTAGCCCGCCGCGCCGAACTGGTGGCGCTGGGTGCGCCGGCGCGGGAAGTACTGCACGTCGTAGTCGGCGGCCCGCATGCCGGCCAGCTGCAGGCCGCCCGCCCAGAAGCCGCCCGCCGGGGTGACGCCGACGTGGCCGGTGGAGAACACGCCGACCAGGTTGTTGCCGTTGCCGCCCTCGGGCCGGGTGCACAGGTCCTCCTGGACGAGGGAGGCGAGATAGTCGTACGCCTCCTCGACCCGGTCGGCGGTGGCCTGCGGGGTCGTCCAGCGGAAGCCCCCGCCGCGCCCCTTCCGGTCGGCGGCCGGGTAGAAGGTGTCCCACAGCCAGGAGCCGCCGGGCGCCTTCGACTCCTTCAGCAGGTTCGTGCCGTTCGCGAAGAGCCAGGGCACCACGCCGCCCCACAGCCGGTTGGTCCAGAAGTACGGCGTGAAGTGCGCATCGCCGGCCTGTTTCATCTCCCGCAGCAGCGCGGTGAAGTCGTCGCGGCTCCAGTCGGCCGCCGGGAACCCCGCGCCCGCCCGCTTCAGCACCTGCTTGTTGAGGTACATGTCGGCGGCGTTGAACTCCATGGGCAGCTGGTAGAGGTTGCCCTCGTACATCATCGACTCCACCAACGAGGGGTGGACGTCGGCGAAGTACTCACGCAGCTCCGCCGCGTCCCGCCGCACCCAGCGGTCCAGTGACACGCCGAGCCGCTGGGCGAACAACTGCACGCCCTCGGTGGCCACATACACCAGGTCGGGCGCGGTGCCAGCGGCGATCTGGGTGAGGATCTTCGCGAAGAAGTCGGACCAGTCGACGGCCTGCACCGCGTTCACCCGCAGCGGGATGTCGGGGTGGATCCGGTGGAAGCCCTTGGTGAGGGCGGCGACCGTGGCCGGGTCGAAGGCGGAGCCGAGGGTGGCGACGACGAGGGAGCCGTCGTCACGGCCGGGGATGTCGGCTCCCGTGAGCCTGTCCCAGCTCGCGGCGGTACCGGCCAGGGCGGCTGCTCCGGCCCCGTACGCGCCGTACCGCAGCAGCGTGCGGCGGGGGAGGTGCGAGTCAGTCATCAACGGGCCTAACTCGTGTTAGATCAGGGGTGATGCCCCAGATGATGGGAACCGGGCCGCAGGCCTGTCAAGGGTCGGGAACGCTTGACCTTTAACGAGTTAGGTCTACAGTCCTCGTTCACATGAGCCGATTTTTCACGCCCTCCGCGTTGTGAGCCGCACTCGCGTGCGTGACGGGCCGACACGGGCCCTCATGGGCCGCCAAGGACCCTCATGGGCCGCCACGAGAGGAACGATGCGTCATGCCCGGAACATCGGGGATTTCCAGGAGATCACTGTTCGCGGGATCGGCGGCGGGCACCGCCGCCGCACTGCTGCCCACCGCGGCGGCCACGGCCGCCCCGAAGCCCAAGCCCGGGGCCACGGCCAAGAGCGCGACCAAGTCCGTGGCGAGCGGGGCGAGTTACCGCGCCGCGTACCACTTCACGGTCCCCGACCAGTGGAAGAACGACCCGCAGCGGCCCGTCTGGATCGACGGCGAGTACCACTACTACTACCTCTACAACGCCGACTACTTCACGGGTGTCGTCGGCACCGCGTGGCGCCTGGCCACCACCAAGGACCTGGTCTCCTTCACCGACCGCGGGGTCGCCGTGCCCAAGGACACCACGCCGAACGGCGATCTCTGGTCGGGTTCGGCGGTGGTCGACACCGGCAACACGGCCGGATTCGGCGTGGGCGCGGTCGTGGTCATCGTCACCATGTCCCCCGGCGGCGGCACCGACCACCAGGAGCAGTTCCTGTACTACTCGACCGACGGCGGTCTCACCTTCACCAACTACGGGACCGACCCCGTCCTGCCCAACCCCGGCGTCGCCGACTTCCGCGACCCCAAGGTGATCCGCGACGAGGACCGGGGCCGCTGGGTGATGGCCCTCGCCGAGAACGACAAGATCGGCTTCTACCACTCCGACGACCTCAAGTCCTGGACGTACGTGAGCGGTTTCGTCCACGACGGCATCGGCGTCCTGGAGTGCCCCGACCTGTTCCGCATCACCGCCGGCGACGGCACCGTGAAATGGGTGCTCGGCGCGAGCGCCAACGGGAAGGGCTCGGGGCTGCCCAACACGTACGCCTACTGGACGGGTTCCTTCGACGGCAGCGCGTTCACCGCCGATGCGAGTGACCCGCAGTGGCTCGACCACGGCTGGGACTGGTACGCCGCCGTCACCTTCGAGAAGCGGGACGCGAGCGGCGCGGTGGACGCGGCTGCCCGGTACGCGATCGGATGGGTGAACGACTGGGACTACGCCGACACCACCCCCACCATCGACTGCGACGGCTTCAACGGCACCGACTCCATCGTCCGCGAGATCACCTTGAAGAAGGCGTCCGACAACACCTACTACCTCGCCTCCCAGCCCGTCGCCGGCCTCGACGCGCATGTCTCCCGCACCGTGAACCTGGGCGACGTGACCGTGGACGGCACGAAGGTGCTCGACTACACCGGTGTCTCCTACGAGGTGACGACCGAGATCACCTGGTCCCAACTCACCGGCGCGGGCCTCCAGTTGAGGCGCTCACCCAGCGGCGGTCGGCACATCGACACCGGGATCTACGCCGACTACGCCTTCCTCAACCGACGCAACACGGTGAACGCCGACACGTCCGGCAAGTGGCAGGAGAGCCACACCCCGTTCGACCCGTCCGCCGGCACGGTGAAGCTGCGCATCCTGGTGGACCGCACGTCGGTGGAGATGTTCGTCGACGACGGCCGCTACGTGCACACCAGCCAGGTGTTCCCGTACCTGCTGGACACCCGGCTCGCGCTGTTCACGATCGGCGGCAGCGCGGTGTTCCGCAACACGGTGATACGCGAGTTCTCGGTGTGAGGCCGGCCCAGGGGCGCGGGTGCACACCGTAAGCGTGAACCCGATCGGCAACACCGGAACCGGCCGCCCGGTCCCGGAAGGATCCGCGCTCCGCCCCGCTGAGGCGGCGAAGCCGAACGTCTTCCGCGTCCGGGTCGCAGGGCTCATGCCGGCGAGGCTGTCCTGATCTCCCACCGCATTCCGAGATCAAACCGGGCGAACGTGGCTCTCCTCGGACAATCCAGATACAGGTCCGTCAGCTTCCCGCTCAGCTCCTGCGCCTGTCGGCGGTTGACCCGACGCAACCGGACCGCGTCCATGGCGGACGACTCGCTGTCACGGCGCTTTCGGGGTTGTCCCTGCCCTGCCCGGGCTGTCACCGCGCATCGCCTGGGAGCGCAGAGGCAAGCGGATGAGTCCGGTGCGGCGGGATGTGGGCGGCCGGGGCCGGGACACCCCCGGGAGGAGGCGACAGATGCCCGGACGGAACGCCGAGGAGCAGGAACCCGGAGCCGGTCAGGTCGAGTATCAGGCCCAGTGTCGGTGGCGGGTGGTGCAGTCGCAGGGTTCCGCCGGCCTCGGCGGATTGCTGCGCGGCGCGAAGGAAGGTGTTGAGGCCGCTGCAGTCGCAGGAGGTGACGGGAGTGAGGTCGATGTCGATGGTGCGGATACCGTCGCTCAGGCACTGTGCCAGTGCCCTGCGCGCCAGTGGGGCGGATTCCAGGTCGATCTCGCCGGCCAGGGTGATGAGTGCCCGTTTCCTGCGGTCATGACGGCAGACGGTGTGCTGGGGGAGGGGCATGACGCCTCGGTTCGGAGGACCGTACGGCAGCGGACGCGGTGACGCCGGGAAATCCCGGCCTCCTTGGCGCGCTGCCGGCCAGGGCGTAGGTTCGGCGGAGGTGAGGCAACGGCTGGGTCCGCGGCCTGTGTTACAGAAGAGCGGATCCACCCGGTTCCTTCCAGTGATGCGCCGGGTGGCGGACGAAGACTCCGTTCCCCGCAGCCATCTGTGTCGATCAACGACAAGGCGTCGGGGTCTGGGACTTCCGTACAGCAGGATATTCCTCAACCCGGTCCGACCGACGGGGTTTGAAGCGGTCCGCTCCTCGCGCCGGGGCGATGCCAGGGGATGCCACCGCGCGGGTATCTCCCGTGCCCTGCACGGTACTTGGGCAGGCAGCGCGAGACACGGTGACCGACGGGGCCGCCTGGATACGACGGTCCGTGCACTGTCCGAGGAGATGGCTTTGCATGGCGGAGCCGAACAGTTCGACTCTTCAGGCCGCACAGCCCGGACCTGGGGAACCGCCGGAGACCCGCGGCCGGGACGGCCATCGTGGACGGGGTGGTGGAGAAGATCGCCGGGCGTCGCGAGCCGGTGAACCTCTCCGGTCACAGCACCAGGTCGCCGCGGAGGTCCGCGAGAACGTGATCGCCGCGGTGGAACGGGTGACGGGCCTGGCAGCCGTCGAGGTGAACATCGCGGTCAGGTGTGAGTGTTGAGGGGTGGAGCCTCTGCGGGTGGGCAGGGGAGGATTCCGCTGCGGGTTGGTTCGGGACGCAAGGACAGGAACAGACCGACAAAGGCGAGGGCACGTGTCGTGGGTTCGAGTCCCACCCGTCCCACCAGTGCAGGGTTGTGACCTGCGTAAACGAGGCACTCGGCGCCGCAGATCGGCGCCATGGCGCCGGGCGACACCGTCATCCCGGTGAGAGGCTCGGACTCCCGCTGTGCTTTCGCGGAGTTCTACTGCCTGAGGTCGATCATGCGCACCGGCTGCCCCGTCGTGCGGGCGATGGTTTCGAAGTCGCGGTCGCAGTGGAGCAGCGTGAGCCCCGCCTCCTCGGCGGCGGCGGCCACAAGAAGATCGACGGGACCCGCGCTACGGTGCTCCCCTTTTGCGGTCAGTTGTTCTTGGACGATGCGGGAGCGGCGGTAGACGCCGTCCGGCATGGGGCACCAGACGTAGTGGGCGTCGAGCGCCGCCTTCAAACGCGTACGGTCTGCGGCCGAACGGGCCGAGTACAGGACCTCGAGTTCGGTGATGTCGCAGATCGCGACCAGGCCGGCGCCGATTCTGTCGCCCCATTCGGCTGTGTTCTGGCGGAGCAGAACGCGGGCCAGGGCGGACGTGTCAATGAGGTAGTCGGCGACGGTCACTCGGCCGGGCCACCGTCGCGGATGTCGTCTGGCGTGCTCGTGGGCCGATACTTGCTCTTGTCCAGGAGGAGGTCTACGTCCAGCGCGCCGTCGGCCGCCAAGGTGCGGGCTTCTTCGAGCGCGCGCAGACGCCGGTAGCGGGCCGTGACTTCCCGCAGAGCGGTGTTGATGGTGTCGCGCTTGGTGGTCGTGCCGAGTTCCTTGGCCGCTTCTTCCAGCGCCTCGTCGTCGAGGTCGATGACGGTACGACTCATGAATCCCTCCTCCGTGTATAACGTATAGGGTATCAATATACAAGATCGTTTATATATTGTCGCTGGCGCGATCCCACCCGCGAGCGCCCCAGTGCCTTGCACCCATCGTCCTCCACACGCGCCGCCGTCCCCTTTGCTGGGAAGTCCCGCGGCGGCAGGTGCCGGGCGCCTGCCGCGTGCTGAAGGGCCAGGCGGGAAGTGGGGCATCGTCGGGGGGCGGTGGCGTCGGCTGCAATCTGCAACTCGGTCAGGACCCGCTGCCGGGTGCCGTCCGCCGACAGCGACGGTGCCGCGAACGGCTCGATCCTCTCCCCATTGCGCGAGTTCATGGGCGGTCTCGGCGTCGTCGGTGATCTGTACCTGGTCTGGGACGCGACGCGCTCGTGGCGGCGGGGCTGTGCCGGATGGCTCGTTTCCTGTGACCCGCCGCCGATGGCATGAGGTAATCCGTCGGCCGTGGGTTCGAGTCCCACCCGCCCCACCTGTCGGTGAAGCACCGGCGAGAGCAGTCGGCCTCTCGGCACCACACGCGGCGCTTGTGCCGACGCAACTCCAATCCGCTCTCGCCGTAAGGGAGATCACGCGGCCGGGTCACCGCCCCGCGCGACGGACACCCCGTCGAGGTCGAGCAGCAACGTCGCATCGTTGAGCAAGCCCGTGGCTCCTGCGTGATCGTTCTGCGTCGAGAGCAGAGATGATCACGCAGGTCCAGGGACATCCTGCGTCCGGGGCCGTGCCCGAATGCGTCATGGCAATCGGCCGGGTGTGGTTCGCTGCTGGGGTGACTCAGGACTTGGAGACCGTCGCATTCGAATCCGCCGAGGCGTTCCAGACATGGCTCGGCGAGAACCACGCCGCCTCGCCCGGCATCTGGCTCAGGCTTCGTAAGAAGGGCCCCGGGATCGTCGCGCTGGACTACGCCCAGGCGCTCGACGTGGCACTCTGCTACGGCTGGATCGACGGCCAGAAGGCCAAGTTCGACGACCAGTGGTGGCTCCAGCGGTTCACCCCGCGCAAGCCGCGCAGCAAGTGGTCCAAGGTCAACCGGGAGAAGGTGGCCGCCCTGATCGAGCAGGGCCGGATGCGTCCTCCGGGGCTGGCCGAGGTCGACCGCGCCAAGGCAGACGGCCGCTGGGAGGCGGCCTACGACGGCGCGAAGACCGCCACGGTGCCGGACGACCTCATGGCGGCCCTGACCGCCGACCCGGCCGCGGCGGAGTTCTTCGAGACACTGGACCGGCAGAACCGCTACGCGATCCTGTACCGGGTCCAGGACGCCAAGAAGCCCGAGACCCGGGCGCGCCGGATAGAGAAGTACGTAGCGATGCTGGCGAAGGGCGAGAAGCTGTACCCGTAGCCACGGAGAGGGACCGCAGCCGTGTGCCGCCCTGGGGCCCCGGCGTGCCTGCGGCCCCGGCAGCAGTCACCAGGTGCTCTCGCTGAGCGTAACGAAACGTCAGAGGCCCTGAACGCGGCTGGCGCCCCCTCTGGGGGAGTACGTGTCACACCCCGCGTCTGCGCCATGATCCGCCGGACACGGGGAGTACGTGTCACACCCCGCGTCTGCACCATGATCCCCCGGACAGGCCTCAGTCCCGCTGGGCGGCGAACAGTTCCAGGTGGGCGCAGGTGGGGCAACGATAGGCGTCGATCTGCCAGTGCGGTCGGCCCATCCGCTTGGCACCGCCGAGCGGGCCTCGCTGAAGGGGGCCCGCGATCCACCGCGCGAACCCGCGAGCGCCTTGTCCGGAGTCCTCGACGAAGCCCGGCTCCAGCCCCACCGCACCGCATTGGGTGCACCGTATGTTGTTCATCGTGGGAGTGTAGTGAGCAGTTGCGGGCGTTGGTCATGGGGACCAGTTCCCGTCACCCTCATCCCGCGTGACGCGCAACGAACGGGTGCCGTGGCCTTTCGCGCCCGGCCCCGTTGGAGAGGCGGGGTGGCCTGCTGGCTGCTGAGGTTTTCGTAGTGGTCGCACGGCGCCATCACGGGCCGGGCGAGTTTCGTCGCCACCGTCATCCGGCCGGGGCTGTTCTAGCCGGGACGCAGTCGGAGCCGCGTGCGGGGCTCCGTGACCCCGGCCGGGGCGCAGTCCGAGCCGCGTGCGGGGCTCCGTGACCCCGGGCCGGCGCGCACGTGCTCGGGATGTCGTCCGCCGGGAACTGGAAGGTCATCGCCTCGATCGTGGGGATGAGTTCTGCGATGTGCCCGCGCAGCGCCGTCCCAGTGTCGCCAGGTCGTCGTTGGGGATCGGCCGGGGCCTGACCGGCGGGCTGGTGCGCGGATCGTGGTCCGGTCGGCCGTGGTGGCCTCCCCGGCGCGGTCGCACCCGCAACCGGCTCGACGGCAATCCCTGGATGCCCAGGAGTCCGGTCGGAGGCGGCATCCTGATGCCGCTCCCCGTCATCCGGTGAGCCGACGGTAAAATGAGGACCTCTGAGACCTGTGGGTCGGAGTGGCCGGAGTAGTCGGAGTGGTCGGAGTGGCCGGCGATGGATATGACACTTCGAAGGATTTCCGCTGCGGATGCGGACAAGGGATTCCGGCATGTCGTATCCGGGTTCTCGGGTGAACGCGGCGGTGTGGAGGACGAGTGCTTTCTCGGCCGTGAGTGGGAAGTCCTGGAGCAGATCCTGCTGGCTCAGGGGCCCGAGGAGATCAGCTCACTGGCCATCACCATGGGCGACCTCCTCGGTGACGACGACCTCGGCACCGCCTGCTTCCATCTCCCGCCGGACGAGGTGGCGGTCGCTGCCCGCTTCCTGGCCGCCATCGACGCCGAACGGTCCGTCGCCGACCACGCCGACGAGATCGCGAGGACGTTCCGCCACGGCGGCATCCCGGCCGGCTACCTGGAAAACCTCGCCCGTTACCTGGAGCAGGTCCGTGATCTCTACACCGCGGCCGATCAGGCAGGCGAAGGCGTCGCGAAACTCGTCCAGGGCTGAGCCCCGCCGCTCCGGGCGACGGCCAGTAGGGCTGCCTCGTCGGTTACCTGCCACAGACGACGGCTGGGGTGGCGAGCGTCGCACCCAGGTGGAGGGAACGCGGTGGCCGTGACGGTGTCGGATCGTGCGTTCAGCTGGGCAGTGACAGTCCGTTGAGGAGCACTTCGGCCACGTTCTCCGCGTAGAGCCGCACGCGCGTCTCCTCCGTCGAGGTCAGCTCCGGATTCATCATCGAGGCGAGCGCGATCTGGCCATAGAGCGCCGATCCGCCCGAAGTGAGCAGGAAATAGAAGGTCTCGTAGGGGATTTTCTTGATTCTGCCCTGTTCGTGCAGAAGGTCGAACACGGGGAGGTAGCGTGATCTTATCGGCTCGATGTAGTTACGGTAGAGGTAATCGAGCCGATCCGTGGCGGCCGCGCCTTCCACCGTGACAAGGCGGGCCAGGTAAGGGCGAGTTGCCGAGTACTCGATGAAATTCCGGATCAGCATTCTCAACCGCACCATGGGATCGGCCGATTCGTCGTCCGAGGCCACCAGGTATTCCACGAGAGGGCGAAAAGCCCAGTCGACGGCCGCCTGCCACAGTTTTGCCTTCGACCCGAAGCGCTGGTAGAGCAGATTGCGGCTGACGCCCAGCTCGTCATTTACCGTCCGCAGCGACACCCCGTTGTATCCATGTACCGAGAAAGCCTCGATCGCGGCGGCCATGACCTGGTCGGTCGGGGCGAGTTGCGCATCTTTGGGCGGACGTCCTCGTGGGCGGGTGACGCGGGGCGGATCATCAGGCATGGGGCCAGCTTAGCGGCCCGTCCTCTCCTCCGTGGGGGCGGAGGAGAGGACGGGGGTGGGTGGACAGGGCGGCTATTCCTTCACCGGGTGAGTTTGTCGACGGGCTTGAACTTCGCTTCGCCGCCCTCGAGGTTCGTATGGAGGAATACGTGACGATCGCGACGGTTGACCTGGTCGATCCATCCGGCCACGCCGGGGACGTTCCGGCGCAGGGTCTCGCGCGTCAGGTTCCCGGGCACTCGGGCAAGAGGAGCGAAGCGCCACAGGCCGGCGTCGGGCAGGCCCGTATTCCGATAGCTTTCCTCGCCCAGATAGAAGCGCGCATGACCGAGCTGTGCTTTATAGCGCAGCTTTCCGTAGACCTGGCGCAGCCCCTTCGCGTCCTCCGGCGGAAGATAGGTGTCCATGAACGACCGGCACAGTTCGCGGGAATCGTCGTCGATCTTCGGCTGCTCCGAAAGCCCGAGCAGCAGGTTGGCCAGGAAACCCTCGGCCACCGTCTCCGGGTACCACGGTGCGTCGACGCCCATGAGGTAGCCGACATAGCGCCAGTGATGCATCATCGCCTCGACGTCGGCGTCGGTGGGGCGGTAGCCGAGCAGCTTCAACTGCATACCGGGGGCGAACGAGCTGAGCAGCAGGGTTCCGGTCTGCGCGAACTGGCTGATGGGCATGCCCAGCCGGTCCCGGTCCCATTCGGGGTGCGGTAGCAGGGTGTGCCGGATCATCGAGTGCAGGACACGGACGAACACCGCGGAGCGGCGTCCCACGGCACCGGGCCGCATGGCTCCGGGCTCGGTGGTGTCCGTCCACGGGCGGGAGGTCTCCACGAACCGGCCGAACGCCGACCCGCCGGTGTAGGCGCCGGTCAGCGCGAGCGGCTTGGCGACGGTCTCCAGGCCGTACGCGTTGAACGTGGACATTCCGAAGAACGGGTACAGCTCCTTGTACCGCCGGAAGACCTCCGCACCGTGTTCGACCTTGTCCCAGTCCACCCACTCGGGATCGGTGTTGATCTGGTCGAACAGTGCCACCAGTTCCAAAGACGGATCGCTGACGCTCTTGAGGCCGCCGTGCAGCGCGAGCTCGACGTCCTTTCGAGCGCGGGACCTGCCCTTGGGTGAGGCGAAGCAGGCGTCGATGTAGGCGTCACCGAGCCGGTCCCCGGTGTTCATGGCCCGCCCGAAGGCCTTCGCCAGGTCCTCGGGGACGTCGAGCCGGCACTTGGCGTAGCGTTCGAGTCGCGCCTTGAGCGCCTGGCCCTGCGGGCCCGCTGCCGTCTCGAAGTACGTGAAGATCGTGGGGATCGCCACTTCGGTCGACTGCGTCATTGATCTCACCGCTTTCAGGTGGTCGGGGTGTTTCCGGCGGCCAGTTCGTCCGCCAGGTCGCGGGCGACGCGGAGGGCGGCCGCTTCGTCCGCGAGGGATACGTCGCGGCGCAGCAGTCCGGTGATGAACGCCGCGCCGCGCAGGTCTCGCCGGGGCGGTCCCAGCAGCACATGGGTGTGCGGACTGCCCTCGCCGAGCGAGTAGGTGTAGACCCGTTCCGAGCCGGTCACCCGCGTCACCGCCGCACTCAGCCGGGCCAGGACCGGGCCGAGTTCGATGGCCTCGGCACCGTCCAGAGCGGCGAGTCCCTCGGTGTGCCGCAGCGTCTGGACCGCGACCCAGCCGGGCGCCGGCAGCGCCGGATACGTGGACACTCCCCAGTGCCCGGTCCGCAGCAGCCAGCCGGGATCCGCGTTAGCGAGCGCGAGGGCCCGTGCGCAGAGCAGGCATCCTTCGCTCGTCATGCCTGCGCCCGCCGTCTTCCGGAGTGCGCAGGCGCGATCGCGTTGGTCAGCGTGCCGATCCCGTCGAGCGTGACCGACACCATGTCGCCCGCCGCCAGGAACCGCCCGTCCGCGATGCCGGTCCCTCCGGGAGTCCCGGTGAGGATCACGTCACCGGCTTCCAGGGTCAGGAACGAGCTGACGTACGCGAGGAGTTGAGGGACCTTGAAGACGAGCTCCGCTGTCGAGGAGCGCTGGCGTACGACACCGTTGACCTCGGTGGTGAGGCCCAGCGCGTCGCGCAGGCGCAGTTCGTCGGCGGTGAGCAGGGCGGGCCCGAGCGGCTTGAAGCCGTCGAACCCCTTGGCGAGGGCCGGGCTGGCCATCGCGAGGGCGGGATTCTCACCCGCCTGGACGTCGCGCGCCGAGATGTCGTTGGCGACCGTCCCGCCGGCGACGAAGTCCCAGGCGGTCGCCTCGGGAATGTCACGGCCGGTTCGCCCGAGCACGACGGCCAACTCGCCCTCGTAGTCGACCCGCTGCGGCGCGGATTCCGGCAGGTGGACGACGGCGCCCGGGGAGGTGACGGCGGAATTGGGGACCAGGTGGAAGCGGGGAAGGGCGGGCAGCGGGCTGCCTGTCTCGGCCGCGTGGTCCCGGTAGTTGAGGCCGATGACGACGATCTTGCCGGGACGCCGCACCGGGGGTGCGAAGGCGACTCGCTCCCGGTCGATCTCCTTGACGGGCCGCAGGTCCGTCACCTCGGCCAGCCGGCCTTCGACGATGAAGTCCTCCAGCGATCTGCCCGGGGCGTCGAGGAGTCGCAGTCCGTCCGGACCGACTCGTGCGATGCCGTCGCCGGTCTGCGCGAGCAGCATGTTGTTCTCCGTTCCTCAGTTCGTGGGTTCCCGCGCGTCCCGGGCCGACCGGCCGACCACCTGGTCCACCAGCGCGTCGGGGTCCGCGGGGCAGGTGTCACCGCGCCAGGCGACGATGCCGTCGGGGCGTACGAGCGCGATGGCGCACCCGTACGCCTGGCGGGCGCCGTCGGCGCCGACCCACTCCTCGTCGAGGGGGATGCCTCGGGTTCGGAATGCCCGGGCCAGGGCCCCGCTGTCCACGGCGGGGGCGAGGTTCAGCAGGGTGAAGTGCCCGCGGAAGAGGTCGAGGACGGAGCTCCCGTCGGCCAGCGGGACATGCGGGGCGCGATGCCCGGGGCGGGCCTCGGGGACGTAATCCTCCGGGTCCTCGGTGGGCTCGGGGGTCCCGTCGCAGACGACGAGCGGCGACTGCGGGTAGCGCAGGCCGAGCTGGACGCCGAGGGAGCGCCACTCGGTTTGGCGGGTGGCCGTGATCCGCTCGCCGACGAGGTCGCGTGCTTCCTTCTGCGCCGGGTCGTCCAGTGCCGGGTCGGGCGGGATCGCGTTGTCCGCACGGTAGTTGTGCCAGGCGCGGCGGACCATGCGTTCCGCGTGCGGTCGGCGCTCGGCGGTGTACGTGTCGAGCAGGGCATCCGGAGCCCAGCCCCGCAGTACGCCCTCCAGCTTCCAGCCGAGGTTGGCCACATCGCCGAGACCGGTGTTCATGCCGTGCCCGCCCGAGGGCCACATGCGGTGCGCGGAGTCGCCCGCCAGCAGCACGTGACCCGACCGGAAGGACTCGGCCACCACCGCGTCACCGCTCCACTCCCGGGCGTCGAGCACCTCGACCTCCGCGACCGGGCGGTCGAGCGCGTCGGCGACCGTGGCACGCACCTCGGTCGCGGCGGGCGACTCGCCGTCCGCGAGCGGATAGGTGACCCGCCACAGGTCGCCGCCGTCGAGCGAACCGAGAATCATGCGACGGGGGTTGAGCAGGTAGTACTGGACGGCCGGGGCGTGCGGAACGCGGGCCCGCAGCCCCGGAAGACTGACGAAGGCCCCCTGCCAGCGAGCCCGGACATCGGCCGAGTCCCGCAGTGACTCGATGCCCAGGGCCTTGCGGACCGGAGAGGCCGCGCCGTCGCACGCCACCAGACGGCGCGCCCGCACGGTTCTGCGGCCGTACGTCTGCGAGGAGAGCCGTACGGTGACGCCGTGCGTGCCGTCGTCGAAGGCGTCGCAGGTCCACCGGTAGCGCAGGTCCACGGTGGGCTCGGCGGCGGCGCGTTCCCGCAGGGCGAGGTCGAACCAGAACTTCGGCCACCACACGCCCCCTTCGGGGCTCAGCCCGTGCGTGGTGTCGCGTCGCTCGGCGTTGCAGGGGCGGGGGAAGCGGGCCAGTTCGTACGTGGTCATGCGGGAGACGAAGGAGATGTCCCGCCGCGCGTCGGCGGGGAAGCCGCTGCGGAGCACGGAGTCGGCGATGCCCCAACGGCGCAGAAGTTCCATGGACGCGGCGTCGACGGACTCCGCCGTCGGGTAGCGGACCACGCCGTCCTCGCGCTCGACGAGGAGCACGGACAGCCTGCGGGAGCCCAGTTCGACGGCGGCGGCAAGGCCCACTGGACCGCCGCCGACGATCACCACGTCGTACGTCGCGTCGTCCGAGAGATCGCCGGTGGGGCCCGGCTCCGAGGTCAGCCTCATCGTTCCCAGACCAGTGCGCTCAGGTCCCGGCCGGCCTCGCGGCCCGCCAGCAGACGCTCCGGGTCGAGCGGGAAGCCGTTGGGGTTGCTCCTGAACTCCTCCGTCGTCATGAAGTCTCGCGTCTCCTGCTGCGAGGAGAAGTTGAGGGACGACAGCTCGACGCGGTTCCCGTCCGGGTCGAGGTAGTAGAAGCTCGTCCCCGGGCCGTGGTTGGACGCCTCGACCGGAAGGAAGCCGGCCTTCTTCAGGGTGCTGTAGAGATCCAGCAGGGCGTCGGCGGTCGGTGTCCGCAGCTGGAAGTGGTGCAGTCCGCGCGAGGACCTGCCCGGCCCGAGGTCCGTGCACTCGAAGACGGCGATGCGCTCGGTGTAGGGATGGTCGAAGTAGACGTCGAAGAAGCAGATGCGCGACGGCTCGTCCGGGTCGTCGGACGGGGGCGGCGTCATCTCCACGCTGCGCGGCCGACCGAGCAGCAGTGAGTAGAAGTCACAGAGGCGGTCGTAGTCGGTCGTCCGCAGCACGACCTCGGACAGACGAATCCCTGACATTGTCTTTCGTCCTTGCCTGATAGGGGAGTTGTCGGCTCAGTGGGGGGGGTGGGGGTGACGGCTCAGTGGACGAGGACGGCCTTGACCGCCGCCCCCGAACGCACGTCGTCGACGGCCTTGTTGATGTCGTCCAGCGCATAGGTCCGGATCATGGCCTCCAGCGGGAAGCGGCCCCTGCCGTGGAGGCCGAGGACGCGGGGAACGAGGACCGCGGGGGCCTGGTGGCCGACGATCGAACCGGTCACGGTCCGCCCTTCGAGGAGCGCGAACGCGCTGGTCCGCAGGTCCGCGTCCGGAGCGACTCCGAGGATCGCGGCACTTCCCAACGGGGCGAGCGCGGCCACGGCCTGCGACATCACCTCGGGCTTGCCGCTGGACTCCACGCTGAAGTCGACGCCCGGTCCGCCGGTCAGCTCCCGGATCCGCTCTACGGCGAGACCGTCGGTGACGTCGACCACGTCGGTCGCGCCCAGGTGGGCGGCGAGGTCGAGCCGTGCGGAGTGCGGATCGGTCACGATGATCCGTGCGGCGCCCGCCGCCGCGGCCGCCATGACCGCGCTCAGCCCGACGGCTCCGGCGCCGAAGACGGCCACCGTGCTGCCCGGCTGGACCTTCAGCAGGTTCCAGACCGCGCCCGCGCCGGTGATGACGCCGCAGCCGAGGGGAGCGAGCACGTGATCGGGCAGGTCCGTCTCGTCGGCCTTGATCAGACTGCTGGGCCGGCACAGTCCGTATCCGGCGAAGGACGACTGTCCGAAGAAGTGGTCGTGCACGGGCTCGCCCGAGGCGTCGCGCAGTCCGACGGAACCGTCGGTGCGCCGGGCGCCGAAGTTCAGCGGGAAGTGGAAGGGGCAGTACGCGGGCCGTCCGCTCAGGCAGTTCCGGCAGGTGCCGCAGTAGCTGAAGCTGGCCACCACCCGGTCGCCGGGTCCGAACCCGGTGACGGCGGCGCCGACCGCCTCCACCACACCGGCCCCTTCGTGCCCGGCGACGACCGGGAGAGGCGTGGGCATACGTCCGGCCGCCACCTCCAGGTCCGTATGGCACAGTCCGGCCGCGGTGAAGCGAACCAGCACTTCGTCCGGGCGGGGATCGCCGATGGTCAGCTCCTCCAGCGCGAAGGGATCCTCGCTGTCCGGCCGGCACACCGCCGCTTTCATACTGTTCATGGCAAGCCCTTCGGAGGGGGCGGCCGGTTCATCGGAGCGAGACCGGCCGCAGTTCGGGGAAGTGCGGTCCGACGAGCGGCGTGTCCGTGGCCCGCAGCGTCTCCAGCCAGACCGCCCGGGTGGCCGCCGCGGCCGGTGCGTCCCAGTCGAAGCCGCAGCGCCAGTGCGGGTGGTCCAGCGCCGCCGGGTGGTGGAAGAGGTCACCGACCAGGGCGAGGCTCCGGCCCCGCGACTCGATGAGGGCGACGGAGGCGCCGGGTGTGTGACCCGGCGCGTGCACGAGGCGCAGCCAGTCGTACGGCGAGACGGAACCCCCCTCCCACAGCACGGCTGCGTCCCGCAGCGGGGCGACCTTGCCGCGCACGGCGTCGTCGGTCTCCCCGTCCACGAAGTGCTTCCAGTCCTCGGCATGGATGTGATGCCTGGCCTGGGGGAACGTGGGCACGCCCGCGGTGGAGGCCCAGCCCACGTGATCGATGTGCAGATGGCTGAGGACCACGTCGGTCACGGAGCCGAGCGGGCAGTCCAGCTTCTCCAGCCGCTCCGGCAGGAGTTCGCGGACCGGGGGCAGTTCGCCGTCGGGCAGCAACCGCGGGGCGAGCCCGCCGCCCAGGTCGAAGAGGACGCGATGTCCTGTCCGGTCTGTGGCCAGGAATCCGCCGAACGGGATCTGAAGCATCCCGTGCCGGTCGAGGACGCCGGGCAGCGCCTGCCAGACGGACACCGGAACGTCCGGGTAGAGCAGCTTCGGCGGCATCGGTATGACGCCGTCGGTGAGGGGTTCGACTGTCACATCACCTATCTGCATGCCTCGACCGTAAATCATTAAAGTGTCGATCGTCAATTTATGTGGGCCCAGCAAGGAGAGCCTGTGACTCTCATCGCGCCCCTCAGACTGCATATAAATTGACGATTGACATTTTTCTGCTTAGGGTCGGCGGCACACCACAGAGCAGAGGAGCACCGTCGTGCCTGGTCAACGGATTGATGTGCACACCCACGGCGTCTCGGACGAGGCGATGACGGCGATCGCGGGCCGGGGCTTCCGGCCGACCGGCGGATACCGCATCTCGGTGCGATGGACCCCGGAGGCCGCGCTCGCCTACATGGACCGGCAGGAGATCGCCGCCCAGCTCGTGTCCCTGCCGTTGTCGTTCGCGGGGGCGGACGACGACCCGGACTTCGGGACGCGCCTGGCCCGGCTGATCAACGAAGGGCACGCCGAACTGATCGCGAAGCATCCCGGCCGCTTCGGAGCCTTCGCGACGCTTCCGGCGGACGGTCCCGACGAGGCGCTGGCAGAAGTCGCGTACGCCCTGGACGAGTTGAGGCTCGACGGAGTGGTGCTGACCTCGAACGTGCTGGGGCGCTACTTCGGCGACCCGTCCCTCGAACCCGTACTCGCCGAGCTGGCGCGGCGCGAGGTACCGGTCTTCGTCCACCCCGAGGACTGCCCGCAGATCGACGTCCTCGGCTTCGGCCGGCCGAGCTCGATCGTCGAGTTCCCCTTCGACACGGCGCGCACGATCACCAACGCGCTGTACACCGGTGTCTTCCAGCGGCATCCCGGGCTGCGGCTGATCCTGGCGCACTGCGGAGGGGCGCTGCCCACCCTCGGGTGGCGGATCGGCGAGCACACCGTCATGGGGCGAGGGCCTGCGGACGCGGACATCGATCCGACGCATGTGGCGGAGGTGCTGCGAGGGCTCTACTACGAGACGGCGCTGGCCGGAAGCCGCAACTCCCTGCTGCCGACGCTCGAAGTGACCTCGGCGGACCACATCCTGTTCGGCACCGACTGGCCTGCGGCCCCGGAACCCACGGTCGTGCACAACATCGAGAACCTCACCGGCTTCGACGGCTTCACCAAGGACGAGCTCCGGGGCGTGGAACGCGACAACGCGCTCAGGCTGTTCCCGAGGTTCGCCTGAGCCTGGGCGCGTGTCTCCGTGGCCGGTCGCGACGGCGACGGTTGGCAGGACGAGCTGGCGGTCATTACTGACGTGCTGTCAAATATGGTCACCAGAAGGGTCGTTGACGGTCGTATGGCGATATCGAAAGGGCACACGCGCGCCATTCCCGCGGTGTAGCTTCTACCCGTCAGTAGAGGCTTGAGCAAGGGGGGACGTGTGGTTGCCTCTCCGCAGACCGAAAAGTTCGCCGCCCACCTGCGGATGCTGAAGGACCGCAGCGGCCGGGGGTACGACCGCCTCGGCAAGGAGGCGGGCGTCAGCGGTTCCAGCCTGCACCGGTACTGCTCCGGCCTCAGCGTCCCGACGGACTACCGGGTGGTGCACGCCTTTGCCAGGGTGTGCGGCGCCAGTGCGGAGGAGCTCCGCGAACTGCACCGGCTGTGGGCGCTGGCGGACACCGACCGGGACGCACCGGCCGCGACCGTCAAGGAGAACCCGGAGCGGGAACCGCCGGCGGCGCCGGACGAGCTTGCCGTGCCCGCGCGGACGAGCGCCGGACCCGGCGACGTCACCCCGTCCCGGATCACCCCCGAAGAGATCGCGCACACCCCCGAAGCGACCGTGCGGCCGCACCGGTCCCGGTGGTCCGAGAGGCTGTCCTCCCGTCCCGCGATACTGGCCGCCGTGGTCGCGGTGGTGCTGGTGGCCGGCTTCGTGTGGCTGCCCGTCGGGAGCTCCGCCGGTGACGCGCCGGCGACCGGCGGCGGGCTGCTGTACTCACCCGCGTGCGAGTCGGTGAGCATGGGGCAGCACGACGAGTGCGTGCGCGAGGTCCAGAGCCTGCTGACCCGGGCGAGGGGCACGCTCGCCGTCGACGGGGACTTCGGGCCGGAGACCCTGCGCAGGCTGACCGCGTTCCAGGTACTGGCGGGGCTGCCGGCCACGAACGTGGTCGACGGCGCCACCAAGAAGGCGCTGTACGCGCAGCGGGTGAGCATGACGACCTGGTCGCCGGCGAAGGTGGCGCAGCGGATCCGTGAGGTGTTCGTCGAGGATCCCGACACCGCCGTGTCCGTCGCCCGCTGCGCATCGTTCCTCGACCCGCTGTACGTACTGCCCAACACCAACGGCAGCCGCAACTGGGGCGTGTTCCAGATCTCCGACGCCCGCCTGCGGGACCTCGACGGCACCCCGCTGCGGGCGTTCGACCCGGACTGGAACATCAAGGCGGCGCACCGGCTGTGGAGCGTCCGGCACGACTTCCACGACTGGCCCTCGTGCGAGGCGGCGCTGAAGAGCACGCCGACGAGCAAGCCGCAGGGCAAGCGCTGAAGCGCTGAAGCCCGGAGCTCCGGGTACCGAAGCGGCGGTACCCGGAGCTCCGCTCCCCCGAAGGCGGCGTCAGACCGTGCCGTCCTCCCACCACCAGGCACGGCCGAGGTCGGCCCTGCTGTCGACGTGCTGGTGGTCGACGGTGTACGTCTCCAGACCGGAGAACCCGCAGGTCTCCGCCTTCTGGTAAACGGTCTTGGTGGCCACGCCCGGCACGTCGAGGTCGGCCGCCGTGCCGTACAGGTGCATGCTGTCGCTGGCCCCGCCGATCTCGGCGTTGTGCGCGATGCTGCGGAAGCCGGAGTTGACCGTGATCGGCTTGTCGCCGAGCTTCTTGCGCAGCGCCTCCAGCTTGTACATGCAGCGCCGGACGTTCTCCTTCACCTGCGAGGCGCTGAGCTTGCCGCCGTTGAAGGTGCCGTCCGTCTGGTTGTAGAACTCGCTCCAGTTGAAGTGCAGCGTGGATCCGTCCGACTGCTCCAGCGCGTTGAGCTTCGCCTGGGTGTTGGGCCCGACGCTGGCGTCGGCGGTGAGACCGTACGCCGCCTGGAACCGCTTCACGGCCGCCGCCGTACCGGGGCCGAAGTCCCCGTCTATGCCGACCCGGCTGTGGCTCGCGCTGTCCGCCGCCCAGCCCGCGATCCGGATCTGCAGTTCGGTCACGTCGGCGCCGGTGGCGCCCTGTTCCAGGGTGCGCGACCACGCATAGGCCTGTGCGGTGCCCGAGAACAGCAGCTGGCCGAAGGCGATGCCGGCACCGGCGGCCAGCGTGCCGCGCAGCATGGCGCGGCGGTCGATGGGACGGAAGGAGGAAGCCATGGTCGTCCTTTCAGGAACGTTCGGGAACGGTGGTGCGGGAAGAGGTCAGTAGGCGATCTGGAACGTCACGTTCTGCGCGTCGATGTCGTAGGCGTGCACGCGCAGGACGAAGTGGGTGCCGTCCAGGACGTCGGTGGCGACGGTCCCCCACTCGGTACCGTGGGTGGTGTACGCGTCGCCGTTGTTGCACTTGGTGGTGTGGTCGGTGAACACCACACAGGCGTCCAGGTACACGCCCGGCTCGTCCGTGATGAGCCGCAGGTTGATGTCGTTGCACCGCGAGGACGTGGTGTAGGTGCCGTATTCCTTGGCGGCCGCCTGGTAGTGGTACGTCAGGGTCTTCGCACCGCCGTAGCAGCTGACCGCGGCGGTCGAGGCGGTCGAGCCGGTCGACGTGACCGCGGAGTGTGCGGAGGCGGGCGCGACGCCCGCTCCCAGCAGGGCGGCCGCGGTGATCAGAGCCGCGGGGAGTGTCCTGATCCGGATCATGGTGGTCTCCGTTCGGCGAGAGGCGAGAGGCGAGAGACGTCAGAAGGCGATCTGCATGACGGCGTCGTCGCCCTCCAGGGGCACGCCGTTGGGCACCGTGAACTTGGTGCCGTCCAGGACGTCGGTGGCGATGGTCGTCCAGCTGCGGCCGACCTTGGTCCAGCGGTTGCAGACGCCGGTCTTCGCGAACTTCACGCAGGCGTTCACGAAGTCCGCGGTGCCGCCGGTTACCCGCATGTTGATGTCGATGCAGCGGCCGGTGGTCCAGTAGGGGCCGAAGTCGAGCACGTCCCCGTAGTGCACGGTGACGGCCCCGCCGTAGCAGCTCGTGGCGGCGGTGGCGGCGGTGGCGGCAGTGGCGGCAGTGGCGGCGATGGCGGCCGAGGCGCCTGACACCGGGGCGGGCGCCGGAGCGGCGAGACCGGAGGTGCGGTTGGCCAGCCGGTCCAGGTCGGCCTGGGTGCCGTTGAACACGTCCGCGGTCGCCGGTGCCTTGATGCCCGGGAACAGCGCGGCGTCGGTGTACTGCCACATCGCCCAGGTCGTCGAGCCGTTCGGCACGGGTGGCTGGGTGATCGACTGGCGGTAGTCCGCGAGTTGCAGCGGATACCGGGCGAAGGCGGTGGTCGACCCCAGGCAGTCGTCCAGGAAGGACTTCTGGGTGTAGATGACCGGGGTGCGGCCGAAGGCCGCCTCCACCTTGTCGAGCCAGGCCTTGGCGTCGGCCACCGTGCCGTAGGTGGGGCAGCGTCCGGTGCCGTCGTCCATGCGCTCCAGGTCGAACACCGGTGGCAGGTCGCCCGCGCGCTGCCCGGTGTAGCCGGTGGCCCGCACGGCGGCGATGAACCGGTCGGCCTGTGCGGCACCGGTGTCGGCCGCGGTGCCCGTGTAGAAGTGGTAGGGGGCGACGGCCAGTCCCGCCGCCCTGGCCGCCGACAGGTCGGTGGCGAGGTACTCGTCGGTGACGTTCAGGCCCCGGGTGGCCTTGACCGTCGCGAACTCGACACCCGAGGCCCTCACGGCCTTCCAGTCGATCGGCGCGCCGCCGGGGTGCTGGTACTTGGCGGTGTCCAGACCGTCGATCGGGTAGCCGGCGGGGCGCGGCGGCGTGCAGTACGTGTTACGGCCGGACCAGTCCACCAGCTTCGCCCAGGTGTTGGGGCCCACGACACCGTCGGCACCGAGATTGGCGCAGTGCTGGAACTCGATGACCCGGCCCTCGGTGCCGCCCCCGAAGTCGCCGTCGATCGTCAACGGCGGGTAGTGGAAGGGCTCCATGGCCAGGTTCAGCCGGCACTGCACCTCCTCGACCTCGGTGCCCTTCGCACCCTTCTGCAGGGTCGGGCGGGTGTCGGTGTGGCCGCACATGGTCGTCTGCGCCGTGCTCGACGTGCCCTGGGTCGCGCAGGTGTGCGGCTGGGCGGCCCAGGTGTTCAACGCCGCCCAGGTCTGCGGGCCGAGCACACCGTCCGCGTCCAGCCCGGCGCACCGCTGGAACTCCTTGACCCGCGTCTCCGTCGCCGGCCCGAACGAGCCGTCCGCCGCGATCGGCGTGTACCGGCTCGGCTTCGTCGCCAGATCGAGCTCGCACTGAGCCTCGACGGTCGGGTCCCCCGTCGAGCCCCGCTGCAGTGTGGGCTGTGCGCTCGTGTGCCCGCAGACCGCCACCGCGGCGGCCGCGGCGGACTGCGCCGCCTGCACCGCCGTGGGCCCGTACAGAGGCAGGACCGCTGCCACGGCGAGGGTCAGACCCCGCAGAAGCGTCCTTCGTCCCATCTGGTGTTCCCCCTCGGATTGGTGACCGGGAGACCCCGGCCGGATCAGGCTGGCAGGGCTGGTCCCGCAGCGGATCCGCTGCTCCCCGGCAGGGACGCCGGGACAGTCGCACGCCTGTGACCTGCGGGGACCGATCACCGCTGGGACGCGGTTGGGACAGCAGACGCCGAGGTCCGTCGTGGCCGGGTCGGCCGCCCGCCCGGCGGATGCGGACATCGGTCCGGAGAACGGGGCAACCCGGACCGACCCTCGCGGGTCTAGCCACCGGTGACACACCATCAGGCTCCGCCGTACGACGAGACGGCGAGGCCGGCCATCCCGAAGGGGGACTCCATGCGCATCCGCCCGGCCGTCGCCGTCACGACCCTGACGACCGCCCTTGCCGTGTCCGTGATTCCGGCGACCGCCCAGGCGGCGGACCGGGCCGCCTCCGGCGGTACGGCGTTCTCGGACGTCGTCGTCAACGGCGGCAAGGACGTCGTACTCGGCCTGACCACCAGAAAGACCGTCACGATCACCTGGACGGCCAAGGACCCGGACGGCGTCGCCGCGTCCTGGGCCTACCTGTGGCACGGTCCGAACACCGATGACGCCGACGGCATCCTGCCGCTGTACCCGCCGGCGGGCACGTGCACCGCGGCCTCCGCCGACCGCACCACCGTCACCTGCAAGGTGAGCTTCGGCGTGGACGCCGCACGGGACTTCCGCCGCAACGGCCTCGCCGGCACCTGGAAGGTGCTCGCCGCGGCGCAGGACACCGGCGACGACTGGACGGAGACCGACGTCGCCGGCACGGCCCGGTTCCAGCGGTACGGCAAGGTGACGGTGAACGCCTCGCCCGAGCCGGTGAAGAAGGGCAGGACCGTCACGGTCACCGGCAGGCTCACCCGCGCCAACTGGGAGAGCGGCGGCTACACCGGCTACCAGGGGCAGGCGGTACGGCTGCAGTTCCGCAAGAAGGGCAGCTCCACGTACACCACCCTGAAGACCGTCACCAGCGGCAGCGGCGGAACGCTGAGGACCACGACCGAGGCGAAGGCGGACGGCTACTTCCGCTTCCTCTTCCCCGGCACCGCCACCACCGGCCCGGCCACCGCCGCGGGCGACTTCGTCGACGTCAGGTGACGGCCCGCCGCCGGCCCACGGGGTCCGAGAGGCCCGCCGGACGCGAGAGGCCCGGTGGGTCGGGAAGGCCCGGCAGCGCCGAAAGGCCCTGCCCCGGGTCCGAAAGCGGGACTCGGGGCAGGGCCGGGCCGGGCGCGCCCGGTGGTTCACGGAGCGGGGTCAGCCGAGGAGCTTCGTGGCCAGGGTCGCGGCGTTGTACGAGCCCCAGCCGGTGGTGAAGTCCCAGCCGGAGGCCGCGGAGTAGGCGCCGTTGCTGCCACTGGTGATGTCGTGGAAGCCGGTGCCGCTCGCCGTGTAGAGGGCGGGGTTGGCGAAGCCGAGGTTGGCCTTGCCCTTCGCCGCGGCCTGCTGGTTGTAGAGCGCTGCGAACGCCGCCCACTCGGGGGCCGCCGCGCTGGTGCCGCCGACCGAGGACCAGGAACCCTGCGAGTAGATCGAGACACCGGGGCTCGGGTTGGCGTGCGCCGAGACGTCCGGGACCTGGCGGTAGCCGCCGCCCGCGCTCTTCTGGACGGCCGTCTGCCAGCTCGGGATCTTGAAGACGGAGGACTTGCCGCCACCGCCGCCGGACCAGGCCACCTCCTTGCTGAAGGCGTTGGCGGAGGTGACGGTCAGCTTGGTGCCGCCGACGCCCGTGACGTACGGGTCGCTGGCCGGGTAGTCGACGGCGGTGGTGCCGTCGCCCGCGTCGTCGGAGCCGTCGTCACCGGAGGCCGCGTAGAAGCCGAGGCCCTCGGCGGCGCCCGCCTTGAAGACGGCGTCCACCGCGTTGATGTTGGAGGTGGTGCGGGCGGACTCCGCGGCGCCCCAGCTGATCGAGGTGGTCGGGATGCCGCTGTCGACGATGGCCTGGTAGGTGTCGACCTCGCCGGCGTCGGAGTTGGGGCCCTCGAACACGGTCACGTTCGCCTTCGGGGCGATCGCGTGCAGGACCTCGATGTCCAGCTCGACCTCGACCTGGCCGTCACCGAGCGAGCCCGAGCCGCCGTCCACCTTGGACACGGTCGGGGTGGGCGAGCCGAGGCTGTAGTTGGTGTCGTACTTGGTGATGTTGGACTGCTGGAAGCCGTCGAACTCAAGGAGCGCGATCTTCTGGCCGCTGCCGGTGTACGTGCTGGAGACGTTGTAGCCGCCCTTGAGCTGGGCCGGGGTGTAGCCGCCGCCGGGGCCGTCGTGCGGGGAGACGGTGTGCGGGGTCGCCTGGTGGTGCAGCTGGACGCGGTTGTTGAGGCCCGCCACGTCGCTGACGATGGAGGCGAGGGAGGACGGGAGGGTGGGCGCGCTGTCGTTGGCGTAGAAGGCGCGGCCCGAGGATGCGTCCTTCCAGGTCGACAGCTGGGTGCCGAAGGCCTTCTGCAGCTGGGCGGCGGTGCCGCTGGCGTCGACCAGCAGGTTGCCCGAGTGCACCTTGCCGACGGTGACCCCCTGCGAGCGGAGGTAGTCCCGGAGCTTCTTCACCTCGGCGTCGGTCCGGCCGAACCGGGCCGCGAACTGCCGCTTCGTCAGGTAGTGGCCGTACGAGGCCGAGTGCGGGTCGCTGACCTTGGCCACGAAGGTGTCAAGTGCCGTACCGCCGCGGGGAGTCAGGCTGATCGCCACCGATATCCGCTTGCCGGCGGCGACCTTGCCGGTGCGGGACGCGTCGTGCTTGAGGCCGGGCAGGACGTCCCCGGCGACGGCGGCGCGGGCCGTGTGCGGGGCGTCGGACGCGTAGGCGGCGGGGACGACCGCCGTGACCAGGGCCGGCGCGGCGACCAGACCGAGCAGTTTCAGGCGTGACTTCACCGAAGTCCTCCGGAGGGGGGTGGGGGGTGGGGAGTGTGTGCCGCAGGCGGAATCCCACGAGCGGAACGGGATCACCGTAGGAACCGCGGCCCTGCCCCCATAAGCGGGGTAACCCTTGCGTTGCGTGTTAACTGCGGGTGTCGAAGGTGCGGGGGACGCGAACACGCGCGGGCTGACTGATCGTCATCGGCTGTGCGGTGGAGGCGGATTGGTCGTCGTCGAGCGCGTCCACCGCCGCTCCGGACGCGATGACGGCGACCGCCATCGCGTGCGCCAGCGCGGTGCGCGAGCGGACGCCGAACTTGCGGTAGACCCGGGACAGCGCCCCCTCCACCGTCTTGACACTGATGAACAGCTCGGCGGCGACCTCCCTGTTGGTCGCCCCGCCGCCGACCAGTTCGGCGATCCGGGCCTCCGCGGGCGTGAGTTCGGGCCCGCCGGCGCCCGCCTCGCCGCCGCGCTCCCCGGCCGCCAGCCGGGCGAGCTCGTCCCGGGCCCGGGACGCGAGCGGGGCCGCGCCGATCCGGGTCGCCGTCTCCAGGGCCTCGGCGAGCGCCTCGCGGGCCGCGTTCCGGCGGCGGGCCCGGCGCTCGACCGCGCCGAGTGCGATCAGGGTGCGGGCCAGCTCGACGGGGAGCGGGAGGTGACGCAGGCGTTCGACGGCGGTGCGCAGCCGTACCGCCCCCTCCTTCGCCCGGCCGAGGCCCGCCTCGCGCAGGCCCTCCGCCCGTTCCAGCGCCGCCAGTACGCTGCCGGGCGCGCCGTCCGGCAGCCGCGCGTGGGCGTCGCGGAGCACGGCGCCGGCCGCGTCCGTCTGGCCGAGGACGACCAGGGCCTCGGCCAGGTCGGCGTACCAGTGCAGCAGGGGCGGGTCGGCGGCGCACATGGCCTCGCCCAGCTCCTTGACGCGCTCCAGCGCCTCGACCGCGGCCGCCGCCCCGCGCGGATCGCCGCCGAGCAGTTCGGCCTGCCCGAGCACCGCCAGTGCGCGCAGCAGGAACAGCCGGTCGCCGTCGGCCTCCGAGGCCTGTACCGCCCGCGCGGCCAGCCGCCGGGCCTCGTCGGCGGCTCCGCCGGTGGTCGCGGCGAGTGCCGCCGCGTACAGCGCCGGAGCCGCCTCGGGCAGGGCGCGCGAGCAGCGGGCCGCGGTGCGCAGCGCCTCACGGCAGTGCCCGGCGCGGACCTGGATACGGGTCAGCGCCACCAGGGTCGCCGTCACCTCCTCGGCCCCGGCCGACTCGCCGATCTCCTGGAGGAGCCGGACGACCTGGTCGCGGGCCTCGGTCACCTGGTCGGAGTCCAGGGCGAGGATCGCCCGCATCCGGATCAGCCGCCGGCTCTCCGGGCCGCCGCCGGCGCCACCGACCAGGGCGAGTGCCTCTTCCAGCGCGGCGTCGGCGGCGACCGGCTCCCCGGCCAGGGACCGCACCCGGGCGAGGGTGGCGAGCGCCCCGATCCTGGTGTCCGTGTCGCCCGCCGCGGCCGCCTGCCGTGCCGCCCGCCGGGCCTGCCGGGCCGCCTCCGCCAACTCCCCGCACAGCAGTCCCCGTACGGCGGCCCAGTGGTGCAGCCGGGCCTCGGAGCGCGGATCGCCGGCCGCGTCCCGGAGGCCTTCCGCGATCAGGTCCTCGGCGCTCTCCAGGGCCTGCCCGGCGCCGAGCAGCAGGACCAGGCGGGCCCGCACCCGCTGTGCCGCGGAGCCCGACCGGGCGAGGACGGTCCCGGCGGCCTCGCCCGCTTCCTCCGGGCGTCCGGCGTCGCACGCGTACTCGGCCGCGGCCAGCAGCCGTTCGGCACGTTCCGTCGGGCGGCCGGCGGGGGTGCGGCGGGCGGCGAGAGCGGCCAGTTCGAAGGCTGCGCCGGGGGAGCCGTCGCCGCGGGCGGACTCGGCCGCGGACATCAGGGTGCGGGCGGTGGCCTCGTCCTCGTACGGGCGGGCGAGCGCGAGGTGACGGGCCCGCTCCACGGGCTCGGCCGCCGCGCGGGCCAGCAGCGCGTGCGCCTGCCGCCGGCCGTGCTCGGGGGCGTCGGCGTGCACGGCCGCCCGCAGGACGGGGTGCCGGAACCGTACGATCCCGTCGGCGTCGGCCGTCGCGATGCCGAGCCGTTCGGCTTCCGCGAGGGCCGCGGCGGGGTCGGGGAGCCCCGCGGCACGCAGCAGGGTGAGGGTGGGGCGGGCGGCGGCGCTCGCGACGAGGAGGGTGTGCCGTACCGCCTCCGGCAGCGAACGGGCCTGTGCCAGAAGGAGGTTGCGCAGTCTCGGGGGTACGGGCGGGGGCGCGCCGAAGCCGGGGGGTGCCGGGGCGTGCCGGGCGGCCCGCCCCAACTCCCGTGCGTACAAAGGGTTTCCCGCGGCGGTCTGCTGGACCGCCCGCAGCAGTGCCGGGGGCAGGTCGGCGCCGAGGTCGGCGTGGACGAGGTGGGCGGTCTCGCCGTCGGTGAGCGGCGGCACGGGGAGTTCGACGGTGCCGGGCGGGCAGCAGCGCAGCCGTTCGGGCTGTCCGCCGTCCGCCACCCGCTCGGTGGCGAGCATCCGGATACCGGGACCTTCGAGACGGCGTACGGCGAAGGCGAGGACCTCGGCGGTCGGCTCGTCGAGCCACTGCAGACCGTCGACGACCAGCAGGACGGGGCCGGTGGCGGCCAGCGCGCGCAATGCGTCGAGGACGGCGACGCGGACCGCGAGACGGCCCCGGTCGTCCGCCGGCTCCGGGCCGCGCAGCAGGGCCGCCCGCAGCGCTGTCCGGGGCTCGGGCGGCAGGGTATCCAGGCAGCTCTCCGGGACCCGTGCGAACAGGCCGACGAGCCCCGCGAAGGGGAGCCGGGTCTCCTCCTCGGCGGGTGAGCAGTGCAGTACGGTGCCGGCCGGCGGGGCGTCGGCGGCCAGGGCCTCGGCGAGAGCCGTCACGAGCGTGGACTTGCCGATGCCGGCCGGACCGTGGAGGAGCACTCCGGGGCGTGCCGCCGCCTGGACTCGGGCGGCGTCGAGCAGCGCACGGCGCCCGGTCAGAAGCATGTGTTCATGACAACCGTCGATGATCGGCTTGTCAATGGTCGCCGCGCCGGCGCCGCCGAGGCTCAGCGCCGCCTTGTCGTCGCGGATGCCCTGGGTGGTCAGCGCCGCCTTGTCGTCGCGGATGCCCTGGGTGGTCAGCGCCGTCTTGTCGTTGCGGATGCCCTGGGTGGTCAGCGCCGTCTTGTCGTTGCGGATGCCCTGGGTGGTCAGCGCCGTCTTGTCGTCGCCGATGCCCTGGCCGGCGACGGGTGGGGCGAGTCGCCCGACCTCGGCGTCGGCGGGCGCCCGGTCGTATACCGCCGCTGCCGCTGGAGTTGCCGAAGGTCGGCCCGGCGAGCCGCGCCGCCCGGCGTGTCGCGCGGCCGGGCGGGCCTGCGGTGGGCGTCGTGTGCGGCTCCCCGCCAAGTCCCCTGTCGTTACCTGGAGATGACGTCGCGTTGCGAGAGCGTCAAGCGATGGGCGTGGCGGCGTCGAAAGTTCCCGAACCGCGTCCGGCAGGTCGAACATGGTGAGGGGGAGGGGAGCGGCGGTTTGCCAACTCGCGGCGCTCATGAGGCTTGGAGGCGCCGGTCGCGGGGCATGGCCCTCCTACCGGACGGCAGGCCCGGTCAGGGCTCGGCAAGAGGAGGGCGTCATGGACGGTCGGATTCGCGTGCGCGTTGTTCGTCGGCCCGCTCCCCGGGGACAGGAGATCGACCGCAGGACGCCTTCCGGGCGGATCCTGCCGTACTAGGAACCCGCACCGGCTGCTCCCGCACTGGCTGGTCCCGCACTGGCTGCTCCCGCACTGGCCGCTCCCGCACCGGCCGGTCCCGTGGCGGGCGGGACGGTTTGCGGCCGGCGTTCACGGGGCAGCCGTACGAACCGGCAGCAGGGAGGCGCCGTGACCAACCCGCCGGCACCGCACGAGGTGCCGTTCTCATGAACGACGCGCCGTCCGGCCCCTTCGTCCACTCCGCCCTCTTCTACGGCGACGAGGACGAGTACCTGGCCGGGACGGTGCCCTTCGTCCAGGACGCGCTGGCCGCCGGGGAACCGGTCGCCGTCGCCGTACCCGGCGAGAACCTCCGGCTCCTCCGTGACGTGCTGGGCGCCGACGCCGGAGCCGTGCGCCTCCTCGACATGCGGCAGGCCGGCCGCAACCCCGGCCGGATCCTCCCCGGCGTGCTGCACGCCTTCGCCGACGCCCAGCCGCCCGGCCGCCGGGTCCGTGTCGTCGGCGAGCCGGTCTGGCCCGGCCGCACGGCCGCCGAGTACCCGGCCTGCGTCCAGCACGAGGCCCTGATCAACACGGCGTTCCGAGGCCGCGGGATCACCGTCCTGTGCCCGTACGACATCGCCCGCCTGGACCCTCGTACCGTGGCCGACGCCCACGCCACCCACCCGCTGTACCGCACCCCCGGCTCGCCCGAGCCGCGCCCCAGCGTCGGCTACGCCCCCGAGGCCGTCCTCGCCCGCTACAACCTGCCGCTGCCGCCGGCCCCCTCCGTGGCCTTCGCCTTCGACGCCGGTTCCCTCCCCACCGCCCGGCACTTCGCCACCGCTGAGGCGGCCCGCCTCGGCCTGACCGGCGTCCGCCTGCACGACCTCGCCCTGATCACCGCCGAGCTGACCACCAACAGCGTGGTGCACGGCGGCGGTTCGGGCACGCTGTGGGTGTGGGGGGAGGGGGAGTACGTGGTCTGCGAGGTGGCGGACAAAGGGCATCTGACCGACCCGCTGGCAGGGCGCCGCCCCGCGGCCGGGGACCAGCGGGGCGGGCGGGGGCTGCTGCTGGTGAACCTGGTGGCGGACCTGGTGCGCGTGCACACGGGGACGGCCGGGACGACGATCAGATGCCTGGTGGGGCTGGGAAGTTGACGACCGGCCCCGGCCTGGTCGTCAGGCCGCCAGCGGATCCAGCACCAGCGGTTCGATGCGGCCCTCCAGCATCGCGCCGATGCCCTGGACGACGCACACGTCCGGCCGTTCCGCGATGTGCACCGGCATACCGGTGGCCTGCCGCAGCAACTGGTCGAAACCGGGGAGCAGGGCCGAGCCGCCGACCATCATGATCCCGCGGTCGGCGAGATCGGCGACCAGGTCGGGCGGGCAGTCCCGCAGCACCTTGCCGATCCCGTCCAGCACCCCGGTGAGCGGCGTCTGGATGGCATCGCGGACGGCGGCGGTGTCGACCCGCACGCTGCGGGCGAGGCCGGTGGCCACGTCCCGCCCGTGGATCTCGGTGGAGGCCGGGCCGTGCGGGGTGAGGCCGTTCCCGGACAGGGCGAGCTGCAGGGGCCGTACCGACTGGCTCGGCAGCATCAGCTCGTGCTCGTGCCGCAGGTGCTGCACGATCGCGCGGTCCACGGCCTCGCCGCCGACGGGCAGCCGCTCGGCGCACACGATCGACCCGAGGGAGAGCACCGCGACCTGGGTCGCGGCGGCCCCGCAGACCAGGATCATGGTCGCCTCGGGCCGCTCCACCGGCATCCCGCACCCCACGGCGGCGGCGATCAGCGTGTCGACCAGCTCCACCCGCCGTGCCCCCAGTCCCGCCAGCGTCTCGATGGTCGCGCGCTGGGCCAGCGGGTCGGCGTCGTGCGGGGTGCAGGCCGCCGCCCGCAGCCGGGGCTTGCGGCGCAGCGAACGGCGGATCTTGTCGCCGAGCAGATGACGCAGCATCCGCTGGGCGATCTCGATGTCGACGACGGTACCGCCCGAGATGGGGCGTACGACGCGGATGTAGTCGGGCGTCCGGCCCGTCATCTTCTCCGCGAACTCGCCGACGGCGATCAGGGCGCCGGTCCGGGTGTTCACGGCGGCCACGGAAGGCTGGTCGACGACCAGGCCCATGCCCTTCACGTACACGCGGGTGCGGGCGGCCCCCAGATCGACGGCGAAATGGCAGCGGCGCAACTGCTCCAGACTGACGGTCACGGCAGATCCTCCCGAGTGCGCGGGCCGTACGGGGTGGCACCGCCGGTCGGCGGCCTGCTTCGCATCCTCCGGGGGATCCGGACGGCGCGCCTTCGGGGGAGGGCCGGGCGGGGCGCGGCTGAATGGGGGGTTTCCCGGCTACAGGGTGCGGGCGGCTTCGAGGAGGGGACGCAGGCCCGGTTCGCCGCCGACGTGGAAGAAGGGGACGTCGGCCTGCCGGGCCGCCTGCCGTTCGGCTTCGGTGGCGCCCACCATCAGACACTTCGAGGGGCGGACGCCGAGGTGCCGCAGGGCCCGCGACACCACGTGCGGGTCGGGCATCAGCGGTGAGTCCAGCCCGTCGCGTCCGTGGACGCCTCCGTGCAGACAGTCCAGCAGCCCGCGCCGGAGCAGGTACGCGGCCGCTGTGTAGGGATCGCAGTCGGTGACGACCGTCAGCTCCAGGCCCATGTCGGCGAGGGTACGGATCACCAGGTCGGCGTCGGGGACGGGGACGAACCGCTCGGCCGACCGCGTCACCAGCGCCGTGAGGCGCGCGCGCGTCTCGGGGGAGAGGTTCCGCGGGTCCAGTGCCGGGGGACGGCCGAGCGGATCCGGACCGAGCAGACGGGCCAGGAGCGGCATGTCCGGGGCCGGGTCGTCCGGGCGGAGCCGGGCCAGCGTGCCGTCGAAGCCGAACATGACCGCGTCCGCCCGGCGCAGCCGGGCGTTGAGATCGACCCGCTCCGGACGGGCCGGCGGCACGGGGTAGGGGTCGTGGGTCGGCGTGAGCGTGAGGTCCCAGCGGACGTCGACGCCCTGCGGGGCCCGCCGGTCGCCCGGTCCGTCGGCGAGTTCGGCGCTCGCCTGGCGGAGATAGGTGCGCGGGTAGTGGTCCGACAGGTAGCGCAGCTGCGCTCGCAGGAGGTCGGCGATGGCCCTGTGTGCGGATGCGGCGGTGCCGTGGGTCACCGCCTGGAGGGGATCGACGATGCGCCAGCGGGCTGCGCCGGTGGCGCGGAAGGTCGCCTCGGACTCGTCCAGCTTCAGCCGCCGTTCGGTGAGGTCGACCTCGCGGTAGTGCGTGGCCGCGGGGAACACGACGAGGCTGACTTCGTCGCCGTCGCGGCTCTGGTACACCACGGTCCTGGTCTCCCGGACCGGCTCCGGGAACGGGCTCCCGCCGGGCAGCGGGTAGGGCCCGTGCACGGGTGTCGGCTTGCGCGTGCCGTCGTACAGCGGACGCCTCAGCACGCACAGCTGGTACCAGCCCTCCTCGGTCCCGCGGCGCAGCGGCAGCAGCAACGGGTCGGAGTCGGTGTCTTCGTCCAGTTCGTCCCGGAGCAGCTGCGGTACGGCGATGATGCCCCGTCGGTCGTCGGCCGTGTCCAGCGTGCGGCGGACCCTCGACAGGGCCGGGGTCACGGTACGGCCGTCGGCCAGGACACAGGAGAAGATCACCAGACACCTGAGACCGCCCAGCTTCAGCACCTCGTCCTCGAACCGCGCGATGGCGACGAGCACCAGCGGCAGCCCGGAGACGTCCGGCTCCGTCAGCACCGAGTAGCCGTTGCCGTGGGCGGTCATCACGTACTCGCCGGTGCGCAGTGCGGCGTCCGCCACCAGCCGGGTGACCGCCCGGCCGAGCGCCGCCACGTCGTCCGGGTGCTGGGCGGCGTCGGCGAAGTCGAAGGTGACCAGGGTGCGGTAGGTGGGCGGGGGCGGCCCCGCGGCGGGGGCCCCGAATCCGGCGTCGGGGTCGGCGTCGGGGTCGGCGTCGGGGTCGGCGTCGGGGTCGGGGTCGTGCCCGTCCTCGGTCTCGTGGGGCGGCACCTCCTCGCCCAGCGGATCCTCCACCGCGAACAGGCTCTCGGGTACGACGTTCTGCGGCAGCGGTGCCTCCTGGCCGGAGGCCGCCTCCTCCTCGATCGCGAAGATCGACGGCAGTGACTCCTCGGTGGGGAACGAGCCCTCCGGTTCGTCGGGGGCCCGGGTTTGCGGGGCCGGGGTCTGGTACTCGTCCCCGTCGCCCGGCTCGTAGAACTCCGCGCGCAACTCATGGCCTATGGCCCGGAGTTCGGGGTCGGTGCCGCCGGCCAGCTCGTACTCCTCGTAGACCTCGAGCGCTTCGTCGGTACGGCCGAGGCGTTGCAGCGCGATGAGGAGCAGCCGGCGGAGGTCTTCCCGGGAGGGATACGTCCGCAGGAGGTCGGCGAGCTGGAGGGCCGCGCGCTCGTACTCGCCCAGGTCCAGGTCGAGTTCGGCGACCTTGCGGTGCAGGGCCAGGCGGAGTTGCTGGAGTCGGGTGCGGGCGCCGCGGGCGGCGGGGCCGGGGACGTCCGCGAGGGGGCCCGCGCTGCGCCACAGGCCGAGTGCCGTGTCCAGGCGGGCCCGTGCCCCCCGGAGGTTGCCCTGGGCGGCGAGCCTGGTGGCCGTTCGCTCCAGGCCCTCGCAGTGGACCAGGTCCAGATAGTCGGCGCTGGCGTGGAGCGCGTAGCCGTCGGGAAGGGTGGCCAGGACGCCGGGGCCCAGGGCCTCGCGCAGCCGGGAGGCGATCCGGTCCACCTCCCGCGCCGCGTGCGCCGGTTCCTCGCCCGCGTTCCACAGCCCTTTGCGCAGGGCGTCGCGGGTCACCTCGCGGCCGTGCCGCAGCAGCAGCATGGCCAGCGCGGCGCCCTCGGTCGGCCCGAAGTCCGGTGAGCTGGAGCCGAGTTCGGTCGTCAGCGGTCCCAGGACGTGGTAGAAACGCCGCGATTCGTACTCTTCCTGGGCCCACAGCAGCAGCTCACCGTCCGCAAGCCGTTCCCTGCCGGACGCCTGCTGCGGCGGCGAGGACATGAGCAGGGTGAGGGCCTGCGCGTACTGCTCGCGCAGTGGCTCCGGCAGGTGACGGAGCTGTTCCGGGGCGAAGGGAGGCACCAGCCGTGAGGTCCCCGCGGCCAGCAGCAGCATCACCTCGCACAGCGCCGACAGGTCGTGCGCCCGCCCCGGCGCCCCCGACGTCCGGCCCGGAACGAAGCCGCCCAGCTTGACGGTGCCGTCGGGCAGCAGCATGACCCGGGACATGCCGACATCACCGTGGCTGAGACCCGCGTCGTGGAGGGCGCCGACGGCCTGGGCGAGCTGGGCCCCGACCGACACCAGCAGGGGACCGGGCAGCCGGTAACCATGGGGTGCGGCAAGCGTGTTGAGGGGGATCCCGGTCACCTGTTCCATCGCGATGTACGGCGTTCCGTCCTCGATGCCGAGGTCACTCACGCCGACGAGATTGCGGTGCCCGGCCCCCCGCAGACGCTCGGCGTCCCGCAGGAACGCCGCTCGCCGTGCCGGATCGGAGAACGGCCGGTACAGCCGCAGCACCACCGTCCGCCCGGTCTCCGGGTCCTGCGCCAGCCACACGGAACCGTTCGGCAGGAACCGCCGTACCAACCGGTACCGCCCGCCGAGTCCGTCCGGTACCGCCCCCGACCCGCCGTCCTCCGCCAGCCGCCGCACACTCTCCGTGCGCACCGTCGCGAACGCCTCGCCGTCCCCGCCCTGGGACGTGCCGCCCGCCGCCGGGGCCACCGCCCGGAACTCCCCGGGCGCCGCCCCCGCCCGCTCCTCGATCAACTTGCCCACCCGGGACAGCAGTTCGCTCGTACCGTTCCGGGCCGCCCGCGGCAGGGTGCGCAGCAGCAGCTCACGCACGCCCGGCCGGAACGCGTACGACCCCGGCGGCCCCGGCACCGCCACCAGCACCCCGCTCACGATCACCTCCGCCAGATGCTGCGGCCGCGGATCCGGCTCCACCGCCCGCTGCACCAGCCGCATGACCGGCAGATCGGGCCGGCCGACCGCGAGATGCCCCGCCAGCCGGAACGCCTCGGGGGACGCGGTCGCCCGGAACCGCAGGACCAGTTCCTCGGCGGAGAGACGGGACACGTCCGTACGGGAGTCGCCCCGCACGCCGCCGTCCAGCGGAGCGGCCGCGCCCGGGAACCGCGCCCCGCCCGCCGACGCCACCAGCCCGGCCCAGTTCGCCAGCCACCGCGGCCCGGCGGCCTCCAGCACCGGCAGGACCAGCGACCCCTCCGGCACCTCCGGCACCTCCTCCTCGTACGGCGTGAAGGTGAGCGCCGACGTCGGGGCCGCCGGGAACGGCGCCGACAGCAGTCCCGGCGTGGCCGGCAACGCCGTGTCCCGCCACAGGTGTTCGGGGAGCGGCTGGAGCAGGGCCAGCGGCATCTGCCGCGCCCACCGCCGCAGCGTGCCGTACCAGCGTGCGCCCGCCTCGCCCGGTCGCCACTGCGGGCCCATGCAGTCGCTGATCAGGAGCGTGACCGTGCGGCCGTCCCCGGGCAGCCCCTCGCCGCTCACCGCGCCGTCCGCGGCCGACCGGTGCACCGCCACCGTCCGGAACACCCCCGACTGGGCCAGGGCCGTGTGCAGTTCGCGGAGCAGCGGGTGCCAGACCGGCATCGTCGGACCGTCGTCGAACACCAGGTTCAGCCGCAGCCAGCGCTCCCGTGCGGGGCGCAGGACCGGGAGCCACCACTCGGGGGCCGCGCCGAGGCGGGCGATGCGGTCGGCGGTGGCGGGTTCGTCGAGACGGTGGCCGGACGGGGCGTCCGTACGGAGTTTGAGGGGGCGCAGCGAGCGTTGCAGGGCCAGCGGGTGGCGCAGCATGGGCGGCGCGGGCGCCAGGAGGGAGGCGTACGTGCCGGGGGACGGGGTCGAGGAGGGGAGGTGGAGCGGGGTGCGGGCGGGCTCCTCCTGGCTCCCCGCGGCCGGGGACCGCGCGGGTTCGGGCGACGGCGGGTCGGCGGGTTCCCCGGGCGGCGGGTCCTGCGGTGCGGCCGGCTCTCCCGGCGGACCCGCCGGTTCCCCCTCCGCCCGCTCCATCCGCCCCGCCAGCCACAGCAGCTCGGCCAGTTCCCGGGGGGTGGGACGCACGCCACCGCCCGCCTGTGTCAGCAGGCCGGCGAGGCGGGCGAGCGGGGCCGGGTGGTCAGAAGGCATCTGTCCGGGCGGCCTCGCCGAGGTACGGCATCAGCTGTTCGGCCAGTTCGTCCAGGGACCTGTCGTTCAGGTCGGAGGACCGGGCCAGGTAGATGGCGTTGAGGAGCTGGTCGGTGGCGAGGTCGCCGCCGCCGACCCGGGACAGGAACCGGGTGATCAGCGACTCGGCGTAGGTGTCCGGTTCGCCGAGGTGGGCGCGGACGATCCCGGCGAGCTGCTGGTCGTCGGGCTGGCGGAGCCGGAGTGTGACGCAGCGGCGCAGGAAGGCCGGCGGGAACTCGCGTTCGCCGTTGCTGGTGAGGACGACGAACGGGAAGGCACGGCAGCGCACCCGGCCGCGCTCCACGCCGACGCGGTCGTCGGTGCCGTCGACCATCACCTCGGCGGCGGGGGAGTGCCGGGCGGCGCGGACCAGCTCGGGGATCTCGTACTGGCCCTCCTCCAGGACGTTGAGGAGGTCGTTGGGCAGGTCGAGGTCGCTCTTGTCGATCTCGTCGATGAGCAGGGCGCGGGGCCGGCCGTAGGGCAGGAGCGCGGTGCCGAGCGGGCCGAGGCGCAGATGGTCCTCGACGCCGGACTCGGGGACGGGGGCGCCTGGTTCGAGGGCCGCGGCCGACTGGCGGGCCGCGTAGAGGCGGGAGAGCGGGTCGTACTGGTAGAGGCCGTCGTGCAGGGTGCTGCGGCTGGTGATGTTCCAGCGCAGCACCGGGCCCAGCCGCAGCTCGCGGGCGACCGCGTAGGCGAGGGAGGACTTGCCGGTGCCGGGCGGGCCGGTGACCAGCAGCGGGCGGCGCAGATACAGGGCGGCGTTGACGAGCTGGACGGTGTTCGAGGTGGCCTGGTAGGTCGCGGCGCGGTGGGTGCGGTCCGGCGAGGTGGCCGAGGTGTCGTCGGCGTCGGCGGGGGTCGCCAGTTCCGGGCCGCCGTCGAAGGCCCGCCAGGGCGGCGGCGCGGGCAGCTCGGTGATGCCGTCGTGCGGCTCCTTCGTACCGGTGTAGACGGGCCACAGGGGCATGGGGGTCCTTCTCCGTTGACGGCGGCGGGGTCAGGCGACGGGGGTGTGCAGGCTGGCGGGCGGCTCGGGATAGCAGCGGGGGTCGTCCCAGAGGAGCTGGACGTCCCGCGCCCAGTGGCCCTCGGGGTCGACGGCCGCCGCCTCCTCCCGCAAGTGCCATATGCGGCGCGGGAGTTCGGTCGGCGGCACACCGGCGACATACGGACTCAGGGCGTCGAGGAAGGCGCTGCCCTGGCACGGTCCCGCGTGGTCGGTGCTCGCGCAGCCGGTGCGCGGCCACAGCAGCACCGGGACCGGCATGTTCACGCTGGCCTCGAAGTGCTCCGGGGCCGCGGTCGGCGGGGCGCCGAAACCGGCCAGGGCGGCGTCCTCGTCCCGCAGGCGCTTGCGCAGGCCGAGGGGGTGCTCGGTGCTGCCGCAGTCGACCCGGAGCAGTACCGTCCGGCCCGGACTCCGTTCCAGGGTCCGCCACTTGCCGGCCAGCTGGTGGCGCAGCCGCGCGCTGCGGTGCCGGGAGCGGTCGGTCACCACCAGCGGGTGCGCGCAGCCGAGCGGGGTGGAGTCCTCGGGGCCGCACTCCCAGTGCGCGACCGGCTCGTTCAGCCACTCGCGGGGCAGTACGAAGGTGAGCAACGCCTCGGCGTCCTGGGCGAGATGACCGAAGGCGTCGTCGACGCGCTGCTGGACGTAGGCCCGCACGTCACCGCGCGGCAGCCGCTCCTGGCGCTGCCCCTCCCGGTACGCCGACACCCGCACCGTGACCTGCTCCTGGCCCTCGCCGCTGCGCTCCAGCTCGACGACGATGGGCGCCCAGCCGGCGGTCCGCGCGACCGCCGGCGGCCGCGGCTCCAGCAGCGCCCGCAGCCGGTCGGCGAACCTCTCCACCGCCTCCGGGTCGTCCACCTGCCACTGCACGTACGCGGCCGCCGCCCGCAGCGAGGCGAACCCGCCCGCGGGCGGATCCGGGGCGAAGGGGCCCGCCGAGTCCCGGTAGAGCTGGTCGGGACGGCAGTCGACGCCGGCCTCCTCGGCCCGCCGCACCAGGCTGTGCAGCCGCCCGGTCGCGGCCGGGGTGTCGGCCTCGGGCGCCGGGACCAGCGCGCCCAGGTCGTACCAGTAGCGGGCCATGACCTCGGTGGGCAGCATCCGCCCGATCCGGACGCCCGCCTCGTCGGAGGCCTGCACGACCATCCCGACCACCCGGTCGTCCGGCAGTGCCAGGGCCGCCCCGCTGAACCCGCCCGCCAGCGGGTGCCCGTGCGTCGAGGTGGCTTCCAACTGCAGCCACTCGTCGGCGATCAGCGTCCGGGACACGGCGCGGTAGAAGGCCTGTGCCCCTTCGCCGTAGCCTTCCGGGAACCCGTACGCCTGCAGTGGGGCCCCGCTCTGCTCCGCCCCCGGCGGCGCGAACCGGGCCGGCCGTAACGGCACCTCACGGTCCAGTTCGAGTACGGCGAGGTCGCCCGGGTCGGTCCAGCCGCCCGCCCAGCCGCCGTGCACGGCCACGGTCGCGGTCACCTCGCCCAGGTCCCGGCGGTTCGGGAAACTCACCGTCAGCGGCGCCCACTCCCGCTCCTGGACGACATGCGCGCAGGTCAGCACCGTGCGGGGGGCGACGAGGAAGCCCGCCCCGGACACCGCGCCCCCGCACTCGATCCGGGCGTGCCAGGCAGCGCGGCTCATGTCGCGTCGGCAGCCCCGGAGGCCCAGCTCAGCCGTACCACCAACTGCCCCTCGGCCGCGCCCTTGGCGATCACGGCACCCGCCTCCGCGGTCAGCTTCACCCCGAACTCCAGCTCCACCGAGTCGGGCCGCAGCGCGCCGTCGCGGAAGACCCGCAGCGCGGACTGGGCCGCCGCCCGCACCCCGTCCAGGGCGCCCTCGAAGGAGCGGGCCGCCTGCGCCGCCGGTCCCGTACCGCCGTCGCGGGACACCGGACGGCTGCCGGGGACGCCCTCGGCCGACTCGACGAGCACGACAGCACCGTCCTCGGTCTTGAACTCCATCATCCTCGCCATGGCGCCCCTGGTTCCCCCGTGTCCTCGACCCCGTAACCGGTCCATTGTGGCGGAACCCGACCTCCCTTGTCCTGGCGTCGTGGCGGAAACCCGCCCGGGCGCCTTCCCGCCAGCACCGTTCAACACCCGTGCAACACCGGTGCCGTGACACTCTTCCCAGCACTCGACGCACCTGATCGCACCCTTCGAGAAGAGGCGTGGATGAGAAGACGACCAACCATCGGGCGTGGGGCGACCCTCCTGTCCGCGGGCCTCGTGATCGGCCTGCTCCCGACGACAGCGGCGACAGCGACGGCGGTGACGGCGACGACAGCGACGGTGGTGACGGCGACGACAGCGACGGCGGCGCCCTCGGCCGCCGTCGGCTCGCCCACGGGCACCACCACGGTCACCCTGGTCACCGGCGACAAGGTCACCGTCACCGACGTGGGGCAGGGCAAGAAGACCGTCACCGTCCAGCGCCCGCCCGGCGCCACCGGTGCCGTCCGCACCCAGGTGGACGACGGTGACATCACCGTCGTACCCGACGAAGCCCTGGCCTATCTGCGCCAAGGCACCCTGGACCGGCGGCTGTTCGACGTCAGCGGGCTGATCCGGCAGGGGCTCACCGACGCCAGGAGCGATGCCCTGCCGCTGATCGTGACCTATGCGGGCAAGGCCGTCCCGCTGAGCGGCGCCGAGCGGACCCGGGCGCTGCCCAGTCTGCGCGGGGCCGCCGTCGACGCCGGCAAGGGGCGCACCTTCTGGCGTACCTTCACGGCACGCAAGAGCCTCGGCAAGGTCTGGCTCGACGGCCGGGTCAAGGCCACCATGGCCGACAGCAACGCGCAGATCGGCACGGCCGCCGCCTGGGACGCCGGCTACACCGGCAAGGGTGTCACCGTCGCCGTCCTCGACACCGGCGCCGACCTCACCCACCCCGACCTGGCCGGCCGGGTCGACGTCACCCGGAGCTTCATCGACGGCGAGGAGATCGCCGACCGCAACGGCCACGGAACCCACACCACCTCCACGGTCGGCGGCAGCGGAGCCGCCTCCGACGGCAAGGAGAAGGGCGTCGCGCCCGGGGCCACCCTCGCCGTCGGCAAGGTGCTCAGCGACCAGGGATCGGGCAGCGAGTCCCAGATCATCGCCGGCATGGAGTGGGCCGCCCGGGACGTGCACGCCAAGGTGATCTCCATGAGCCTCGGCTCGACCGAGCCCAGCGACGGCACCGATCCGATGGCCCAGGCGGTGAACACCCTGTCCGCCGAGACCGGCGCCCTGTTCGTCGTCGCCGCCGGCAACACCGGTGCCGCCTCCTCCATCGGCTCGCCCGGCGCCGCCGACGCGGCCCTCACCGTCGGCGCGGTGGACGCGGACGACCAGGCGGCCTACTTCACCAGCGCGGGCCCCCGCTACGGCGACAACGCCCTGAAGCCCGACCTCTCCGCCCCCGGCGTCGGCATCCTCGCCGCCCGCTCCCAACTGACCTCCGGCAGCGGCTACTACACCTCCATGAGCGGTACGTCGATGGCGACCCCGCACATCGCGGGGGTGGCCGCGCTGCTCGCCGAGGAGCACCCCGACTGGACGGGCGCCCAGCTCAAGGACGCCCTGATGTCCACGTCGAAGCAGCTCGACGCCTTTGCCTATGTGCTGGGCGCGGGGCGGGTCGACGTCGCCGGTGCGGTGAACGCGCAGGTCACCGCGACCGGCAGCGCCGACCTCGGCTTCTACGGCTGGCCGTACGACGCGGACAAGCCGGTGACCAGGACGCTCACCTACACCAACACCTCCGACGACGACGTGCGGCTGAACCTGACGGCGCAGGGCGCCCCGGACGGTGTCGTCACCCTCGCCGACGCCACCCTCACGGTCCCGGCGCACGGCACCGCCGCCACCACCGTGACCGGGGACGGCACCGACGCGGCGGTCGGGAACACCAGCGGGCAGATCGTGGCTGCCCTCGCCGGAACCGGGACCCCCGTCGCGCACACCGTCTTCGGGCTGGTCAAGGAGGAGGAGCGGTACACCCTCACCGTCCACGTCCTGGACCGGGACGGCGCCGCCACCGCCGCCGGCCTCGTCGTACAGCGGCTGGCCGAGGGGTCCGACGCCGAGCCCGCCCAGGTCGGCGACTCCGGCACCCTCAGGCTCCGCCTCCAGCCCGGCACCTACAGCCTCACCTCCTTCCTCGACGTACACGGCAGCCACGGCGCCGACTCCCTCGGCCTCGGCTTCCTCGCCGCCCCGGAGATCACCCTCGACCGGGACCGCGAAGTCACCCTGGACGGACGGAAACTGCGGGAGATCAAGGCCGTCACCGATCGGCGCACCGAGACCGGCCAGCTCGTCATGGAGTACGACCGGAACGCGAACGGCACCGACCTCTTCGGCGCGGTCCAGGTGCCGCTCACCTACGACAGCGTCTTCGCCGCGCCGACCGCGAAGGTCACCCGGGGCACCTTCGAGTACCGGACCGTGTGGCGGCTCGCCAAGCCGCTGCTGGCGGTGGAGGGGATCGGCGAGGCGACCGTGCAGTCCGGCGGGACGCTCCTCGAGGGGCGCACCCGGCTGCCGCTCGTCGACGTCGGAGACGGTCCGTTCACCGGTGTGGCGGGCAAGGCGGTCCTCGCCCGTCTCGCCGACGGCACCGATCCGTCCGCCCTCGCCCGGGCCGCGCAGGACGCGGGCGCCAAGGCGCTGTTCGTGACCGACGACGCGCCCGGCCGGCTGATGGCCTGGTGGGGCACCGACGACGACGCCGACCGGCCGCTCCAGATAGCCACGGTCAACGCCGCCGACGCGGCCCGGCTGCGGGCGGCCGGCCGGGTGGACATGACCGGCACCCGCAACTCGCCCTACGTGTACGACCTTTCGGAGGGCCACCGAGGCGCGATACCGGACCGGAACCTGACCTACGCCCCCACCCGCCGCCAACTCGCCGCCGTGAACGTGAAGTTCCACGCGGCGCGGCCGGTTGGCGGCGGCGAGTTCCGTTACTCGATCACCGACGCCTTCCCGGTCGGCCTCGGCTTCCAGCAGCGGGTCGACTTCCCGGCCGAGCGCACCGACTACGTCTCCACCGGCCCCGGCCAGCGCTGGCACGAGTCGGTGACCGTCGGCGACGGCACGCTGGAGGAGCGCAGCGGACTGGTGACGTACACCGGCGGATCACGGCCGACGCTGAACTGGTTCCGCCCGGTGTGGCACCCCTGGCTCGGCACCGGACTCGGCTGGGGCCAGCAACGCGCCGGGAACGAGCTGCAGTTCAACACCCCGGGCTGGGGCGACTCCGGACCCGACCACACCGGCTTCGGCGACGCGTGGAGCGAGGACAGCGGGATGACCCAGCAGACCTCGGTCTACCAGGACGGCACCCTGGTCGACCGCCGCACCGGCTCCGGGGCGTACGCGTGGGACGCGCCGGCCGACGAGCACACGTACAAGGTGGTCACCGACACCGCCCTGGACGCCGGCAGCTGGCGGCTCGCCACCCGGGGCCACGCCGAGTGGACCTTCCGGTCGGCGGCCACCCCGGAGGACCACTGGACCTACCTCCCGCTGATCAACCTCGCCTTCGACGTCGACACCGACCTCGCGGGGGACGTCAGGGGCGGCCACCGGGTCCCGGTCGGGATCAGCGCCTCGTACGTGGCCGGGGCGAGCGGGACCGGCACGCTGGGCGGCTGCCGCCTCGAGGTGTCGTACGACGACGGCGTCTCCTGGCGGAACGTCCCCCTCACCGGGGCCGGGCACGGTGTGCTCGCGGTGCCGCGCGACGCCGCGTACGTCTCGCTGCGCGCCTCGGCGAGCGACGACCGGGGCGGCGCGGTCACCCAGGAGATCGTCCGGGCGGTGGGAGTGAGGTGACTCAGCCCTGGGGGTGACCGGTGATGCCCCGGACCACCCCCAGCTCCACCAGGTCCTGCGGCCGGATCCGCAGCTGGCCGGCGGTGGCCTCGGCCTCCTCCGGGGGTCGCTTGAGGATCGCCGCCGCCAGCTCCGGGGCGATGACCGAGAAGTAACTGTCGGGCGTGGCCCAGGTGTTGCCGGGCGCGGCCAGCGCCAGCGCCCCGCCCGAGCCGCCCTCGCCGATGACCAGGGTGGTGATCGGCGTCCGGGCCGCCGCCACCGCGCCGAACAACTCCGCGATCGCCGCGCCCACGCCCTGCCGTTCCGCCTCGGCGTCGTTGGCGGCGCCCGGGGTGTCGACGAGGGTGAGCACGGGGATCCCGAGCCGGTCGGCGAGCCGTATCAGACGGGTCGCGGTCCGGTAGCCGGCGGGCCGGGTCGCCGTGCCGGTCTGCGCGGCGAAGGCGACGGTACCGCCGTCCCGCTCGCCGAACCCGCACAGCATCCCGCCCGGATCCGCGCCGCCGCACCGGTCGCCGACGAGGGCGCCCCGGCGGTCACCGAACCAGGCGTCCAGGTAGGCGAGGGCGCGCGGCCGGTGCGGGGCGCGGGCGCGCTGGACGGCCTGCCATCCGGTGGCGGGCAGACCGGCGTCACCCAGGGCGGTCGGCGGGTCGGCGGGGGCGGTCGGCGGGTCGGCGGGGGTGTCCGGCGGGTCTGCGCGGGCGATCGGCGGGGCGTCGAGTGCGTCCGGCGGGGAGTCGAGTGCGTCCGGCGGGGCGGCGGGGGCCGTGGCCGGGTTCGTGAGGAGTCGTAGCCACAAGCCGAGCGTCGCCTTCAGCTCTGCCGGCGGCACCACGGCGTCCGCCGACCCCGCCGCGAGCTGCGCCTGGGCCGTGTACGCCGCCGGGTCCGCGTCCGGCGGGCGGACCCGGGAGCCCGCGAAGCCCACCTGCGCCCCGGGCAGCGCCAGGATCACATCGGCACCGGCGCCCAGGGTCGCCCAGCCGCCGCCGGTCGTCGGATCGCGCAGGACGGCGATCTGCGCCAGCCCCGCCTCCCGGGTGAGCGCCGACTGCCGGGCCACCCGCTGGAGTTGGGACAGGGCGAGCATGCCCTCCTGCATCCGGCTGCCGCCGGTGGCGACCAGCGGGACGACCGGGAGCCGGTGCGCGCGGGCATGCGCGTACGCCGCCTCCAGCCGGTCCCCGGTCCGCTCGCCCAGCGAGCCGCCGAGGAACCCGAACTCGAACACGATCAGCACGGCCGCCGTGCCCTCGACACACGCGGTGCCGACGACCACGGACTCCTCCTCGCCGGTGCGCTCGGCGGCACGGGCCCGCGAGGCGTCGTACCCGTGCCAGCCGAGGGGACCGTCGGGCCCGGACTCCCGTACCGGGGAGGGGAGTTCGACGAAGGTGCCGGGGTCGGCGACGAGGTCGAGGAACTGCCGGGCGGAGAGCCGGACCGGCCGGTTCTCAGACACCCAGGGACCGCTTCATGATCTTCCCCATGTCGTTGCGGGGGAGCGCGTCCAGGTAGCGGACGACACGCGGGCGTTTGTGCGGGGCGAGCCGGCCGGCGACGTGGTCCGCCAACTCCCGCTCCCCGGGCGGGGACTGCGGATCCGCCGGGACGATCCAGGCGACGATCCGCTCACCCAGGTCCGCGTCCGGCTCCCCGGTGACGGCGGCCTCCCGCACCCCCGGATACTCCAGCAGCGCGTTCTCGATCTCACCGGCCCCGATCTTGTAACCGCCGCTCTTGATCAGGTCGGTGGCCTTGCGGCCGACGATCCGCACATAGCCGTCCGGCTCGCGCACGGCCATGTCGCCGGTGCGGAACCAGCCGTCGGCGGTGAAGGCGGCGGCGGTGGCGTCGGGCCGGTTGAGGTACTCGGTGAACAGGTTCGGACCGCGCACCTGGATCTCCCCGACGGTCTCCCCGTCGAACGTGGCGAGCGCCGTCCCGTCCTCCTCCACCAGCCGCAGCTCCACACCCGGCAGCGGCACCCCGACGGTCCCCGCCCGGGCCTCCCCGTCCGCGCGCACACTGGTGTTCATCAGCGTCTCCGTCATGCCGTACCGCTCGACGACCCGCCGCCCGGTCGCGGCCGCGATCCGCTCGTGGTCGTGGACGGGCAGCGCGGCCGAGCCGGAGACCAGCAGCCGGGCCCGGCCGAGGGCCTTCGCCAGCGCGGGGTCGGCGGGCAGGGCCTCGGCGATGCGGTGGTACATGGTGGGCACGCCGAACAGCATGGTCGCGCCCTCGGTCAGCTCGCGGGTCACGCCGTCGGTGTCGAACCGCCCGAGGTGCCGCACGGAACCACCGCGCCGCAACGGCCCGAGAATCCCCAGCACCAGCCCGTGCACATGGAACAACGGCAGCCCGTGCACCAGGACGTCGTCCCCGGTCCACTGCCAGGCGTCGGCGAGCGCGTCCAGGGTGGTGGCCAGCGCCCGGCGCGGGATGACGGCGCCCTTGGGCGGGCCGGTGGTGCCGGAGGTGTAGACGACGAGGGCGGGGTCGGTCTCGGTGGTGCGGTCCGCGGGGACCGGGCCGACGGCCCGCACGTCGACGTCGATACGCGGCAGGCCGGCGACGGCCGCGGGGAGTTCGGCCCCCGGTGCGGCCAGCACCGCGGCCGGCGTGCTGTCGGAGAGGATGTGCGCGAGTTCCTTCTCGCCCGACTTCGGGTTGAGCGGCACGGCGGCTTGGCCGGCGAGCAGGATGCCGACGACGGCGACGGCCGTCTCCAGTTCCGGGGTCGCCCACACGGCGACCCGGCCCGCGTCCCGGACCTGGCCGGCGACGGCGCCCGCGGCGGCGGCGAGCTGCCCGTACGTCAGCGACCGTGTGCCGAACCGCAGGGCGACCCTCCCCCGGACATCGGCCGGGGGGACCCCCGTCTCGCTGCGCTCGCCCGGACCGTCCACCAGGGCCGGAAACAGAAAGGACACGCGACGACTCCTCACCGGTCGGAACCTCGACAACCCCTTCCTACACCAGCCACCCCCTCCGGGACCGCCCCACCCGCGCTCCGGCCACCGGCCTTGATCACAGCCGACGTGCACCGAGTGCTGCGACGACCCTGCTCGGGTCCGGGGCGAGCCGGATCTCCGTCGCCCGTAGGGCGGGGTGAGTCGTAGACATGACACTCGTCTTCTCCCGGCCCGGGTCAGCTCTTGCCTCGCCTGCTATCCGACCTGGGCGGGTGGACGGGTGGCAGACGCCACGTCGGCGACGACCGCGCTCACGTTGTCAGGGCCGCCCACCGAGTTCGCCTCGTCGACCAGCCCCCGTACCGCGTCGCCCGGCTCCAGGCCGCTCCCGCCCAGCAACTCCCGGATCCGTTCGTCGGAGACCACCCTGGTCAGTCCGTCCGAGCACAGCAGGTACCGGTCGCCGCCCCGGGCCTCGTGCAGCTTCAGATCCGGCGTGACCGGCGCACCCCCCGACAGCGCCCTGGCCAGCAGCATCCGCTGCGGATGGCTGTCGGCCTCCGCCGGGGTCAGCCGCCCCTCGTCGATCAGCGACTGCACCACACTGTGGTCGTGCGTGATCCGGAACAGCTCACCGTCCCGCAGCAGATACGCCCGCGAGTCCCCGATGTGCACCAGGGCCAGCCGGGACCCGGTCCACAGCAGCGCGGTGAGGGTCGTACCGACGTCCGTGCTGCCCTCCGCCACGGCCCGCACGGCCTCGTCCGCCGAACGCACCGCGTCCTCCAGGAGGTTCAGCACGTTCCCCGCCGGAAGCTCCGCGTCCTCCAGGAACCTCAGCGCCTCCACGGCGGCGGCACTGGCCCGGGCCCCGGCCGCCCCGCATCCGTCGGCGACGGCCAGCAGCCGGCGCCCCGCGTACACGGTGTCCTGGTTGGCCGGCCGGACATGCCCCCGGTCCGAGTGGGCGGCGTAACGCAACTCCAGCATCTTCGTCGTTTCCCTTCTCGACTCTCCGGACAGGTGGTCGACGAGGAACGCGGCCAGGTCCCGTCGTACGGCGGTCTCCGCCTCGACCCGGGCCCAGTAGGCCCGGATCTCCTGAGCGGCCCGGTCGGCAGGCAACCCGCACACCTCGCGGATCGGCGCCAACGGCATCCCCAGCCGCCGCAGCCAGGCCACCAGCCGGGCACGTTCGAGCTGCTCGGCGGCGTAGTACCGGTAGCCGGTGTCCGGGTCGACCCGGGCGGGTCGCAGCAGATCCAGCTCGTCGTACAGCCGCAGCGCCTTCGGCGACAGCCGGCAGGCCTTCGCGAAGGCGCCGATGGTCAGCCACTTCATGCCGTACCTCGTGTTCCTCGACGTCTGCCACCGATGCTGGGGCTTCACCGAAGGTGAAGGTCAACGGGGCGGCCGCGGTTGCGGTACGGCAGGCAGGAGTGGTTAGCCTGCGGCGGACCGGAAAACCGGCCGACACCAGGACAAGGGAGCTCCCGCCGTGCCCCGAATAGCCCTCGCCACCTACGATCCCGGCGCGCAGCCGAGCAAGGACCAGGATCTGCCGGTGCTGCTGCGCGCGCTGGCCGCCGCGGGGGCGGACGCCGTCGCCCGTCCCTGGGACGACCCCGACGTGGAGTGGGGCGCCTTCGACCTGGTCGTCATCCGCTCCACCTGGGACTACAGCTGGCGCACGGAGGAGTTCCTGCCGTGGGTGGAGCGGGTGGGGAAGGCGACCCGGATCGCGAATCCGGCCGCCGTGGTCCGCTGGAACAGCGACAAGCGGTATCTCGGTGATCTCACGGCGGCCGGTGTGCCCGTCGTGCCGACCCGGTATCTCGCCCCGGGCGACCCGGTCGAGCTGCCGTCCGACCGCGACTTCGTCGTCAAGCCCACCTTCGGCGCCGGCGCCCGGTTCGCCGCCCGCTACACGCCCGGCGAGCACGGGACGGCCGTACGGCACCTGGCCCGGATGCACGACGAGGGGCTGACCGCGATGGTCCAGCCGTACGTCGCCGGGATCGACGTCAGCGGCGAGCGGGCGCTGCAGTTCTTCGGCGGGCGGCTGCTGCACGCCAGCCGCAAGCGGGCCGTCCTCACCCCGGGCACGGCCTACGACGCGGACAAGGTCGCCCACCCCGACCTGGAGAGGTGGACCCCCACCCCGGCCGAACTGGCGGTCGCGGAGCGCGCGTTGGCCGCCGTGCCGGAGGCGCCAGAGCTGCTGTGCGCCCGGGTGGACCTGGTCGACGGGGCGGACGGACAGCCGCAGGTGATGGAGCTGGAACTGGTCGAGCCGAACCTGTTCCTGTTCCTGCACCCGGGGTCGGTGGACGCGGTGGCGGAGGCGGTCCTCACCGCGGCCCGTCGATGACCGCGGTGCGCTGGAGCAGGCCCCAGGTGAACTCCGCGACCACCTGACGGCCGTCCGGCACGGTGAAGGTGAGGCCCCAGCGGGTGGGGGCCGTGCCCTCCAGGGGGCGGGCGGGGGCGAAGGCGCGGGCGGCCTCGTCGACCGTGCAGGACCAGGGGGTGAGGTCCTCGAGGGTCTCCAGCTTCGGGGCGGGGGCGCCGGGGGCACGGACCAGCCATTCGTTCCAGACCGCGCCGCCGGGGCCGAGCAGGATCTCGAAGCGCAGGGTGGGCCAGAGGGGGAGCGGCCACTGCCAGGCCATGCACTCCAGGTCGCCGACGGTGCGTTTGCTCTCGGAGTCGGGCGGGCCGAGGACCGAGCGGTAGCGGGCGGCAGCGGCGCGGGAGCGGGGCGAGCGGACCATCGCCTGCCACCGCTTGTTGGCCTCGCGCATGTCCGCGATCGACGCGCCCAGTTCACGCCGGGCGTCCTCGACGAGGTCCGGGTTGTGGTCGGCCATACGGCGCAGCAGCACCAGCTGGAAGTCCAGTCGCATGGCACCCATGGTGCACATACCGGTCCCCGGCTGGTTCCCGGCCATTGCCCGGGCAATCCTCGGTGGCTAGCCTGTGTTCGTCATGCCGATCGCCTGTTGATATCTCGAACGTTCCCGCAGCTTTGACGATTTTGACGATATCTGGCGCTTAGACCCAAGGGAGGGGGCCGGACGTGGGACGCCTTGTGCCTGCCGTGACCCGGGCTCTCGACATTCTTGAGCTCTTCCTCGACGGGGACGGGACTCTCTCCGCCCCTGACATAGTGCGCAGACTCCAGCTGCCGCGCACCACCGTGCACGAGTTGGTGACCACGCTCTCCGCCCGGTCGTACATCGTGCCCGTACCCGGACAGCCCGGACGATACCGGCTCGGCGTCCGCCCGTACCAGCTCGGCAGCCGGTACGCCGAGCAGCTCGACCTCGCCGCCGAAGGCCAGCAGGTCGCCCGGTCCGTCGCCGAGACCTGTGACGAGACCGTCCATGTGGCGATCCTCGAAGGCACCGACGTCATCTACATCGCCAAGGTCGACTCCACGCACGCGGTCCGCATGGTCTCCGCCGCCGGCCGCCGCCTCCCCGCCCACTGCACCTCGGTCGGCAAGATGCTGCTGGCCTCGCTGTCGGAGCAGGAGCTGTCCGCGCGCATCCCGGACGACGCCGACCTCGTCGCGATGACCCCGAACAGCATCACCGAGCCGGACGCGCTGCGCGAGGCCCTCACCGGGATCCGGGCGCGTGGCATCGCGGTGGAGAGCCGGGAGTCCAATCCTGACGTCTCCTGTGTCGCCGCGCCGGTCCGCGACCGCACCGGCCAGGTCGTCGCGGCGATGTCCATCTCCGTCCCGATGATCCGCTGGAGCGACGAGCGCCGCGACGAGCTGGAGCAGCTCGCGGCCAAGGGCGCCGCCGAACTCTCCGAGCGCCTCGGCCACCGGAGCGTGGCATGACGACGGCACACACGCCCCGCACGGCGTACGAGGTCGCGGTGGCGGCGGAGGCGACGCTCGGTGAGGGCCCGACGTGGGACGCGGCGACCGGCCGCCTCGTCTGGATCGACGTCCTGGGCGCGCGGATCCACACGTACGACCCGGCCACGGGCGGTCGTACGATCCGCAGCGCCGAGCAGCACATCGGCGCGGTCAAGCCCCGCGCGAACGGCGGCCTGGTCCTCAACCTCCGCGACGGCGTCGGGCTCCTCGACCCCGACGACACGTTCCGCTGGCTCCACCGCGAGCCGGTTCCCGGACGCCGCGCCAACGACGCGGCGGTGGCGCCGGACGGCTCCCTGTGGGCGGGCACGATGCGCTACGACGAGACGGTGGGCGGTGGCACGCTGTCCCGGGTGACCGGCGACGGCTCGGTCACCACCCTGCTGCCCGATGTCACGGTCAGCAACGGGACGGGCTGGAGCCCGGACGGCAGCCGCGTGTACTACGTCGACACGCCGACGTGCCGGGTGGACGTCTTCGACTACGACGGCGAACTCCCCGTCAACCGGCGCCCGTTGGTGACCATCGAGGAGGGTGCCGGGTTCCCCGACGGGCTGACGGTCGACGCGGAGGGCTGTGTGTGGGTGGCGCTGTGGGGCGGGGGAGCGGTGCGCCGCTACACGCCTGACGGCGAGCTGGACCGGGTGATCAGCCTGCCGGCGTCGCTGACGACGGCCTGTGCGTTCGGCGGCGCCGATCTGACCGACCTGTACGTCACGACGGCACGGGTGGGGCTGGACCGGCCGCATCCGACGGCGGGTTCCCTGCTGGTGATTCCGGGGGCCGGGAAGGGAGTCGCCCAACCGGCGTTCCAGGGGTAGCGGTTGCCTCGACCGTCCATGCGGCTGCGGGTGCGTGGGGGCTGATCGCGCAGTTGCCCGCGCCCTTTGCGGGGCGCCGCGCGGCCGCGCCTACAGAATCACGACCGTCCATGCGGCTGCGGGTGCGTGGGGGCTGATCGCGCAGTTCCCCGCGCCCCTTGCGGGGCGCCGCGCGGCCGCGCCTACAGAACCCCCGCCGCCTTCAGCTCCTCCGCGGTCAGCGGGGGGCGGGTCAGCTGCGGTCTCAGCGGGCCCACCAGCGCGCCCAGCACCACACCCGGCGCCAGCAGCACCTCCGCGCCCCGCTCCAGTGCCGTCACGTCCGTCACCCGGCGGGCGATCCGGCCGTTCCCGGTCGCCGTGTACAGGAGCCGGTCCACGTACGCCTGCGCCAGCCGGTCCCGCAGTGTCGGCCCGTTCTTCGTCGCGCCGGGGTAGAACACGTCCGCCCCCGTCGACAGTTCCCAGGCCGCCCGCGCCGGCCGGCTCACCGCCTTCTGGAGGGACCGGGCGAGCCCGGGTGCGCCCCAGCCCTGACGCCGTATCACGTTCCCCACAGCGAGGGCCTCTTGCGCGGCCACCGACATCCCGTGCCCGTACACGGGGTTGAGCGCGCACACCGCGTCGCCGAGGACGATGAGGTTCTCCGGCCAGGCCTGGGCCCGTTCGTAGAAGTGGCGCCGGTTGGCCGTCGTACGGGTCACCGACACGTCGGTCAACGGTTCGGCGTTCGTGAGGAGTTCGGCGATGACGGGGTGGGCCAGTTCCTCCCGGGCGTAGCGCAGGAAGTCGCCGGCGTCGGCGCCCGGTTCGCCGCCCCGGCTGCCGTGGAGGGTGACCAGCCACCGGCCGTTCTCGATCGGCATCAGGACGCCGCCGCGTCCAGGACGGCCGCCCTGCGGGCTCGCCTGGAGGTTGACGATCGGGAAGCCGGTACGGACCGTCTCCGCCGGGGCCCGGAACATCCGGCTGGCGTAGGCGATACCGGAGTCGACCTCACGGAACTCGGGGGCGGGCAGGCCGAGTTCGGCCAGCCAGGCGGGTGTGCGGGAGCCGCGGCCGGTGGCGTCGACGACCAGTCCGGCGGTGCGCACGTGCTCCGCGCCGGAGTCGAGCGACCGCAGCCGTACGCCCGTGACGGCGAGGTCCGTGCCGAGCAGGCCCACCGCCTCGGTCCGCGGCAGCAGTTCGATGCGGTCGTCGGCGAGCACCCGCTCCCGCACCACCCAGTCCAGCAGGTCCCGGCTGCCCGGCAGCATGAACGCCGACTCCGCCCAGCGCCGGTACCAGCCCTGCGGGGAGAGGGCCACCATGTCCGTGGTCACCGGCAGCCGCCGTATCCCCGCCGAACGCAGCCGCCCGATGGTGCCGGGCAGCAGTTCCTCCAGGGCGCGTGCGCCGCCGGACCACAGCTGGTGGACGTGCCGGGCCTGCGGGAGTCCCTTGCGCGGTTCCGGTCCGGCGGGCAGCGCGTCGCGCTCCACGACCACGACCCGGTCCGTGCAGGGGGCGAGCGCCCGGGCCGCGAGCAGCCCGGCGAGGGAGCCGCCGAGGACGACGGCGGTGCGGTCAGTCATGAAGGGCAACGCTCTCTGCTGGGGCGGTCGCACGTTCCCGTACCGCCTCGATCCGGTCGGGGTGGCGCAGCGCCCGGGAAACCGCCCCGATCTCCTGGAGGAGGTGGGTGGCGTCCGGGCCGTCGGCCGCGTCGGCGGGCTCGGGGGTACGGTCCCGGGTGCCGACGGCGTTCAGGATGCTGACCGCGGAGGCCAGCGCCCGGGCCTGCTCGGGCGGGTGGCCGAGGCCGAGCGCGGCGTCGTAGGAGCGCCGGTCGAGGTCGGCGTCGATGCGCCGGGTCAGGGGCAGCAGCACGTCCCGGATGAACGTCTCGCGCCGGGTCAGCCGCAACTCGGGCGTGGCGCGCAGCACGAAGGGGACGCCGTCGCCGTGCACGGTCCGGGTCAGCTGGTACAGCGGCCGCAGCTCGTGGTGGGCGAGCCGGATCCGCCAGCGGTCGTGGAGGTACTGGCCGGCGTGCGGGAGGATGAAGCCGACGGCGATGTTGATCGCGGACAGGGCGGCGACGGGCGGGGCCAGGCTGGTGCTGAGCCAGTCCAGGTCCCTGCCGCACCAGCGGGCGGTGACCGCGACCAGCTTGCAGGCGTCGAAGATCAGGTTCAGGACGTAGCCGACGCCGAGCAGCTTCAGCCCCCAGCGCAGCCAGGCGTCCAGGCCCTCGGTGCGCACCCAGTTCCAGATCAGCCGTGAGGTGATGAGACAGGCCACGCAGTGGGCGACGAGGTAGAGCAGGATCTCCTCGCGCATGAAGGGGGTGGTGGCGTAGTACGTGTCCAGGTCCCGGAGCCGTTCCAGCGGTGCGTCGGCGAGCGCGAACAGCAGCCACAGTGCGGCGATCACCGAGGAGTAGCCGACGATCACCCAGCGCATCGCGCGCCGGGTGGCGGCCGAGCGGTCGGCGAGCCCGTTGCGCCAGGCGATGATCAGCAGCAGACAGGAGCCGCCGAACGCGGTGATGAGCGAGTACGCCCAGGGCGCGGAGATGTTGGGGACGCCGGTCCACCGGTTCACGGTGGCGATCGTCGACGGCGTGCAGAACACGAACACCGCGCAGGCGAGCAGCAGCAGTCCGCCGACCGCGCGCAGCAGCGGGTCGCGCCACAGCCGGATGATGGTGGGCAGTTTGAGCACCAGGGCGGTGGTCAGCACCGCGGTGGGGATCCAGAAGGAGATGTAGAGCTCGCTGAGCAGCCCCGAGGGGTTCGCTGCCGCCAGGGGGGTGGTCACCGTGCCGCTCCGCCGCGTCCGCGGTAGCCGAGGGTGCGCTGGACGGGGCCGGACGGGGAGCGGCGCGGCTGCTCGACATAGGGCCGGAAGGCGGTCGCCAGCCGGTACCCGAACTCGTCGGCCTCGGCCTCGTCGGACTCCCGGGAGCCGTTGCGCGCGGCCGCCGTCAACGCGGTGTCCCGCCAGCCGGGCTGCCCGGCCAGCGCGCGTGCCGCCTCCGGGCCGATCCCGTGGTGATGGCGGTGGCCGGTGTGCAGATGCCACAACTCATGGCCAAGGATGACCAGTTGCTGCACGGCCTCGGCCCGCTCCTCGACGATGACCAGGTCGAAGTCCTGGAACTCCACCCACAGTCCGGTGACCTCGATCTCGTCCGGGAACCGCTCGAACCGCAGCTCCACCGGCCGCCCGCCGCGCCGCGCGGTCATCTCCTCGCACAGCGCCCGGCACAACTCGCCCACCCCGGCCGGCTGTCGGGGCCGGGCGCGGACGGCGGCGGTGAGGCCGGTGGCGAGGGCGCGCATCTGTGCGCCCGGCCGGGCGTACCGCAGTCTCGCGGCGATCCCGGCCCACCGGTGCCCCGCGCCGGCCAAGTCCATCGCTCCCCCTTCGCACCGCCCCACGACGGTCCCGCGCCGCGTCGGCCCGTCCGAGATTACGCGTCCGGATGTGTCCGCGTCATGCGATCCGACGGCGGTGGTTCACCTCGGAACGACCCACCGGTGCGGGAAAGTCCCGCCGGACCCATTGACGCGCAAACGCTTCGATTTTACGGTCCCGTTCGAAGTTACGAGCGCAAGTCGAAATACCGAACAAATGATACGAGCAAGTGATACGAGCAAGTTCCTCGAAGGTAAGGGCAGGCAATGGGACGACCTGGCCTCAGTCGCAGGCAACTACTGGGCGCGGCGGGCGGATTGGCGGTGGCGGCGAGCTTCGGCTTCGCGGCCCTCGGCTCCGGAGCCGACGCGCTCGCCTCCACCGCGCGCACCCGCGTCCGCTACTGGAACCTCTTCAGCGGCGGCGACGGCTACAACATGATCGCGATGCTGGACGCCTTCCGTAAGGCGCACCCGGACATCGCGGTCAAGGATTCCACCCTCCAGTGGGGCAATCCCTTCTACACCAAGCTCGCCATGGCGGCCGCCGGCAACCGCGCACCGGACCTCGGCGTCATGCACATCGGCCGGGTCGCCGGCTTCGCGCCGGGCCGCCTCCTGGACGCCTGGGACGTCGACCTGCTCGCCGAGTACGGCCTGCGGCAACAGGACTACAACCCCGGGCTGTGGCAGCGCGGCCTCATCGACGGCAAGCTCTACGCCCTGCCGCTCGATGTCCACGTCCAGCTCTGCTTCTACCGCAAGGACGTGCTGAAGAAGGCGGGCCTGCTCGGCTCCGACGACCGGATCGTGCCCATCACGTCCACCGACGACTGGTTCGGTGTGCTCAAGGAGGCCAAGAAGGCGACCAGGAAGGGCCTGCAGACCATCGGCCTGTGGATCAACGACCAGAACTTCCAGTGGTGGTTCTTCGTCGCCTTCTACACCCAGCTCGGCGGCACCTGGTTCAACGACGCCGACACCGAGGTCACCTTCGACACCGACAAGGCCACCCAGGTCCTGGAGTTCCTGCGTCGGCACGTCACCGACGGATACGCCGACCCGACCATGGGGTCCGTCGGCGCCGAACAGTTCATCAACGGCGCCCCGTTCGCCTGGGAGGGCAACTGGTCGGTGCCCGTCTACAACGCGGCGAAGCTCGACTACGGCGCGATCCCGCTGCCGCCCGTCTTCGGCAGGCAGGCCACCCACGCCGAGTCGCACTCCTTCGTCCTGCCGCACCAGTCCGACCGCGGCGGCGCCACCGACGAGGCGGCCCACCGGCTCGCCGCCTACGTCGTCACCCACGCCCGGCAGTGGGCGGCCGGCGGCCACATCCCGGCGTACACGCCGACCCTGTCGACGGCCGCGTACAAGAAGCTGTACCCGCAGAACGAGTACGTGTCGGCCATGGACCACCAGGCCAACGAGCCCAAGGTGTGGTTCGCGGGCTCCACCGGCATCCTCGCCCAGCGCGTCGGCCCGATCGTCGTCTCCTCGACGCTCGGCTCCGCCAAGCCCGACGCGGCGGCCGGCCGGATGAAGAGCGAGCTCGCCAAGCTGCTCGCGATGAAGAACCCCATGGACGGCAGGACCGCCGCGCAGGGAGGTACGGCCGCATGACGACCGCCGAGACCGTTCTCGCCCCGGCACGCGCCAGGACCGCCGCCGACAGCGCCACCGTCCGCCGCAGGCCGGGTTTCCAGCACGGCGGCTGGTTCGTGGCGCCCTTCCTCCTCCTCTTCGCCCTCTTCGTGATCTGGCCGCTGCTGCGCGGCATCTACCTCAGCCTCACGGACGCCAACATCACCGGCGCGGGCGAGAGCTTCATCGGCCTCGACAACTACCGCGAGGCCCTCAAGGACCCGCTGATGTGGGACGCCCTCGGCCACAGCGCGTACTTCACGCTGCTGGTCGTCCCCTGCATCACGGTCCTCGCCTTCCTCCTCGCGATGCTCGCCCACCACATCGAGCGCGGGAAATGGCTGTGGCGGCTGTGCTTCTTCGTGCCCTTCCTCCTCCCCTCCACCGTCGCCGGCAACCTCTGGCAGTGGCTGTTCAACCCCGGCACGGGAATGATCAACCACGTGTTCGGCATCGACACACCGTGGCTCACCGACAAGTCGTACGCGATGCTCGCCATCGTCATCGAGACCCTGTGGTGGACGGCCGGCTTCAGCTTCCTGCTCTACCTGGCCGCGCTCCAGTCCATCCCCGCCCACCTCTACGAGGCCGCGAAGCTGGACGGCGCGAACGCCTGGCACCGCGCGGTCCACATCACGCTCCCCATGCTGCGCAACATCACCGGCCTGGTCGTCGCCCTGCAGATCCTCGCCTCGCTCCAGGTCTTCGACCAGGCCGTGGTCATGATGGACTTCGGCCCCGGACCGGAGAACTCGACCCGCACCTTCGTGCAGTACACCCTCGAAGAGGGCTTCACCAGCTACCGCGTGGGCTACGCCTCCGCGATCTCCGTCATCTTCTTCGTGATCATCGCCGCCGTCGCCCTCGCGAGGATGTGGCTGCTGCGCAACCGCACCGAGGAGGCCACCCGATGACCACGGCCGTACCGCACCGCAAGTCCACCTGGACGCCCAGCCAGATCGTCCTCACCCTCCTCGGCGCGGCCGTCTCCGTCGTCTTCCTCGCCCCGCTCGCCTGGGGGCTGTTCACCTCCCTCAAGTCGGAGACCGAGGCCGTCGAGGTGCCGCCGCACTGGCTGCCCGAGCACTGGACGGGCCAGGCGTGGCGGGCGCTCTTCGACACCGGCAACATCACCGACTGGTTCGTGAACTCCCTGGTCGTCTCGGTCTGCGTGACGTCGATCGTCCTCTTCGTCAGCGCCCTCGCCGGATACGGCTTCGCCCGCACCGAGTTCCGCGGCAAGGGCCCGCTGCTGGCCCTGGTCATGTCCGGCCTCATGGTCTCCCCGGCCGTCCTCGGTGTCCCCCTCTTCACCACCGTCCAGCAGATGGGCATGGTCGACACCTACTGGGGCATGATCCTGCCCCAGTGCGCCCCCGCCGCCATGGTCTACATCCTCTACAAGTTCTTCCAGGGCGTTCCGCGCGAGCTGGAGGAGGCGGCCTTCATCGACGGCGCGGGCCGCTGGCGGGTCTTCTTCACGATCGTCCTCCCGCTCTCCCGGCCCTCCCTCGCCGCGGTCGGCATCTTCACCTTCATCGCCTCGTGGAACAACTTCCTGTGGCCCTACATGGTGACCAACAACCCCGACCTGATGACCATGCCGAACGGCATCGCGACCGTCATGAACTCCTACGGCATCCAGTGGGCCCAGCTCATGGCCGGCGGCCTCATGGCGGGCCTGCCGCTGATCGTCGTCTTCGTCTTCTTCCAGCGCCAGATCGTGGCGGGCGTCGCCCACACGGGCCTGGCCGGCCAGTGAGGAGCCCGAGTTGAAGCGCTTCCCCAGAGTCGCCGCCCTGCTCGCGGCGGCGACGATCGCCCTCCTCCCCGCCACCGCCTCCGCCGACGTCACCTACCCCGACCCCCTTCCCCTGACCGGCCAGCAGATCATCCACGACCCCACGGTCCACCGGCTCGGCGACGGCCGGTACGTCGCCTACTCCACCGGTGGCATCATCGGCGCCCGCCTCTCCACGAACCTCCACGACTGGACCGACGCGGGCAACGCCTTCACCACACCGCCGAGCTGGTGGTACGACTACAACTCCACCGCCGACCCCTGGGCCCCCGACCTCTCCTACCGCGACGGCCGCTACTGGCTCTACTACGCGGTCTCCTCCTGGGGCACCAACCACTCCGCGATCGGCGTGGCCACCTCCCCGTCCGGCCTCCCCGGCACCTGGACCGACCACGGCAAGGCGTTCTCGTCGGAGACGACGGACTCCTGGAACGCCATCGACCCGGCGGTCGTCCGGGCCGACGGCAAGCTGTGGATGGCGTTCGGCTCGTACTGGACGGGCATCCGCATGGTGGAGCTGAACCCGCGCACGGGGAAGGCGATCCCCGGCGCCGCCGTCGCCCACCTCGCCACCCGCCCCGACGCCCCCTACGCCGTCGAGGGCGCCTCGATCCTCCACCACGGCCGCTACTACTACCTTTTCGCGTCCTACGACGCCTGCTGTGCCGGAGTGAACTCCACCTACAAGATCAGGGTGGGCCGCTCGACGTCAGTGACGGGCCCGTACACCGACAGCACGGGCACACCGATGCTGAACGGCGGGGGCGACCTGCTGCTGGCGAGCCACGGCAGGTACATAGGCCCGGGCGGCGAATCAACGTTCAGCGCCCACGACGGAACATGGCTGGCGTACCACTACTACGACGCGGCCGACAACGGCACCCCGAAGCTGGGGCTCAACCCCTTGGGCTGGACAAAGGACGGCTGGCCCAGAGTCTTTTAGGGGCGCGGGGCTGTGTCCGTTTGCGGCTCCGCCGCGTGGGCGCGACCAGCCACGAACCACCCGCACTCGCCCACGATTCAGAAACAACCCACCCCGAAAGGCGAACATTGCGCACCGCCCGCTTCACCCTCGACCCGGCCTTCACCATCGGCGAAGTCAACCCCCGCCTCTTCGGCTCCTTCGTCGAGCACCTGGGCCGCTGCGTCTACACCGGCATCTTCGAGCCGACCCACCCCACGGCCGACGCCGAAGGCCTCCGCACCGACGTCCTCGACCTGGTCCGCGAACTCGGCGTCACCGCCCTCCGCTATCCCGGCGGCAACTTCGTCTCCGGCTACAAGTGGGAGGACTCGGTCGGTCCGGTCGAGGAGCGCCCGCGCCGCCTCGACCTCGCCTGGCGGTCGACGGAGACCAACCGCTTCGGGCTCGGCGAGTACATCGCCTTCCTGAAGAAGGTCGGCCCGCAGGCCGAGCCCATGATGGCGATCAACCTCGGCACGCGGGGCGTGGCGGAGGCCCTGGAACTCCAGGAGTACGCCAACCAGCCCTCCGGAACCGCCCTGTCGGACCTCCGCGCCGCCCACGGCGACAAGGACCCCTTCGGCATCAGGCTCTGGTGTCTGGGCAACGAGATGGACGGCCCCTGGCAGACCGGCCACAAGACCGCCGGGGAGTACGGCCGCATCGCCGCCGAGACCGCCCGCGCCATGCGCCAGATGGACCCCTCCGTGGAACTGGTCGCCTGCGGTTCCTCCAGCCAGTCCATGCCGACCTTCGCCGAGTGGGAGGCGACGGTCCTCGCGGAGACGTACGACCTGGTCGACTACATCTCCCTGCACGCCTACTACGAGCCCCAGGACGGCGACGTCGACTCCTTCCTGGCCTCCGCCGTCGACATGGAGTCCTTCATCGAGAACGTGGTCGCCACCTGTGACCACGTGGGCGCCAGGCTGAAGTCCCAGAAGAAGATCAACCTCTCCTTCGACGAGTGGAACGTCTGGTACACCTCGAAGTGGCATGCGATCGAGAACTCCGACGCGCGGGACTGGCCCGAGGCCCCCCGCCTCCTGGAGGACAACTACAGCGTCCTGGACGCGGTGGTGTTCGGCTCCCTCCTCATCGCGCTGCTCCGGCACGCCGACCGCGTCACCGTGGCCTGCCTGGCCCAGCTGGTCAACGTCATCGCCCCGATCATGACGGAGCCCGGCGGCCCGGCCTGGCGCCAGACGACGTTCTTCCCCTTCGCCCAGGCGTCGCGGCACGGCCGGGGCCAGGTGCTGGACGTGCGCGTGGACTCACCGACGTACGACACGAAGAAGTACGGCGAGACGAGCCTGCTGCACGCGACGGCGGTCAGGGCCGACGACGGCACGGTGACCGTCTTCGCCGTCAACCGCAGCCAGACCGAAGCCCTGCCCCTGGAAATCGCCCTGAGCGGCCTGGGCCTGACCCAGGTGGCCGAACACAGCGTCCTGGCGGACCAGGACCCCGATGCCCGCAACACGCTGGAGGACCCGGAGCGGGTGGCGCCGCACCAGGCTGACGGCACAGCTCTGCAGGACGGCGTCCTCACCGCAGCTCTGGAACCCCTGTCCTGGAATGTGATCCGCCTGGCGTAAAGGGCCCCGTAAGGGGCGCGGGGCTGTACCCGTGTGCGGCTCCGCCGCGTGGGCGCGCTCAGCCCCCACCGGCCCGCAGTCAACGACCGGGGGAGGGAACCGTCTCCACGGAAACTCCTCCGGCCGCACTCCCCAGCAACTCCAGCCGGACCGCACCAGGCCCGAACTCGCTCGTACCGTCCGAAAGCACGGCCAGGGCCAGCGTATTGGCCCCCCGGGTCCGCAGAATCCCGTTCGGCAGCACGAACGTGTGCTGCGGGCCCACATCGTTGATGTACTGCCCGAGGTTCCAGCCGTTCAGGAAGATCTGCACCCGGTAGGCCCGCGCCGGATCGTCCTCCAGGACCAGCCCCACCGACGCGTCGACCCCGTCCGGCACGGCCAGCTTGAAGCCGGTGCGGTACCAGGTGACGCCCATCCCCTGGTCCGCGCGCGGGAGTTCGGCCGGTTCCCACCCGCCGTCGGCGAACCCGGGCAGATGCCAGCCCTCCCGCTCCCCGTAGAGCCCGCCGTTGTTCAGCGGCCCCCGCACCGGATCGGGCGCGGTCTCGCCCTGGATCCGCCAACTCACCTTCGGCGAGGCGCCCTTGAAGGTCACGGCGGTCAGGCCGCGGGCCACCTTGTGGGTGTCCAGGGAACGGCCGTCCATGTCGTGCTGCATCCGCCGCACCAGCACGGACAGCACATGCCGCCGCTGCTCGCGCTGTGCCTTCTCCGCGTCCTTCTGAGACACCATCTGAGACGCCTGCTCCGCCTCCTTCTTCCACTTCTTCTGCAGCCCGGCGACGGAGAACTCGGCCGTGGCCGCCCAGCTGCCCTGCCGGACCGTCTTCGTGTCCGGCACCGGCATCCGGTGCGAACCGAGCGGCTTCCCGTCCAGCCAGGCCATCAGCATGCCCTGGGTGCCCGTGCTGTAGGCGAGGGAGAGGGACTCCAGGTCCTCGAAGTCGCCGTCCACCCGCGCCCGGTACCAGACGTCCCCGTAGTGGAAGCCGTAGTCGTCGGCGAACAGCACCGGCTGACCGTCCGGGACGGGCGTCGTACTGAACGACGTCCTCTTGTCCGCGACCACCCACGACGAGTCGTCGAAGGCCGCCGCCGACTCGGGGTTCTCGGCCTTGCGGCGCCAGCCGGCCAGGACCGGCAGCGCCGGCTTCGGCGCCCCCGCCAGATCCGACATGGCGACCAGGCTCTCCGAGAGGCCCACCCGGGTCTGTACCGGCCGCCCGTTCCAGGTGACCGAGGTGATCCCGCGCGGCCCCCACACCTCCACACCGCTCGGCCCGACCGTGTCCCCGGTGAGCTGCACGGTCCCCCCGCTGAGCTTCGCGTGCCGCAGCACCGCCGGGCCGTAGACCAGCAGGGTGCCGGACGGGGTGTCGTACGGGAACAGCCGTAGCGAGGTCGCGTCGTCGGCGAAGAGCAGCAGCAGCGGGGTGTCGCTCTCGCCGCGCTGCACCAGGACCCGGGTGAGCCCGCCCTGGCCGAGCGGCGCGGTGACATGCAGGACGCCCTGGTCGTACACCCAGGCCGCCTCGGCGTCCAGGCGCTGGACGAAGGGCTCGGACGGGCACTCGAGGACCAGGTGTGCCATCTCGCCGTACCGGCCGGTGAACAGGGCGATGTCCTGCCGGCCGGCGGTGAACACGGCCATCGGCTGGGCGGTGGCGTACCGCAGCTTCCGCTTGCCGAGGGAGAGCCCGGTGGTGATGAGCCGGGCGTCCTTGGCCGGGACGGTGACCTCGATCTCGTCACCCCCGTCCCGCTTGTGGGTCTTCAGGGTGGACGTCACCTCGCTCGCACCGTCGTTGCGCAGCACGTACACATGTGCCTGGGTGTCCGGGTTGGTGAGGTGGTACGTCTTCAGCCCGTCCGCGTGGACGTCCGCGGCGCGCTCCAGCTTGGCGAAGTCCGGGACGCGTTGCAGGAGGTGGCCGAGCTGGTGCATCGGCGCGATCTTCGGGGTGACGTTGCGGGCCTCGTCGATGGCCGCCCCGTAGTCGTACGACGTGTAGACGACCGGCGCCGGCAGCCAGCCCCAGTTCGTGCCGCCGTAGGTCATGTAGACGTTGTGCAGGGTGATGCCGTTGGCGAGGTTGGTGAGGTAGAAGCGGCGTTCGTAGGCCGCGTCCCGGGTGAGCCGGGACTCGGCGTACCCCTTGCCCCCGAACTCGACCCCGCCCCACGGATCGAACCAGCCGCCCCCGAACTCCGGTACGAACCCGGGCGTACGAGGGCTGGCGGTCGCGCCGCCCTTGAGGCCGCCGATCCCGAAGTCGCCCCAGTCCGGCGGGGTCTGGGTGGGAGCGGGGTAGCCGTCGAAGCCGTACAGCCACTTCCCCCTCTCGCCGCCGGTGTCGAAGGAGCCGGGGATCCAGTAGCCGTTGCGGCCCTTGTCGTTGTGGAAGAGGGGGACGTGGATGCCGTCCGCCCGCACCTTCTTGTACAGGTGGGACATGTAGGCGGGGCCGGCCGGGTCGGCGACGTGGCCGTCGTACTCGTTCTCGATCTGGTAGAGGAGGACGCTTCCGCCGCCGTCCGTGAGCTGGTGGCGGCGCACGATGCGGTTGACGGCCGTCAGCCACGCGTCGACGTGCCCGAGGTAGGTCGGGTCGGTGGTGCGGGCCGCGCCCTGCGTGGCGGTGAGCCAGCCGGGGAAGCCTCCGGCGTCGACCTCGGCGTTGATGTAGGGGCCGGGGCGGAGGATGACGTACAGCCCGGTCTCGGCGGCCGTGCGCAGGAACAGGTCCAGGTCGCGGACGCCGGTGAAGTCGTACCTGCCGGGCGCGGGGGAGTGGTAGTTCCACGCCACGTAGATGCTGACGGTGTTGTAGCCGTGCGCCCGCATCTTCTCCAGCACGTCCCGCCACAGGGACGGGCTCGGGAGCCGGAAGGGATGCAGTTCGCCGGACCACACCACCAGCCGCCGGCCGTCGACGACCAGGGAGTAGTGGTCGTAGCCGATCGTGTGCCGTCGTCCGTCGGCGCGCGGCGGGGCGGGGGGCGGCCCGGTCGGCACGGTGCGGGCCGCGTACGCCGAAGCCGCCCCCGGCCCGCCGCTGCCGCCCAGGGCGAAACCGAGCGCGGCCGAGCCGGCGAGGGCACTGAAGGTACGTCTGCTGAGCGCCAAGGGATCCTCCCGGGCGATCTTACGGGGCGCGAGTGCGCCCATTGTCCATGGGAGTACGCCCCACAATGGACGCATGAGGATCTCGGCACGAGCGGATTACGCGGTACGGGCGGTACTGGAGCTCGCCGTACGGCAGGACGACGGCCCGGTGAAGGCCGAGGAGATCGCCGGGGCGCAGGACATCCCGCACAAATTCCTGGAGGGCATTCTGGGTGACCTCCGGCGCGCCGGGATCGTCGACAGCCGGCGTGGCGGGGGCGGCGGCTACCGGCTGGCGCGGGACGCGTCCGCGATCACCGTGGCGGACCTCATCCGGGCGGTGGACGGCCCGATCGTCTCGGTACGCGGCGAACGCCCCACGGGGCTGGCCTACACCGGCACCGCCCAGCCCCTCCTGCCCCTGTGGATCGCGCTGCGCGCGAACGTCCGCCGGATCCTCGAAGGGGTCACCGTGGCGGACATCGCGGCGGACGCCCTCCCGGAGCCGGTCCGGGCACTGGCCGCGGAACCGGCGGCCTGGGAGAACCCGTAGGGGTGAGGCGAGGGTTGACGGGCCTGTGAAATCCGCCGTTGTGAATGGCCGGAGTTCGCCCTGACCGCTCGGTGTGGGGGTTCCTACGATGCGAGCGCCTCGTTCTTCACAGGAAACTCACAGGTTCTTCAAAGGTGAACCACATCGAACCTTGAGGGGCGTGAGGGTCCTGCGGGCCGAGGGTGCCACCCCCCACTCGATCACCGAACCGGAGAAGCCATGAAACCCATGAGGCATGGACTCCTGCTCGGCGGAGCGCTCGCCGCGCTGCTCACCGCCGGGTTGCCCGCTCAGGCCAAGGCCTCGTCGTCGCCCGTCTTCGACGACCCGCCGCCGGACAAGATCGTGATCAACGTCGCCACGGTGAACGGCTCCGGCTGCCCGCAGGGCACCACCGCCGTAGCCGTCTCCGAGGACAACGAGGCCTTCACCGTCACCTACAGCGACTACCTCGCCCAGGCCGGCGGCAACTCCGACCCCACCGCCTTCCGGCGCAACTGCCAGCTCAACCTGGTCGTTCACGTGCCGGGTGGCTTCACCTACGCCATCGCCAGCGCCGACTACCGCGGCTTCGCCTCCCTCCAGCAGGGCGCCACCGGTACCCAGCGTGCCTCGTACTACTTCCAGGGCTCGTCCAACACGGCCTCGGCGAACCACCCCTTCCGGGGCCCCTACGACGACAACTGGCAGGCCACCGACACCACCGACTGGGCCCAGCTGGTCTGGGCACCCTGCGGGGTGCAGCGCAACTTCAACATCAACACCGAGCTGCGGGTCGCCGCCGGCAGCGCGAACCCCGGCAAGGTCAGCTTCATGACCATGGACTCCACCGACGGCGAGATCAGCACCGTCTACCACCTGGCCTGGAAGGAGTGCCCCGCCAAGTAGTCCGCGCGTCGCTCACAGGCTCCCGGGGCGGACCAGCCCGGTCCGCTTGACCCCCGTCAGGATGGGCGTGACCTCGAGCGTCGTGACGTGTTCGAGGGCGCCGACGGTCTCGCTCAGGAAGCGGTAGAGCGCGTCGAGGTCCGCCGCGGCGACCGCCACCAGCAGGTTGGCCGAGCCGGTGGTCGCCGAGGCGAACCGCACCTGTGGACGGCGGCTGAGCCGCCGGCCGGTCTCCTCGAGGCCGCCGGGGGCCACCGTCGTCCACAACAGTGCCTCGGTACGGATGCCCAGCCGGGCGAGGTCGACCTCGGTCGCGAGCCGTACGACCATGCCGTGCGCCAGCGCCTCCAGGCGCCGGCGCACGGTCAGCGCGGAGATGTCGGCGCGGCGGGCGAGCTCCGTGTAGGAGGCTCGCCCGTCCTCGACCAGTCCGGCGATCAGCTGGTGGTCGACGGGGTGCAGCGGGGTCCCAGCGACCTCCCAGTACGTCACCGCGGTCCGCGTCGGCTCCGCCTGCGCCGGCGTGGCCAGGGTGATCAGCACGTCCTGGGCGTCGATGACGAGGTGGCAGACCAGGTCCCGTACCAGCCAGCCCGTACAGCCGGAAGGCCGGGCGAAGTCCGCCGGAAGGCCGGGCGAAGTCCGCGTCCGGCAACTCGGCCACCGCCGCGAGCAACGCCGTCCATGCGCGTGCGAAGAGATCCGCGCTCCGCAGGCTGAGCGGGTCCGGCGAAATCCGCTGCGGTTCGGCAGGGCCCCGTAAGGGGCGCGGGGAACTGCGCGACCAGCCCCGACGGCGCCGCAGTCGATAGACGGCATGTCGCGGCACCTTCCAGCGGAGCGCTCAGTGCCCTGACCGGGAAGGCGGTTCCGCTTGGCCGGTTGCTGTGGCGGACGGTTCGTTCACGGCCGGCGGTCTCCGGGGCGGTGGGCCGTCGGCTCACCAGGAAGGGCGGATCGGTCCCGGCGGTGCAAGTCGTGTCAGGTCGGCGACGAGTTCGCTGAAGCGTGCCTCGCCCAGCGCCTGTCGCCACGGTGCGACGGCAGCCCGGGCAGCCTGGTCGGCGGCGCGCGTGGCGGCCCAGCCGGTCTCGGTCAGACCCAGGAGGCGGGCGCGAGCATCGTGCGGGTGTGGATGCCGCTCCACGTATCCCTTTCGGACCAGCTCCTCGACCAGTTGGGCGGCGGCCTGCTTGGTCACCCCCAGGTGCTCGGCCAGGTCGGCCGTGGTGGCGCCGCCTGCCGAGATGCGGACGAAGGCGAAGCCGTGTGCGGGCCGCAGATCCTCGAATCCCTGCCGGGACACGCTGGTGTGGATTTCCTGCACCAGCTGCCCGGAGAGTGCCAGCACGCTTGCGGAAAAGGCCACGGCGTCGTCCATGGGCTTGACTATAACTCGTCAACCCGCTTGTCTATCTAGACAAGTAACTTGTCTAGATGGGGGCTGGCATGTCGTTCATCCGCAGTGACGAGGTCGTCGTGCACGAGATCCACGGTGGCCGTTTCGTTTCCTACGTCCGTCCGGACACCGGCAGCCGGGACCTTGCCGCCTGGCGCGTTGAGATCCCGGCCGCAATGGGGGGGCCGACCCACACGATCAGCGAAGAGGAGACGTTCTACGTCCTCTCCGGCCGCCTCCGGCTCACCATCGACGGTGAGAGCGCCGAGCTTCGCGCAGGTGACGCGGCAGTGGCACCCGCGGGATCCGAACTGGCGGTCGCCAACACCGACGACCAGCCCGCCCATATGTGGGTCACCACACGGGTCGGGCTCACCGCCGAACTGGCCGACGGCACCACCATCACACCGCCCTGGGCGCACTAGGGCCTGTCTGGCGATTCCGGTCGTCGCCCGGACGGCGGTGGCGATTCCGGTCGTCGCCCGGAGGGTGGTGGCGATTCCGGTCGTCGCCCGGAGGGCGGCCTCGCGGCGTCAGGTGCGTGCTCTCGCGGTGCCGGGCGTAGGCCCTCGTACGGGACGTACTGGGGTCTGCGCCCGGTGCGGCGAGTGGGGGCACCTCCCACGCCCTCAAGGCAGTGGGGGAGCGTGCATGGCGTCGTGGGGCAGACGGGAATTGCCAGACAGGCCCCCCTAGGGGCTGGAGGCCGCGCAGGTTCGCCGGATCGGCGCTCAGGTCCTGCTCGTCGCCGATGTCCGGAACGTGTTCCGGTACGTCTGCGGGGAGACGCCGATCGCCGTGTGCAGGTGCTGCCGCAGTGAGGTGCCCGTGGCGAAGCCGACCTCGGCCGCGATCCGGTCGACCGGCAGTTCGCTGGTCTCCAGGAGATGACGGGCCCGGTGCACCCGCTGCTGAATCAGCCAGCGCCCCGGGCTCGTCCCCGTCTCCTCCTGGAACCGGCGGGCGAAGGTGCGCTGACTCATCCGGGCATGCGCGGCCAACTCCCTGAGCGCGAGCGGCCGGTCCAGGTTCTCCAGGGCCCATGCCCGGGTGGCCGCCGTACCGGTGGCGCCCTCGTCCGGCACCGGCAGCTCGATGTACTGGGCCTGGCCGCCGTCCCGCCACGGCGGTACGACACACTGCCGGGCCACACTGTTGGCGACCGCGCTGCCGTGGTCGGAGCGCACGACGTGCAGGCACACGTCGACGCCGGAGGCCGCGCCGGCCGAGGTCAGGACATCCCCGTCGTCGATGAACAGCACGTCCGGATCCAGCGCCACGTGCGGGAACATCCGCCGGAACCGCGGCGCCAGCGCCCAGTGCGTCGTCGCCGGCCGCCCGTCGAGCATCCCGGCCGCCGCGAGTGTGAACGCCCCCGTGCAGATGGAGACGATCCGGGTACCGGGCCGGATCCGCGCCAGCGCGGCGGCAACGGGCTCGGGCAGCTCATCGGCGATCCGCGCCATGTCGTACGGCGGCACGACCACGGTGTCCGCACTCTCCAGCGCCTCGGGTCCGTGCTCGACGGTGACCGTGAAGTCGGCGTTGGTCGCCACCGTACGGTCGTCCGTCGCCGCACAGGTCACCACGTTGTAGGCACCGGGAACACAGGTAAAGACCCGGTTCGGGATCCCCAGCTCGAACGGGTAGACCCCGTCGAGGGCGAGCACGACGACCCGGTGGGGGCGGGCGGGCAGGAAGTCGATGGCGACGGACATGGCACGATTCTATCGCTTGTCACCCATCCAGCCACCGCGCGTGGCGGCGGAGCCGTATCGGCGTCCGCCGGGAAAGTCGTCCCGATGGTGACCCCGTCCGGCGTCACGCGCCGCGACGAACACCGGACGCGGTGGTGGTGCGGAGCGGCGCGAGGTTGCCGTGCTCGGGCAACAACCGCCCGCGGAAAGCTATCTGACGACCCATCGGAATCCGGCGTCCGGTCGACGCGGCGTTCTTGTGCGATCCCTCCCGCGTCCCGATACTGATCGCGAACCACGCGCCAAAGGCGGCGTGCTTGCCCCAGTTGAAGGTCACGACTTCGGGTGCAAAGTCACTGTCGCGCGCGAAGTGGGGCCTCTCTGCGGCGGGTTCTCGTGCCCGAACCCGAGGAGGCTGGACCCCCCTATGCCGTTCCCCCTGCTCAGACCCCCGAAGAGGCACGCCGACCGGCGCCGTCTCGCCGCCGTCGCCGTCGGCATCACCTGCGCTCTCCTGATCGCCTCTCCCGCCGCCGCGGACACGGCTGCCCCCACAGGCGCCGCCGCCACCTCGTTGACGGCGACCGGTGTCAGCACCGACACGACGACCGTCACGCTGGTGACGGGCGACCGGATCGTCGTGACCACCCGGCCCGGTCAGCGGCCCACTTACATCGCGCGCCCCGCCGCGGGCGAGGACGGCGCCATCGAGTCGTACGACGACGCGTCCGGCGACCACTACGCCATCCCCGCGGTGGCGATGCCCTACCTGGCCAACGGACTCGACCTCTCGCTCTTCGACATCACCCGGCTCGCACAGGACCAGGAGGGTTCCGGCACCGCCGACGCAGCCTCTGACAACGTTGCCAGCGGTGGCGGTGGCGGTGGCGGTGGCGGCGACGGCGACGGCGACGGCGACGGTGGCGATGGCGCCGCCGATGGCGACGGCGGCCGAATATCAGCCGACCTGTCCTTCGCCCCGGGCGCGACTCCGACCGGGCCCGCGGGGGTCACCCTGACCTCCGTGTCCGGTGCCACCGCGCAGGGATATCTGACCGCCTCCTCGGGCACCGCGTTCACCGCGGCGCTGCGCAGGGCGATCGGCGCCGACGTGGCCGCGGGCCGCCGGCCGGGCAGCACACCGCTGTTCGACGGGCTGACCTCGATGAGCCTGGCCGGCGCGCCCGCCGAAGGCACGCCCGACGCAACCGTCAGCCCCAAGTACCCCCTGAAGATCCTGCAGATCAACGCGACGGGGCTGACCGGTCTGCCGGCCAACACCTACCTACAGCTGTACAACACGGACTCGTTCACGCGCGAGAACGTCTCCGTCACCGCGGTGAACGGCGTCGCGCGCGTCGCGGTCCCGGCCGGGAACTACGGCCTGTACGGCCTCTTCTACGACTACGACGCGCAGGGCCGGCTGTCCGCCGTGCGCCAGTTCACCCTCAGCGACTTCACCGTCTCCGCCACCGGGACCACCACGGTGTCGCTCGACGAGACCACAGCGAGCTCGCTGTTCTCGGTCCGGACACCGCATCCGGCGGTCCAGGACATCCTCATGGCGCACTACTTCCGGCGGGACGCGACCGGAGCCCTGGCCGGCATGCTGCTGACGATGTGGGGCAGCACCCCGCTGTACACCAACGCACAGCCCGCCGCCGAGGTCGGCGAGATCCACGACGTCATCCAGTGGGGCGCCACGGCGACCACGGCGAGCGACGCCTACCGCTACGACCTGGCGTACGGGTCGGACGGGGTGCCCGCGGACCAGACGCACGTGGAGACGGCCCGCACGCTCGCCACGGTGCACCAGCACTTCGCCATCGACCCGGCGGCGAACAACAGTTACCACGGCTCCCTGCTGAGCGGCTTCGTCGACCCCTACAACGAGGCCGGCGGGGCCACGCAGGTCAGCCCGTGGGACGGACAGGCGTGGCCCGCCGACCTGACGGAGTACCTCGGCACGGGAGACGGCGGCACCTGGGCGCAGATGGCCAGTTCTCCGGGGTCCGTGTGGCAGTACGCCGATCCCCTCACCTTCGTCGGCGGCCGCTCCTACTCCGTCGACTGGAACCACGGCCCGCTGAAGCCCGCGCTCGGCCGGCACGTCGGCTACCAGTTCTGCTACGCCTGCGCGGCGGGGTCGAACCTCACGATGATCCTGGACCCGGCGGTCGACAGCGTTGCGACGCACGTCGGCTTCTACGCGTTCGCGACCGTGCCGCAGCACTTCACCCTGTACGCGGACGGGCAGCAGGTCTTCGACTCGACGAACCAGTACGGCGTCGAGATCAAGGGGGCGCCGACGACCCCGACGACCTACCGCACGGTGTACGACACCGATCTGAGCGCCGATCCGGCGTTCAGCCAGTCGACCAGGACGCACACCGACCTGACGTTCCGGTACGTCCCGCAGGCGAGCGGCGGCAGCGCGCTGCCCGACACGGACACCTGCTTCGGCAAGTCGGCGGCCACCCCCTGCCAGATCCTCCCCGCCCTCACCCTCGGCTACCGGCTGACCTCCGACAACGACAACACGAGTGACCGGCCGATCCAGACCATGCGGCTCGACGTAGGCCATGTCACCTACGACGGCGCCGGCTCGCACTCGCGGATCACCTCGGCGAAGGTGTCCGTCTCCTACGACGGAGGCACCACCTGGAAGCCCGCGCTCGTCGTGGGCGGGCACGGGACGTACCAGGTCGCGTGGCTCAACCCGGCTTCGGCGCACGGCACTTCACCCGCGCTGAAGGTGACCGCGACCGACGCGGCCGGCGGCTCGATCACCCAGACCGTCACCAACGCGTACACCATCGCCAAGCCCGCCACCACGTCGTCCACCACCGCTGGAGGTGCCCGATGACCCCGGCGACCCCGTCCCGTATCCGCGTGCTTCTGGTGGCCCTGACCGCCGTGATGGTGGCCACGACCGCGTCCACGGCGAACGCCACGTCGGCGAACGCCACCTCGGCGAGTGTGACCCCGGTGTGCGGCGCCGCGAGCCCCGGCTTCGCGCGGTGCCTCTCCCTGGTCCGCACCGACATCGACGGCGGCAGGGGGGTCCGGGGCCCGAACGCCGCGGGCAGCACGACCGCCGCCGCCACCGCCCTGCCCGGCGGGTACGGCCCCGCCGACCTGGACGCGGCCTACAACCTGCCGAGTTCGGGCGGCGCGGACCAGACGGTGGCGGTCGTCGACGCCGGCGACGACCCGAAGGCCGAGGCCGATCTGGCGGTGTACCGGCAGACGTACGGCCTGCCACCGTGCACGACGGCCAACGGCTGCTTCAGCAAGGTCAACCAGCAGGGGCAGAGCGCACCGCTGCCGGCCGACCGCGGCTGGGGTGCCGAGATCTCCCTCGACCTGGACATGGTGTCCGCGGCCTGCCCGGACTGCCACATCCTGCTCGTCGAGGGCGACGACGCGAGCGTCGCCAACCTGTCCCAGGCCGTGGACACCGCCGTCGCGCTGGGCGCCACCGAGGTGTCCAACAGCTACGGCACGGCCGAGTCGAACGGACTGCAGAGCTACTCGGCCTCCTACGCCCACCCGGGCGTGGCGATCACCGTCTCCTCCGGCGACTACGGGTACGGCGTGCCGAACTGGCCGGCCGACCTCACCAGTGTCACCGCGGTCGGCGGCACCTCGCTCAGCCGGGCGGACAACGCCCGTGGCTGGACCGAGCAGGCGTGGGGCAACTCCTACGGCGGCGCCGGCAGCGGCTGCTCGGCGTGGGTCGACAAACCGGCCTGGCAGACCGACGAGAACTGCCCCGGCCGGACGGTCGCCGACGTCGCGGCGGTCGCCGACCCGCTGACCGGTCCGGCGGTGTACGACAGCTACGGCGGCTATCCCGGATGGGTCGTCATCGGCGGCACCAGCGCGTCCGCGCCGTACATCGCCGGGGTCATCGCCCTGGCGGGCAACCCGGAGCGGTACGCGGACGCGTCGTACTTCTACGGCGGCACGGCGGGGCTCAACGACGTCGTGGGCGGCACCAACGCGGAACGCGTGGACTGCGGCGGCGACTACCAGTGCAACGGCGTCACCGGCTACGACGGCCCCACGGGCAACGGCTCACCGAACGGTCTCGCGGCGTTCTGACCGCGCGGTGGGGGCCGGCATCGACGGCCCCCACCGACGCCCCACCCGGTCCGGTGGAGCAGCGCGCCTCGGCGGCCGGGAGTTCGTCGTACACCGACCCCGCGGACGGCCTCGCCGTCGTTGTCCTGCGGTTGCGGTTGCGGCAGTAGCAGCACTAGCAGCAGCAGCGATCGAGTGGTGTCTCCCCGTCGGCGGTCGAGTCGTCGCGGAGCTCCGGGCGGCCAAGTCCCGTAAGCCATCCAGCGGCTCAGGCTTTACAGCCGTACCCGGAGCTCCCGGGCCCACCGATCCTGCGAACGACCGGATCAGACCCACGCGTGAAAGGTAGGAAAGGTAGGACAGTCTTCAGCCACTTGATGCGGGCGCGTGTTGGAGGCGTGGCCGTCGGGGCCGCCCGCTTCTCGGTCAGTGTCGTGCTTCCACGAGCCGCGTCAAGGGCGCTCCACTACGTTCCGCGTCGCCTGCGGCGATCGGCCTCCGGCCGACCCTGGACACGGCTCGCTCCAGCACGGGGAAGAAGCGAGCGAGCGGCCCGGAAAGGCGATGGCCCAACCGGGGTTCGCGGCAGTCGTGCGCTGCGTCCTCCCCGTTGGCCGACGGTCGCGGTAGCGCCTCGCCTGCACGCCGGGAGTGCTCGGCGACTGCGGCCCGGCACGGGCGACCCACCAGACATTCACCCGAGCCCTAATCGGGCGGCGGGGGGCGGTGATTGGATGATTTGTGTCAGAGGCACTGGTGGATTTCGGGACGAGAGCGGGGAGGCGATGCCCCTCCCGTGGCACGGATCCTCCAGACGCTGCCCCCAGGGCGGGAAAACCCGGGCCCCACGGTCACTTCCCCGCGTACGCGAGGAATCCGGCCCAGGCGGCGGGGGAGAGGGCGAGCGCGGGGCCTTGGCGGTTCTTGGAGTCGCGGATGTGGATGGTGGTGGGACTGGTGGCCACTTCGAGGCAGTCGTCGCCGGACGCGCCGCTGTAGCTCGACTTATGCCAGGAGAGGGCGACTTCGATGCAGTCACCGTCGCCGCCGCTGCTGTAGCTGCTCTTGAACCAGGTCAGTTCGGTGGTGCTCATAAGTCCCCTCGCATCCGCTGCAACAGGCTCCTGGAGTCTTCCAGCGTGCGCCTCGATCTGGTCGTCGTCGAGCGGCGGCAGTTGCTGCGTGAAGAGCGTTCGCGCGTATGCCTCCGTCTGCAACAGTCCCGGAATCAGGCGGCTCTCGTACGTGTACAGGGTGATCGCCGCCGCTTCGATCCGCGCCCACTGCCGAAACCAAGCCGCCAGCCCCGGTTGCCGCATCAGATGTACGGCCGCCCGCCGCAACGCCCCCGTATTCCCCAGCACCCCCTCCGACGCCTCCACCAGCGACTCGTCCGGCATCCGCCTCCCCAGCTCCACCGATGCCACCGTGTGTTTCGAGAACCGCACCTGTTCCGCGAACTCCTCCCTGCTCAACCCCGCGTGCTCGCGCAACGCCTGGAGCACCGCTCCGAAGGTCCGCAGACTGTCCGACGACTCCGGCTCCACTCCATCGCCCACGTAGGCCACCTCCCGCCCCCCATGGTCACGGCCAGTGACCAGTACGGTCCAGTCCGTCACCATGTACGCGCCCACAGCGTACGCGGCTCTCACCTGGTGAAGTACCGCTGCCGGGCGGCAGATTGGGCGCATGGACGCTCCCCCCACCACCGTCACCGTGAGTCGAACACTCGCCCAGCGGCTCAGTGCCACTCCGCGTGGCGCCCAGCTCGCCCGTCATCTCGCCGTCGCCCAACTCCACGCGTGGGGCGGGCCGTTCGCGGCGGCGGAGGTGATCGACAAGGTCTCGGTGATCGTCGCGGAGCTGGCGGCCAACGCCGTGACGCACGGGCGGGTGCCGGGGCGGGACTTCGAGCTGCGGGTGTCGCTGGTGACGGGGAGCGTGCGGGTCGAGGTCACGGACACCCTGGCCGAACGGCGGCCGCCCGCACCCGGCGGCGTACGGCCGGGCGGGCCGCTGGACGACGGCGGACGCGGGCTCGTGCTGGTGGACGCGCTGGCCGATCGGTGGGAGGTGCTGAGCAGGGACTGCGCCGACGCACCGGGCAAGACCGTACGAGCCGAGGTGGACCTGCCGTTCCGGCGCAGCCCCTGAGCGGGGCCCCGGGGGGCGTGCCCCCCGGGGTCCGGGCGTCAGCTGGAGACGCCGAGGGTGAGTGTGCCGGTGTAGCCGGCGGTGGTGGAGCCGGTGACGGTCAGCAGGCCGGAGGTGGCGCCGCCGTCGTCGTAGATGGAGTCCTGGGCGAGGGTGGTGCGGGTGGTCGTGTTGGTCGAGTAGGGCGAGACCTTGGCGACGGCCGTGGTGATGGTCTCGTTGATGAAGAGCTGGCCCGTGTGCACGGTCCTGCCGCCGGTGAAGGAGCCGTCGGAGGTCAGGGTGACGCCCGTGTGGACCTTCACGTGGATGTGGATGCAGCGGCCCCGGTACCAGCCCGGGTAGATGGTGGTGATGTTGGCGACGCCGCTGGAGTTGGTGAGCACGCCGCCGCGCAGGAAGGTGCCGTCGTCGGCCTCGTTGTGGCCGTTGTTGCCGACGTACCCGGAGTACTCGCCGAGCGCGTCGGTGTGCCAGACCTCCACGAGGGCGTTGGGGATGACGGTGCAGGCGGAGTTGACGACGGTGAGCGCGAGCTTGAACGTGATGCCGGGCTTGCCCTCGGTGATGTCGGTGCGGACCAGTGCGCCGTCGAGGTAGTAGGGGCCTTCGGTCATCTCCTCCGTGAGCGTGCAGACCGCCGCGGCGGCGGCCGGCTTGAGGTCGGGGGCGGCGTCTGCCGCGGGGGCCTCGGTCGAGACCGCTGCACCTACGGCCAGGGCAGCGGCGGTCGTCCCGGTGGCGACGAGTACGGTACGGCGCCCGACGGAGCGGGCGCCTTCTGAGGTGTCTGTCATGGACACGGCACCTTAGGAACGGTTGCTGTCGGAAAGCTGTCAGTTCGGCAAAGTGAACACCCGTCAAGTCCTGAGTTGAGACAGCCGAACGGACGATCACCGTTCGACACCGGGGAACTCGCCGTTACCGGGGAGGAAGGGGGCCATTGGGGTAGTTCGCCGCGACGAGGGCACCCCCTGAACGGCGAGGGCTCGCGGGAATCGGCGCGGGACCCGGGTCTAATCGCGCCAGAGAACCGTGCTGGAGGAGGATTTCCATGGGCGTCGCCCCGCTGTTGCCGACACCGTCCGGCCCCTACCTGGGCACAGGGCGGCTGCCCGCCGATTTCTACTCCTTCGAGGAACTGCTGACGGACGGCGAGCGGGAGAAGATCGAGCGCGTCCGGGAATTCCTCAACACGCAGGCCGCTCCCCTCGTCGACGACTACTGGGCCCGGGCCGAGTTCCCGTTCCAACTGGTGGAGGGATTCGGCAGGCTCGGGCTCGTGGACTGGGCGGACCCGGACTCCGCGGAATCCAAGCCGAGCAATCTCCTTTCGGGATTCCTCGCGCTGGAGTTCGCGCACGCCGACGCGTCCTTGGCGACCTTCTCCGGCGTGCACACGGGGCTCGCCATGGGCTCGATCCTCGCCTGTGGCTCCGAGGAGCAGAAGCAGCGGTGGCTGCCGGCGATGAGCCGCTTCGAGAAGATCGGCGCCTTCGGGCTGACCGAGCCGCACGGGGGTTCCGACGTGGCCGGCGGCCTGCGGACGACCGCGCGCCGCGACGGCGACGGCTGGATCCTCGACGGGGCCAAACGGTGGATCGGCAACGCGACCTTCGCCGACCTGGTCGTCATCTGGGCGCGGGACACCGAGACGAACCACGTGCTGGGCTTCGTCGTGGAGAAGGACACCCCCGGGTTCACCGCCACGAAGATCGAGAACAAGATGGCGCTGCGGATCGTGCAGAACGCCGACATCGTGCTCGAAGGCTGTCGCGTTCCGGAGGCGAACCGGCTGCAGAACGCCAACTCGTTCAAGGACACCGCCGGCATCCTGCGTCAGACCCGCAGCGGGGTGGCCTGGCAGGCCGTGGGCGTGATGTTCGGCGCCTACGAGATCGCGTTGCAGTACGCGAAGGAACGCCAGCAGTTCGGGCGCCCGATCGGCGGCTTCCAACTCGTCCAGGACCTGCTGGTGAAGATGCTCGGCAATGCCACGGCCTCGTGCGGGATGGTGGTGCGCCTGGCCCAGTTGCAGGACGCCGGGATCTACCGCGACGAGCACTCCGCCCTGGCGAAGGCGTACTGCACCGTGCGGATGCGGGAGAGCGTCGGGTGGGCCCGGGAGCTGCTGGCCGGCAACGGCATCATCCTCGACTACAAGGTCGGCCGCTTCGTCGCCGACGCCGAGGCCCTCTACTCGTACGAGGGCACGCGGGAGATCCAGACCCTGATCGTGGGACGCGCCGTCACCGACGGCCTGAGCGCCTTCGTGAAGTGACGACGATGACCACCGAATCCGTCTTCACCGGCCTGAAGGTCCTCGACGCGTCCTCGTTCATCGCGGCACCGGCCGCGGCCACCGTGCTCGCCGACTTCGGAGCGGACGTCATCAAGATCGAGCCGCCGGGGGCGGGCGACCCCCAGCGGCGGCTCAGTTCCGTGCCGCCCAGTCCGCAGGCGAAGGCGAACTACAGCTGGCACCTCGCCAACCGCAACAAGCGGGGCATGGCGCTGGACCTGAAGTCGCCGCCGGCCGTCGAGGTCCTCAAGCGGCTCGTCGAGTGGGCCGACGTGGTGATCACCAACTTCCCGCACGGCACGCGCGAGAGGCTGCACCTCGGCTACGAGGAGGTCTCGGGCTGGAACCCGAGGGTCGTCTACGCCGACCTCACCGGCTTCGGGGACACGGGTCCCGACGCCCGGCAGCCGGGCTTCGACCTGACCGCCTTCTGGTCGCGCAGCGGCCTGCTGGCCTCCACCCGGGACGCGGGCGCCCCGCCGACCGTGCCGGTCTGGGGCAGCGGCGACTACTCGACGGCGATCGCCATCTACGCGGCGATCACGACCGCCCTCTACCACCGCGAGCGAACGGGACAGGGGGCCGACGTCGGGACGTCACTGCTCGCCACGGGCGTCTGGGCCACCGGAACCCTGGTGGCCGGCGCCCTCGCCGACGGCACACCCTTCGAGCTGCACGACCGGAAGGCGCCGGTGAACCCGCTGAACAACCCCTACCGGACCGCGGACGGCGAGTGGCTCATGCTGGTCGCCTCACCCGCGCGCTGGCAGGGCCTGGCACGCGCCGTCGGACACCCCGAACTGATCGAGGATCCCCGCTTCGCCGACCTGGCGGGTCTGGTCCAGCACGCCGCCGCACTGGCCGAGTTGCTCGACACCGAGTTCCGCTCGCGGCCCTTCGCCCACTGGAAGGACGCGCTGGACACCGAACGCATCACCTACAGCCTCATCCAGACACCGGAGGAGGCCGCGCGGGACCCGCAGCTGCGCGAGAACGGCATCGTCGTCCCACTGGCGGGGGTCAGCGGGCTGGCGGAGACCGTCAACAGCCCGGTCACCCTCCGAGGGGTGCCGAAGATGCCGGCGAGACGCGCGCCGGACCTGGGCGAGCACAACGACGAGATCCTCGCCGAGCTGGGATTCGGCCCCGCCGAGATCGCCGATCTGCGCGACCGGGGAGCGGTCCCCGGCGCAACGGAGACGGAGCCGCCGCGATGACCACGGCGGCGGAGGAGTCCGCGGACCGGCACATCCCGTCCCCTTCATCTCGGTTTCGCCCGGAAATCGCCTGGACGAAGGACTCCGGCCGGTCAGCGTTCACCGGGTGGCACCGGGCCCGTTGATAGCGTCGGCGTACCCCGTGCCGTCCGACCGAGAGAGACCTGATGCCACCGACGATCCGCAGGGCCGTGATCCCCGCCGCCGGACTCGGCTCCCGTCTGCTGCCGCTGACGAAGGCCACGCCGAAGGAGATGCTCCCGGTCGGCGACAAACCGGTGATCGAGCACACCGTGCGAGAGCTGGTGGACTCCGGCATCACCGACATCACCATCGTCGTCTCGGGCGGCAAGAGCCTGATCCAGGACCACTTCCGGCCCAACCCCGGGCTCGTGGAGCAGCTGCGCGCCGACGGGAAGACCGCCTACGCGGACGCCGTCGAGGAGGTCGCCGAGCTGGCCCGCCGCGGCCACATCACCTACCTCGACCAGCGCGGCCCGTACGGCAACGGCACCCCCGTGCTGAACGCCGCCCGCTCCTTCGGCGACGAGCCCGTCCTGGTGCTCTGGCCGGACGACGTGTTCGTCGCCGACGTCCCCCGCTCCCAGCAGCTGATCCGCGCCTACGAGCAGACCGGCTGCCCGGTGCTGGCCCTGCTGCCGATGGACCCCGCCGACTCCCAGCGCTACGGCGTGCCCATAGTCAAGGAGGACCTCGGCGACGGCCAGCTGCGCATCACCGGCCTGGTGGAGAAGCCTGCGCCGGCCGACGCACCGTCCCCGTACGCGGCCATCGGCGGTTACGTCATCACCCCCGGCATCGTCGACGAACTGCGCGAACAGACCCGCCGCTGGTACGAGCACCGCACCGGCGAGGTGTACCTGACCGACGCCATCAACGCCTACGCCGCCAGCCGGGCCGTGTACGGGCAGGTCATCCAGGGCCGCTGGTACGACACCGGCAACCCGGCCGACTACCTCGTCGCCCAGATGGCCTTCGCCCTCTCCCACCCCGAGTACGGGCCCGTCCTGCGCGGCCTGGTCCGCGGGCTCGACGAGGAGCTGGAGGACGCGCCGGATACGGTATGATCGTCTCAGAGCTGGTCGCCACACATCCCGGTGGCTGGTGCTGCGTTGGTGGTCCAAGGAAAGACGCCCCGCTTCCTGCGGGGAAATGCAGGTGCAAGGCCTGCCCGGCGCTCCATCCGGTGCCCGTCCGCATGATGCGGACGGGCACCGCGGCGTTTGCCCCCACCTGCGGCTACAACCAACACGAGAACGTCACCGTCCTCTGCTTCCGCACCGCCCACCACCGCCGCTTCGAACTGCGTCTGCCCGGCCGCCACGACCCGGTGCCGGACGCGACCCGCTCCCTTCTCGGCGTCATGACCGGCGCCTGGGCCACCCAGGCCGTCCGCACCATGGCCGAACTCCGCATCGCCGACCACCTCGCCGCCCGCCCGGGCCTCGACGCCGACACCCTCGCGGACCACACCGGCACCGACCTCGACGCCCTGCGCCGGCTCCTCCGCTACCTGGCCACTCTGGGCCTGCTGACCGCCTCGGCCGACGGCACCTGCCACCTCACCGCCCTCGGCGAGCCCCTGCACACCGGCACCGAGTTCTCCCTGCACCCCCTCGCGCTGCTGTACGGCGGCCCGTTCCACGACTCCTTCGCCGGTCTGACGTACGCCGTACGCACCGGGCAGGAAGCTTTCGCCCACCGCCACGGACAGCACCACTTCACCTACTTCGCCGAACACCCCGAACTCGGCGACCTCTTCCACCGGGCGATGGCCGCGAGCGCGGAGATGTTCACGCCCGTCCCCGACCTGGTCGACTTCTCCGGCGTACGGCGCGTGGCGGACGTGGGCGGCGGCGTCTCCAGGTACCGCCCAGCTCAGGCGCCCCGTAAGGGGCGCGGGGCTGCGTTGAATGTGCGGCTACCGCCGCGTGGGCGCCATCAGCGACGGCGTCCCCGGGTACCGCCCAGCTCAGGCGCCCCGTAAGGGGCGCGGGGCTGCGTTGAATGTGCGGCTACCGCCGCGTGGGCGCGACCAGCCACAACGGCGCCGCACCCGACCACGCACCGCACCCCTACGGCGGCGCCTACCCGGCCTGCCCCATCCCCGCCGCGTTGGGCCAGCTCTGCGCGTTCGGCCACCCCGTGGCCGGCGCCGGGGACAACCCGGGCGCCGGAGGCGCCGGCGCAGGTGCCGTCATCCCCCGCACCTGCGCGGCGGTCAGCCCACCCCGCGCCGGAACCCCGGCCGGGGTGGGCCCGGCCGGAGCGGGCGGCGGCACGGGAACCGGGGCCTGCATGGGCATCTGCATCGGTGCCTGCATCGGCGGTGCCTGCATCGGCGGCGCCTGCATGGGCGCCTGCATTTGGGCCACCATCGGCTGAGGCTGCTGCATGGCGGGCGCTGCCGCCGGCATCGGCATCCCGACACCACCCTGCTGGGCGGCGACGGGGAGCGGCATGCCGACACCGGCAGCGGGAGCGGCGGTGAGGCCCGGCCCCATGGCCGGCGCCGCGGTGAGGCCCGGCCCCATGGCCGGCGCCGCGGTGAGACCGGGGACGGGCCCCATACCGACGGCCTGCGCGAGCTGCATGCCCGCCCCGTTGGTCTCGCTCACCAGCCGGTCCACCGCCGCCGTGCCCGAGCTGTAGCTGGTCCCATTGCCCAGCTCGGGCACGGCGGCTCCCCTCCTGGACCCGTAGAGCACCTGCTCCATGGCGGACACCAGGCGACGCACGTCCACCTCGGGGCGCACCACGAGCCTCAGGAAGCGGCTGGACGAACCGATCTTGTTTCCGCACTCGCGGACCAGGATGCGGTGCTCGGTGAGCATCCGGTCCCGGACCACCGTGCCCTCGGCGCCGACGGGAAGGCGCACGAAGAGGAAGTTGCCCTGCGAGGGATAGACGGTCAGACCGGGCAGGACGGAGAGCTGGCTGGCCATCTCCAGCCGGTCCTTGCGGACCTGGAGCAGGCTCTGCGCGTACTCCGCGCCGTGCTCCTTGAGCATGAAGACGACGTACTCGGCGAACGCGTTGAGGTTCCACTTCGGCAGCATCGAGCGGACCTTGCCGGCCAGCGAGGGGTTGGCGACCATGTAGCCGAACCGGATGCCGTGCAGACCGAAGTTCTTGCCGAGGCTGCGCAGCACGATCACGTTCGGCCGGAGCATCGCCTCCTGGACGACGCTGGGCTCGGCCTCGGCGTCGGCGAACTCCAGGAACGACTCGTCGATGACGATCAGGTCCAGGTCGGCCATGGCGTCCATGAACTGGACCAGCGCCTGCTTGTGGAGGAAGCCGCCGTCGGGGTTGTTGGGGTTGCAGATGACGGCGACCCGGGTGCCCCGCTTGCGTATGAACTCGGCGTACTGCGCGAGGTCGAGGGCGAAGCCGTTGGACTCCTGGAGCGGGAACATGTCGACGCGCTTGCCGGTCTCCATCGGCTGGTCGGTCCAGCGGCCGAAGGTGGGGACGGGGATGGCGAGGGACTCGCGGACCAGCAGGTGGTCGATCCAGGTGATCAGCTCGGTGGAGCCGTTGCCCATGGCGACGGCCTGCGGCGGGAGCTGGAGGAGCTGGCACAGCTCGGCGGTGATGGTGTCGGCGCTGCTCGGGTAGAACGTGATGATGTCCTTCAGCCGGGACGCCATCGTTTCCATCATCGCCGGAGTGGGGAAGTACGGATTGCAGGGAATGCAGAAGTCAACGGGACCGGCCCCCTCGCCCCCTTCACGGGTCAGCGCCGCCATCGACGGGCTGTGCGCACCGCTGCGGAACAACGAGGTGACGTTGCCGGCCATTGAACCTCCGTATGAGGCGGGCCCGGTGGGGACGACCGGGCCCGTCGTCTTGGGTGGCCCGCGCGGGGGAGCACGGGCCACCCTTGAGTACGGAGTCTCGTGTGACGCTGTTCAACGGATGTGAAAGAAACGTGAGTTTCAGAGCCCCGTCAGGGACGCGGGGCTCTACCGACATGCGGCTCCGCCGCGTGGGCGCGACCAGCCCCTTACCGGTCGCGCCCACGCTGCCTCAGGCCCCGAACGAATGAACCGTCCGTGTCCTGTAGACCTGCCCCGGCCGAAGCACCGTCGACGGGAAGGTCGCGTGGTTCGGCGAGTCAGGGAAGTGCTGGGTCTCCAGGCACAGCGCGTCCCCCTGCCGGTACGTCCGCCCGCCCGTCCCCGTCAGCGTCCCGTCCAGGAAGTTCCCGGAGTAGAACTGCAGCCCCGGCTGGTCGGTCGCGATCTTCAGCGTGCGGCCCGACCGCGGGTCCCGCAACGTCGCGATGTGCTCCGGCTTCGCGGTGATCCCCTTGTCGAGGACCCAGTTGTGGTCGTACCCCTTGGCCTGCACCTGCTGCGCGTGGCCGGCCCGGATGTCCCGCCCGATCGTCTTCGTCTCGCGGAAGTCGAAGGGCGTGCCGTGGACGGTCGCCAGTTCACCGGTCGGGATCAGCCCCGAGTCGGTCGGCGTGTACCGGCCCGCCGCGATGGTCAGCTCGTGGTCCTCGATCGTGCCGCTGCCCTCGCCGGCGAGGTTCCAGTAGACGTGGCTGGTGAGGTTGACGACCGTGGCCTTGTCGGTGGTGGCCCGGTAGTCGATGATCCACTCACCGTGCTTGGTGAGGGTGTACGTCACCGTCGCCTTGAGCGTGCCCGGGTAGCCCATCTCCCCGTCGACGCTGGTGTAGTGCAGGACGAGGCCGACGTCCGAGCCCTTGGTGAACGGCTCGACGTCCCAGACGTGCTTGTCGAAGCCCTGGGTGCCGCCGTGCAGGCTGTTCACGCCGTCGTTGACGGAGAGCTGGTAGCTCTTGCCGTCCAGGGTGAACTGACCCTTGCCGATCCGGTTGCCGTAGCGGCCGATCAGCGCGCCGAAGTACGGCGAGCCGGCCACGTAGTCGGCGATGTCGTCGAAGCCGTTGACCACGTTGGCGTAGTGGCCGCGCCGGTCCGGGACCTCCAGGGTCTGGACGACACCGCCCCAGTTGAGGACCTTCAGCCGGGTGCCGCCGTTCTCCAGCGACCAGCGGTAGATCCTGGTGCCGTCGGCGAGCTTCCCGAAGGACTCCTTCACCGGCTTCCTGCCTCCCGAGGCGGTGGCGGCCTCGGCGGTACCGGCGCCGAGGGTGGTGGCGGCGATGCCCGCGGCCGCGGCTCCTGCGATGACCGTGCGTCTGTTCAGTTCCATGTGCGGCTCCTGCAAATAGGAGGGGCCCCGCCTTCCGGCGGGGCCCGAGCTGACTACGAACCGGACTTGCGCTTGTTCCACACGTCGAATCCGACCGCCGCGAGGAGGGCGAGGCCCTTGATGACCTGCTGCCAGTCGGTGCCGACGCTGAGGAGGTTCATGCCGTTGTTCAGCACGCCGAGGACGAGACCGCCGATGATGGCACCGAGGATGGTGCCGACACCGCCGCTCATGGAGGCGCCGCCGATGAACGAGGAGGCGATCGCCTCCAGTTCGAAGCCGTCACCCGCCTTCGGCGAGGCCGCGTTCAGCCGGGCGGCGACCACCAGACCGGCCAGGGCCGCGAGCACGCCCATGTTCAGGAAGACGTAGAAGGAGACCTTCTTGTCCTTGACGCCGGACAGCTTGGCCGCCGGCAGGTTGCCGCCGATCGCGTAGATGTGCCGGCCGAAGACCGCGTTGCGCATCACGTAGCCGTAGCCGACGACCAGCGCGCCCAGGACGATCAGGATGATCGGGGCGCCCTTGTAGCTGGCGAGCAGCAGGGTGAGGACGAGGATCGCGGCGACCAGCGCGGTCAGCTTGAGCAGGAACAGCCGGGTGGGCGGCACGTCCAGGGCGAACTCCTGCTGGCGGCGCCGGTCCCGGAACTCCTGCCAGACCACGGCGGCGATCAGCACGACACCCAGCAGCAGCGTGATGTTGTGGTAGTTGGTGTGCGGGCCCACCTCGGGGAGGAAGCCGTTGCCCAGTTTCTGCAGGCCGTTCGGGAACGGGCCGATGGTCTGGCCCTGGAGCAGGATCTCGGTGAGACCGCGGAAGAGCAGCATCCCGGCGAGGGTGACGATGAACGACGGTATGCCCAAGTAGGCGATCAGCACACCTTGCAGCGCGCCGGCCACGGCACCCATCGCCAGGCACAGGATCAACGCGACCGGCCAGGGCACCCCGTGATTGACCGTCAGTACGGCCGCGAAGGCGCCCACGAACGCCGTCAGCGAGCCGACCGACAGGTCGATGTGCCCGGCGATGATCACCATCATCATGCCGATGGCCAGGATCAGGATGTAGCTGTTCTGCAGGACCAGGTTGGAGACGTTGCGCGGCAGCAGCAGGTCCCCGTCGGTCCACACGGCGAACAGGGCGACGATCAGGCCGAGCGCGATCAGCATGCCGTACTGGCGCATGTTGCGGCGCAGCCCGTCGAGGACCATCCGGAGCAGGTTCTGGTCGGCGGCCGATCCGCTTTTGCCCGGCGGCGCGGGCGCCGGGCTCTTGGCGGTGACATCCGTGCTCATCGCGTTACCTCTTTGTCCTTCGTCATATGGCGCATCAGCACTTCCTGCGTGGCCTCGGCCCGGGGCACCTCACCGGTCAGCCGGCCCGCGGCCATGGTGTAGATGCGGTCGCACATGCCGAGCAGTTCGGGCAGCTCGGAGGAGATGAAGACGACCGCCTTGCCCTGGGCGGCGAGCCGGTCGATGACCGTGTAGATCTCGTACTTGGCGCCGACGTCGATCCCGCGGGTCGGCTCGTCCAGGATCAGCACGTCCGGGCCTGCGAAGATCCACTTGCTGAGGACGACCTTCTGCTGGTTGCCGCCGGACAGCTTGCCCACCGGCTCGAAGACGGTCGGCGCCTTGATGTTCATGGACGTGCGGTAGCCCTCGGAGACCTGCCGTTCCTCGTGCTCGTCCACGATCCCGCGCTTGGCGACCTTGTTCAGCGCGGTCAGTGAGATGTTGCGGTTGATGGTGTCGATGAGGTTGAGGCCGTAGTGCTTGCGGTCCTCGGTGACATAGGCGATGCCGTGCCCGACCGCCTCGGCGACCGACTTGGTACGGATCTCCGTGCCGTCCTTGAGGACCGAGCCGCCCGCGTAACGGCCGTAGGTCCGCCCGAAGACGCTCATCGCGAGTTCGGTACGGCCCGCGCCCATCAGGCCGGCGATACCGACGATCTCGCCGCGCCGGACGTGGATCGACACGTCGTCGACGACCTTGCGCTCCTGGTCGATCGGGTGCAGCACGGTCCAGTCGCGGATCTCCAGGGCCGGTGCCGCGTCCTCCTCGCCCTCGTAGCGGGTGCGCTCGGGGAAGCGGTGGTCGAGGTCGCGGCCGACCATGCCGGAGATGATCCGCTCCTCCGTCGTCTCCGCCGACTTCACGTCGAGGGTCTCGATGGAGTGACCGTCCCGGATGATCGTCACCGAGTCGGCGACCCGGCGGATCTCGTTGAGCTTGTGCGAGATGATGATCGAGGTGATGCCCTGGTTCTTCAACTCCAGGATGAGATCGAGGAGTTTGCCGCTGTCCTCGTCGTTCAGAGCCGCGGTCGGCTCGTCGAGGATGAGCAGCTTCACCTTCTTCGAGAGCGCCTTCGCGATCTCCACCAACTGCTGCTTGCCCACGCCGATGTCGGCGACACGGGTCTCCGGGTGGTCGCCCAGACCCACCCGGCGCAGCAGTTCGGTGGCGTGCCGCAGGGTCTCCCGCCAGTCGATGAAGCCGCCCTTGGCGTGTTCGTTGCCGAGGAAGATGTTCTCCGCCAGCGAGAGGTACGGCGACAGCGCCAGCTCCTGGTGGATGATCACGATGCCGCGCTGCTCGCTCGCCCGGATGTCACCGAACTCGCACGGCTCGCCCTCGAAGAGGATGTCGCCCGTGTAACTGCCGTGCGGGTGGACGCCGGAGAGGACCTTCATCAGGGTCGACTTGCCGGCGCCGTTCTCCCCGCAGATGGCGTGGACCTCGCCCTGACGGACGGTCAGGGTGACGTCCGACAGCGCCTTGACACCGGGAAAGGTCTTGACGATCGAGCGCATTTCCAGGACGGGTCCCGCCATGGTCTGCCTTCCAATCAGTGCTTGTCGATCAGGGGTCGGCGGATTACTTGAGCTCGGCGTCGGTGTAGTAGCCACCCTTGACCAGGACGTCCTCGTAGTTGGCCTTGTCGACGCTGACCGGCTGCAGCAGGTAGGCGGGGACGACCTTGGACCCGTTGTTGTACGTCTTGGTGTCGTTGACCTGCGGGGTCTTCTTGTTCAGCACGTCGTCGACCATGGTCGCGGCGACCTTGGCGAGCTGCCGGGTGTCCTTGTAGACGGTCTGCGTCTGCTCACCCGCGATGATCGACTTCACCGAGGCCAGCTCGGCGTCCTGCCCGGTGATGACGGGCAGCGGCTGGCTGCTGGACCCGTAGCCGTCCGACTTCAGCGCCGCGATGATGCCGATCGAGATGCCGTCGTACGGCGAGAGCACCGCGTCGACCTTGGCGGACTTGTAGGAGGAGGTGAGGATGTCCTCCATGCGGGACTGCGCGGTCGCGCCGTCCCAGCGGAGCGTGGTGACCTTGTTCAGTGCGGTCTGGCCGGACTTGACCACCAGCTCCTTCTTGTCGATGTACGGCTGGAGCACGCTCATCGCGCCGTTGAAGAAGTACTTGGTGTTGTTGTCGTCGTTCGAGCCGGCGAACAGCTCGATGTTGAACGGGCCCTTCTTTCCGCTGTCCAGGCCCAGCTTGTGCACGATGTACGTGCCCTGCTCGACACCGACCTTCTCGTTGTCGAAGGACGCGTAGTAGTCGACGTTCTTCGTGCCGAGGATGAGGCGGTCGTAGGCGATGACCGGGATGTTGGCGTCCGCGGCCTCCTGGAGCACGTTGTTCAGGGACTTGTTGTCGATGGCCGCGATGATCAGCCCCTTGACGCCCTGGGTGATCAGGTTCTCGATCTGCGAGACCTGGGTCTCCGGGTCGTCCTCGCCGTAGACCAGCTGGGTCTTGTAGCCCTTGGACTTCAGGTTCTTGACGACGTTGTTGCCGTCGGCGATCCAGCGCTCCGAGGACTTGGTCGGCATCGCGATGCCGATCGTGCCGCCCTTGGCGCTGCCGCTGTCGTCCTTGCTGCCGCCCTCACCGCTCTGGCCGCACGCGGACAGGGTCAGGGCGAGGGAGGCGGCCCCGGCTATGAGGGTGAGGGCGCTTCTACGAGTGCGCATGTGATCGGTCCCTGTTCTTCTCGTCGTTGAGATGTTTCATGCAAGGTCGGTTGAAGCGCCCCGAAGGGGCGCGGGGCTGTATCGATGTGCGGCTCCGCCGCGTGGGCGTGACCGGCCGCCGACGGCCCGCGGTCCCGGCCGGACGTCAGGCAGAACCCTCGGTGGGGAACCGGTTGAGGACCCCCGGCAGTCGCGACCCCAGCGGTGCCATGTCCCCGTCCGCGCCGTGCCGGGCGAGCAGGTCCAGGGCGAGCCGCCCCCGACGCACCCGCTCCCGCGCGGTGTCCAGGGTCACGTCCCGCAGATGGGTGCCCCACGGGTAGATACCGGGTGCCTTGGACAGGCCGAACTTCAGATAGATCGGTGCGCCGCGCCGGATCAGCTCGGCGACCTCGTACATCCGGACGTAGCCGCCGAGGTCGTCGGGGGCCTCGATGTACATGTCCATGGGCGCGCCGGACACCCGGCGGATCTCGGTGAGGTGATCGAGTGTCAGATCGCTCGGCACGTTGACGGAGTCGGCGCCGAGGTGCTCGAAGACGGAGTACGAGGCCGGGTTGACCGGCCCGACGAGCGCGGACACCTTCAGCGTGGTGTCGGCCGGGATGATCCCCGCCCGCCGGGCCCGGTGCAGCGTCCAGAGCACGCCCTCGTCGGCGACGAGCAGGCACTTGACGCCCAACTCCGTTGCCCGTACAGCGTCTTCGACGCATCCGGCGACGGCGTCGTGGCCGCGTGCGCGCAGTCCGGCTCCCCGCGAGTCGGAGCGCACCGAGCCGCCGATGTCCCAGGTGCCGCGCGGGCCGGTGAACAGGCACAGCTCGATGTCCCGCTCGGCGGTCGCCTCGACCATCTCGGTGATCTCGGCGTCGGTGAGCATCCACACGCCGCTGCCCTGGCTGATCCGGTGGATCGGCACGTCCAGGCGCGAGGACTCCTTGAGGACGACGGCAAGCGCCTCGGGACCCTCGCAGGAGGGGATCTCGGTGCGCCACTTGCCGCCGCCCGGGAAGCTGTGGGCGGAGGCGTCGGCGGGGTCGAGGGCGGGCGCACCCAGGCCGAGAGCGGTGAGCGCCTGCTCACCGGGTCGGCGGGCCGCCGTAACGGAAGCGTCGGTCGTCACAAGCTGTCCTTCACGTTCGGTATTTCGGACAAGGTTCGCGGCTCGGGCTATGGAAAACGGCTTGGTGGTACGCCGGTCACGGCGAGGTCAGGGCACGCCGCGACCGGCGTACGACTCAGGGGCGGAGCAGCACCTTGCCCACCTTCGGATCACCGGCCCCCACCAGCTCGATGGCCTGCGGGAACCCGGTCAGCGGCAGCTCGTGCGTGACCAGCGGCAGCGGGTCGAGGAGTCCGGCCCCGAAGACCCGTACCGTGTGCGCCCAGGCATCCGGCGGCGCCCCGAAGACGGTGTGCACCTCCAGCTGCCGTACGACGAGGTCGGTCGGGTCCAGACCCTCGGCACCGGCGGCCGGGATGCCGGTCAGGACCAGGCGCCCGCCCCGCCGGAGCAGCGCGGCCGCGGTGCGCGCGGCGGACGCGGACCCGGCGGTCTCGATGACCACGTCGAAGTCGTCGGGGAGCTTCTGGTCCCTGGTACGGAAGTCGGTCGCCCCGAACTGCCGGGAGAGGGCCTCCCGGTCGTTCCGGGTCCCGACCACCAGCAGTTCACCCGGCGAGATCGCCTTCAGGAACTGCACGGCGAACATCCCGAGCGTCCCGGTGCCGACCACCGCGACCCGCTCACCCGGCCGCGCGCTGCCCTTCAGCGCGGCCGCCGCGATACAGGCGGCGGGTTCAAGGAGGGCGGCGGCGGTCAGATCCGCGTCGTCCGGCAGGGCGTGCAGCAGCCGGGCCGGCAGGGTGAGGGTGGCGGCCATGGCGCCCGGCTGGGTGAACCCGGTCTCCTCGTACCCGTCCGTGCACAGCGTGGTCTCACCGGCGTGGCACCGGTCGCACACCTGGCAGTTCCGGAACCCCTCGCCGACGACCTTGCGCCCGACGAGCGAGGCAGGCACCCCGGCCCCCACCCGGGAGACGGTCCCCGACCACTCGTGGCCGGGCGTCAGCGGGTAACGGACGTACCCCTCGGGCCGGTTCCCCTGGTACACCTCGCGGTCGCTTCCGCAAATCCCGACCGCGTGCACGGCGACCAGCGCCTCGCCGGGACCGGGGTCGCGGGGCGTGTGCTCCTCGACCCGGTGGACGCCCGGCGCCTCGACGACGACCTGGGAGCTCACTTGGTCCCCTTGGGCTTGCGCTGTTCCCAGCCGTCCGCCCAGAGGTCGAAGCGGGCCTGCTGCTGCGGGAACTCGGCGGCGGCGTCGGCGTCGAACTCGACCCCGAGACCGGGCGCGTCGGACAGCTGGAAGTACCCGTCGACGACCTCCGGCGCGCCCTTGACCACCTTCTTGATCTCGGCGTCGGCGAAGTCGTTGAAGTGCTCCAGGATCTTGAAGTTCGGGGAGGTGAACCCGACCTGGAGGGAGGCGGCGGTGAGCACCGAGCCGCCGACGTTGTGCGGGGCGACCAGCACGTAGTGGGTCTCGGCGGTGGCGGCGAGCTTCCGGGTCTCCCAGATACCGCCGATATGGCCGACGTCCGGCTGGATGACGTCCACGGCCTGGCTCTCGAAGAGCTCGCGGAACTCGATCCGGTCGTGGATGCGCTCACCGGTGGCGACCGGGATGTCCACCTTGGCGGCGACCTTCTCCAGCGCCTTCAGGTTCTCCGGCGGGCAGGGCTCCTCCAGCCAGGCCGGCTTGAAGGGCGCCAGCTCGCGCGCGAGCCGGACGGCCGTCGCGGGGGAGAAGCGGCCGTGCATCTCCAGCATCAGCTCGGCCTCCGGCCCGATGGCGTCCCGCACGGCCTCGATCAGCGACACGGAGTACAGCGTCTGCTCGTGGTCCAGCTCGAAGTGCCCGGTCCCGAACGGGTCGATCTTCAGCGCCTTGTACCCGCGCTCGATCACCCCCTGGGCGGCCTTGTGGTACGCCTCCGGCGTTCGCTCGGTCGTGTACCAGCCGTTGGCGTACGCCTTGACCCTGTCGGTCACCTTCCCGCCGAGCAGCTGCCACACCGGCACGCCCAGCGCCTTGCCCTTGATGTCCCAGCAGGCCATCTCCACCACGGCGATGCCGGACATGACGATCTCGCCCGCCCGGCCGTAGTCGCCGTACTTCATCCGGCGTACGAGGTCTTCCACTGCGAACGGGTCGGAACCGAGAATGTGGTTGGCCTCGGCCTCTCGCAGATAGCCGATCAGCGCGTCGGTGTGACCGAGCATCCGGGTCTCGCCGACTCCGGTGATCCCCTCGTCGGTGTGCACCTGGACGTACGTCAGGTTGCGCCACGGCGTCCCGACCACGTGTGTGCTGATTCCGGTGATGCGCACGGCAGTTGCCCCTCAGCTGTTCGAGATTTCGTCACACGTTCGAAATGCTGGCGCGACAGTAAGGACGGGACGGTCGGGGTGTCAATGGGTCGAACAGGTAACGGTTTCGGCAAGGCTTTCGACAGGTTTTCCGGTCTCCCACAGAACCTTCACAGGGCCGGGTGGTTAAGTGACCGGTGGGGAACTTAGTCTTCCCGCGTCATGGACTACTGCTACCCGTGCCGACGGCACCTCAATGGCGCCCTCGCCTGCCCGGGGTGCGGCGCTCCGGCCGAAACGCTACGCGCGTCCGCGCGGGAAGCGGCCGCCCCCGACCCGGCCGTGACCGACCCGGCCGTGACCGGTGAAGCCCCCTACCCGGAGACGGAGTTCCGCGAGGACGCACACGCGGCCGACGACGGTGACGACGGCGAGGGCGACGAGCCCGTGACGGGTGGCCGGGCGGACCGGCGGCGGGCGGCACGCGGGCGCGGCGGCCGGAGCCGGGGACGAGCCGCCGAGAGCCTTGCCGAGGGCGTCGAGGAGCCTTCCGCGGCCGACGGGAGCCGTCGTGACCGCAAGGCCGCGGCCCATCGCCGGCGGCGCCGCAGAATCCTGCTCGTGAGCGTGGCGTGCGTCCTGGCGGCGGGCAGCCTGAGCCTCGCCGAACTCGGCACGGACGCCATACCGTTCACGAGCCCGGGCCCGGCCTCGGCGGGCGGCGACAGCGCCGACGGCGGTACGTCGACGTCGTCCCCGGGTACGACGGCCCAGCCCCTGGACGACGCGTCCGGCGCGTCCGGCGCGGCGAGCTCCGCCTCGGCCGACCCGTCCGCCTCCGCGTCCCCCTCCGCGTCGAAGGACAAGGAGTCGAAGTCGCCGTCGGCGTCCCCGAAGGACACGTCGGCACAGTCGGCGACGACGGGCACGGCGACGAGGACACCGACGGCGGCACCGACCTCCACGGCGGGTTCGACGCCGACGGCCGACCCGACGACGTCGAACCCGGCCCCCACCCCGTCGCAGAGTGAGTGCACGCGGTTCCTGTGGTGGTGCTCGTAAGAACCGCTCGCGGCTTGCTGCCAAAGCAAATCGAGCAAACCGTGTCACATCCGCGGAACCCCCTCCGTCATAGGTGTGTATCCCGCTGAACCCAACGGAGGAACACACCATGGAAGCCCGTCTGAACCTCTTCGCCAGCCCCACCGCCAACAAGCTGATCAAGGCCTTCAACGGCGCGGGCAAGGCCGCCGGGGAGACGTCGATCCCCGCCGCCACCCTGGAGCTGGTCAAGATCCGCGCCAGCCAGATCAACGGCTGCGGCTTCTGCCTCGACATGCACACCAAGGACGCGACCGCCGCCGGCGAGACCCAGCAGCGCCTCCACATGGTCGGCGCCTGGCGCGAGGCGACCGTGTTCACCGACGCCGAGCGCGCCGCGCTGGAGCTGGCCGAGCAGGGCACCCGGATCGCCGACGCGGCGGGCGGGGTCCCCGACGAGGTGTGGGAGAACGCGGCCAAGCACTACACCGAAGAGGAACTCATCGCGCTGGTGGCGACGATCGCCCTGATCAACGCCTACAACCGGCTGAACGTCATCTTCCAGCAGCCGGCGGGCGACTACCGTCCCGGCCAGTTCGCGTAACGAGCACGCTCCAGAGGGGCTGCCACCGGCCGGTCTCGGCGGTGGCGCCCCTCTTACGCGTCCAGCATCCTCTGCAGCAGATCCCGCAGCGACAGCCGCTCCGCGTCCGACAGTCCCGCCAGCGGCTCCCGCGCGAAGCGCAACCCGTCGCGCAGCTCGCGGGCGACCCGCCGGCCCTCGTCCGTCGCCGCGGCCAGCTTCACCCGGCGGTCGGCCGGGTCGGGCCGTCGCTCCGCGAGCCCCCGCGCCTCCAGCCGGTCCACGATCCCCGTCACGTTCGACGGCTCGCACTTCAGCTTCTGCGCCAGCTTCCGCATCGGCAGCGGCTCCAGCGAGAGCAGGCTGAGCAGGCGCGCCTGCGCCCCGGTGAGCGCGTGCTCGCCCGCCGCCTCCTCGTAGTCCGCGTAGAAACGGGCCACGACATCCCCGATCAGCTCGACGACCTCGAGGGTCAGGGCGTCGGGTCGCTGGAGCTTCGCTGGGCTGGACTGTGAGGACGGCATGTGCCCAAGGGTACCCCGTTACTTGACATCATGAAATATTCAGGAGCATGGTTGTTTCAGGTACTGAAGTAATTAGGAAAGGCGCTTGTCATGATCAACCGCGAGTGGCACCTGGTCAGCCGTCCCGTCGGCTGGCCGAAGCCGGAGGATTTCGCCCTGGTCGAGGCGGAGGTTCCGACGCCGGGTGAGGGACAGGTGCTGGTACGGAACGCGTACCTCTCCGTCGACCCGTACATGCGCGGCCGGATGAGTGCCGCCAAGTCCTACGCCGCCCCCTTCGAGCTGGGCAAGGTCATGCAGGGCGGCGCGGTCGGCGAGGTCGTCGAGTCCAACGCCGAGGGCATCGCGGTCGGCGACCACGTCCTGCACTTCCTCGGCTGGCGCGAGTACGCGGTCGTGGACGCGAAGACCGCGGTCAAGGTCGACCCCGAGGCCGCGCCCCTGTCGACGTACCTCGGCGTCCTCGGCATGACCGGCCTCACCGCCTACGCGGGCCTGCTGCGCACCGCCTCCTTCAAGGAGGGCGACTCCGTCTTCGTCTCCGGCGCGGCCGGCGCGGTCGGCAGCCAGGTCGGCCAGATCGCCAGGCTCAAGGGCGCCTCGCGGGTGATCGGCTCGGCCGGCTCCGACGAGAAGGTCAAGCTGCTGGTCGAGGAGTACGGCTTCGACGCGGCCTTCAACTACAAGAACGGCCCGGTCGGCGAGCAGCTGCGCGCGGCCGCCCCGGACGGCGTCGACGTCTACTTCGACAACGTCGGCGGCGACCACCTGGAGGCCGCCATCGGCCAGCTGAACCGGGACGGCCGGATCGCGGTCTGCGGCATGATCTCCGTCTACAACAGCACCGAGCCCGTCCCCGGTCCGAAGAACCTCGCCCGTCTCATCCAGACCCGCGGCCGGATCGAGGGCTTCCTGGTCGGCGACCACTACGACCTGCAGCCGCAGTTCGTCGCCGAGGTCGGCCCGTGGGTGGCCTCCGGGCAGCTGAAGTACCGCGAGACGGTCGTCGAGGGCATCGAGAACAACCTGGAGGCGTTCCTCGGGGTCCTGCGCGGCGACAACACCGGGAAGATGATCGTAAAGCTCTGACCGCCGTGACGATCGGCTGAGATCCGTCGTTGCGCTGTACGGAGGCCGCACCCTTGGACGTGGGGTGCGGCCTCTCGGGTGCCGGGGCGCGTTTCAGCCGGCCAGAGCTGCCCGGTGCACCGCTCTCGCCAACCGGTCGTTCTCGGGCGCGGCTCCCCCCGGGAACGCGCACCTCCGGCGCGTGTAGCCGTAGGCGACCCCGCTCCGCGGATCCGCGAACGCCTGCGACCCCGCCGCACCGCTGTGCCCGATCGTGCCCGCGCCCAGGAACGGGTGCCAGGTGTCCGCCGTCGCCTGGAAACCCAGGCCGTACGACTTGTGGGCGCGCGCCACCAGGTCGTAGCCCACCGAGTGGAACTGGCCGAACTCCGCCACCGTGTCCTCCTTCAGCAGCGGGGCCTTGCCGTCGATCTCGCTGAGCAGCGCCGCGTACATCCCGGCCAGGCCGCGCGCCGAGGCCACCCCGCCGAACGACGCCGGGCCCTTGGCGCGGACCAGCGGGTCGTTGGGCAGGGCCGCCAGGTCCACGGGCTCGGCCGCGTGCTCGTTGAAGGCGATCCCGGCGAGCGTGTGCGGGCCGGACGGGAGGGCGTCGAGCAGCGCCTGCTGCTCGGGCGTCGGCCGCATCGGCCGGGTCGTGCGAAAGCGCGGCTCGTGCGCGGCCGGCAGGCCCAGGAAGAAGCTCAGACCGTACGGCGCCCGGACCCGCTCCTCGTACACGTCCTGGAGGGTACGGCCGGTCGCCCGCCGTACCACCTCGCCGGTGAGTGCGCCGATGACGAGGGCGTGGTAGCCGAAGGCGATGCCCGGGCGCCAGAACGGCCGCTGGTCGGCGAGGCGTTCGGCCATCGCCCGGTCGTCCGTCAGCTCCTGCGGGCTGAACCCGGTGTCGGTGCCGATCAGACCCGCCCGGTGCGCGACCAGCTCCCGCAGGGTCAGCGTGCCCTTGCCCTCCGCGGCGAACTCCGGCCAGTAGTAGGTGACTTTACGGTCCAGTTCCAGCGTGCCGTCCTGTACCAGCATCGCCACGACCAGGTGCGCGGCGCCCTTGGTGGACGAGAACACGCCGTAGAGGGAGTCCCCGTCGGACCCCTCGCCCGCCCACAGGTCGACAACCCGCCGGCCGTGGACGTACGCACACAACTGTCCCTCGTAGTCGGCCGGTTCGCCGGCGACGAAGGCGGCGAATTCCTCGCGCACCGCCTCGAAGCCCTCCGCGACCGTGCCCTGGACGGTGATCTCCTGCGTCATCCGCTCTCCTCAACCGAGCCGCCGCGGGCAGCTCCCATGGTGAACAACGCCCTGCTGGTTCCTGAGATCGGTACGGCGGGACGCACCCGTTCGACTCAACAGCGACCAGGAGGTCTTGGTGTCAGCGCCGTCCGATGGGTTCATGCCCCCACTGTGCCCCGGGACCGCGCCGGTAAAGTCTTCGCCATGCGTGATCTCGGGGTGGGCTTCGGATATCTGCTCAAGGGCCAGCGGTGGGTCGGCCGGCACGGCAAGCAGTACGGCTTCGGTCTGCTGCCCGGCCTGATCACCCTCGTCCTCTACGCGGCGGCGCTGGTCGCCCTCGCGATATGGGGAGAGGACTTCGTCGCCTGGGCCACCCCGTTCGCCGACGACTGGTCCAGCCCCTGGCTCGGGCTGTTCCGCGGCTTCCTCACCGCCGTGCTGTTCGCCCTCGGCCTCCTGCTCGCCGTCCTCACCTTCACCGCCGTCACGCTGCTGATCGGCCAGCCCTTCTACGAGAACCTCTCCGAGAAGGTCGACGCGGACGTCTCGCCCGACGGCACCGCGCCCGAGTCCGGGCTGCCGTTCTGGCGCGAGCTGTGGATCTCGGCCCGCGACAGCCTGCGCGTTCTGCTCCGGGCCGGCCTGTGGGGCCTGCTGCTCTTCGCCCTCGGCTTCCTGCCCCTCGTCGGGCAGACCGTCGTACCGGTCGTCGGGTTCTTCGTGACCGGCTTCTTCCTCACCGAGGAACTCGCCGCCGTCGCCCTCCAGCGCCGGGGCGTGGACCTGCGCGCCCGGCTCGCCCTGCTGCGCTCCCGCAAGACCCTGGTGTGGGGCTTCGGCACCCCGCTGGGCCTCGCCTTCCTGGTGCCCTTCGTCGCGGTGTTCCTGATGCCGGGCGCGGTCGCGGGCGCCACCCTCCTCGCCCGCGACCTGCTGGGCGAGGAGACGGCGCAGGAGGACCCGGATCAGGACCGGGACGAGGACCGGCGGGTCACTTCCTGAAGCTCGCGTCCGCCGCCACGGTCACGATCGCCCGCACCTGGTCGATGATGTCCACCCGGTTGCGCACGAACTCCGGGTCGGTCACCTCGGTGGTGTTCCCGGCCCCGAACTGCAGCACCGGCGTGTGCACATGCCCGCCGGGCAGGCTGTCGTGCAGCCCCAGCCGGTCGCGCAGCAGCGTGGCCCGATAGGCGATCTCGTTGGACAGATAGTCCCCGCCGCCCCCGGCCCGTGCCGTGGACCCGGGAGTCGGCCCGTCCGCCCGTACGACGGCCTCCGTGCCTCCCCCAGAGGGGGCACCCCCAGCCGGGATCTCGGTCACCTCGGTGTGGTCGTACACCGGGAACCGCCCGGTCGGCGCCGCCACGATCGCCGCGTACGGCAGGGTCGTGGTCGTCCACTGCGGCTGCGAGGCCGGGTCGGCGACCGGGACGGTCTCCGTCCGGCTCACGTTGTCGTTGTCGGGGAACCCGCCCCGCCACGCCCCGTTGGTCCGCTCCACGTCGAACCGCCCGACCCGCCCCTGGCTCACGGTCGTGAACAGGTCCACCTTCGGCAGATACGGCCGCAGCGTCCGCTCCACGGTCCCCTGCGCGAAGTCGCCCCACCGCACCGGGAAGACGGCCGTCTCCACCCGCGCGGGCCCCTGCGCGGTCTGTACGACCGTGCCGTCGAGGGCCAGCGCGCTCGCCCCGGACGGGTTGGAGATCCGGATGTCCCGGTCGAGTGTGAACGGGTCGAACCCGGTGACCAGGATCCGCCGCACGCCCTTGCCGGGATACCGGATGTCGGTCTGCCCGCGCGAGGTCCGCTCCAGCACGTCGAGCAGCGCCGCCCGCTGCCGCTCGCTCAGCCCGAACCCCGGCCCCCAGGTGCGCACGTCCCGGGTCATCCCGAGCCGCGCCCAGTACAGCGGCCGGTCGTCGTCCCGGCTGAGATCACCGGAGACCGGCCCCCGCCCCTGCGCCCGGTCCACGGCCCGCCGCCACAACGCGGACCCGTCCCGTACGACGATCCGCCGGGCCTGCGCGTACGAGTGCGCGCCGCCGAGCGCCCGCGCGAACCCCGGCGCCACGGCGTCGAACCCGGACCGCCGGAGTATCTCCTGCGGCACGGCCCCGTCGAGCCGCTGCTCCTCGACGGTGAGGGAGGACGGGGAGGACGGGGAGGACGGGGTGGACGGGGTGGACGAGGACGACGAGGACGACGAGGACGACGAGGACGACGAGGACGACGAGGACACGGTGGCCGCGTGTGCGGCGCCCGGGGCGAGCGCACCGGCCATCAGGGCGATTCCAAGAACACCGATCCGAACGCGCAGCGAAGTCACGGGAGTTGGCCTTCCGTCGCAGTGGGGTGCGTGGTGCCGTTCGGGCCGCAGTATCGCCTGCGGAGCGCGGTGCGGTCCACGCCGCGGGGCAGCGACCGTGCCGTCTCCCGGAGTGTTCGCGATGTGCGGCGGCTCCCGGGTGTTTGTGAAGGGTTCGTACGGGATAACTGTCAGGAGGGCGATCACCGGCCGTCGTCTCACAGGCGCGGCTAAGGTCTGGTGCGGGACCAGTCCCCCTTGAGCAGCCCCGGTCCGGGACCTGACCCCTGGACCGGGGCTTGCGGCTGCTCCGTCAGTCCCGCACCCCGAAGCCGTACACCGTCTCCGAGCGGTACACCGTGCCCGGGTCGAGGCGGGTGCTCGGGAACCCCGGGCGGTTGGGGGAGTCCGGGAAGTGCTGGGTCTCCAGGGCGACGCCGTCGCCCGGGGCGAAGGGGCCGGTCAGGTGCTCGGCCGTGTAGAGCTGGACGCCGGGCTCGGTGGTGGCCACGGTGAGGGTGCGGCCGGACGTCGGGTCGTGCAGCTCGGCGATCTCGGCGGGGGAGTCCGTGACCCCCTTGTCGAGGACCAGGTTGTGGTCGTAGCCGGAGCCCACCTTGCGGGCCGTACGGAAGTCGAACCGGGAGCCGGAGACGTCCGCCAGCTCCCCGGTCGGGATCAGGTCGCCGTCGACGGGGGTGTACCGGGAGGCGGCGATCCGGAGTTCATGGCCGCCCGCGTTCCCGGAGCCCGCGAGGTTGAAGTAGCTGTGGTTGGTGAGGTTCACCACGGTCGGCGCGTCGGTGACCGCCTCGTAGGAGACGCGCAGCGCGCCGGACGCGTCCAGCGTGTACGTCACGGTGAGCTCCAGCCGCCCCGGGAAGCCCTCCTCGCCGTGCGGGCTCACCCGCGTCAGCCGCACCCCGTGCTCGACGCCCTCGACCTCCCACACCCGCTTGTCGAAGCCGCGGGCGCCGCCGTGCAGGGAGTTGGGCCCGTTGTTCGGCTCCAGGGCGTAGGTCACGCCGTCCAGCGGGAAGCGGGCGTGAGCGATCCGGTTGGCGTACCGCCCGACCAGGGCGCCGAAGTACGGGCCCGGATGCTCCAGATAGCCGTCCAGGTCGGCGAACCCCAGCACCACGTTCGCCGTCCGCCCTCCCCCACTCTCGGCTTCGCTCGAGCGGGGGGACCCCCATCGGTCCGGGACCTCGACCGACTGCACGATGCCGCCGTACGACAGGACCCGCACCCGGGTCCCCGCGCGCTCCAGCGTCCAGCGGTGCACCTCGGTGCCGTCGGAAAGTGTGCCGAAAAGTTCGCTCATGAGGGAAACCCTAAGCCAAGGGTCTAGTCCACCGGATCCTTCGCGGTGATGGTCCGGTAGGCGATCGCGGCGAGCTTCGACTGACCGTCGGTGCTCGGATGGAACCAGTCCCAGTGACTCAACTGATCCGTGCCGAAGCGGTACTCGTACACCGCCCCGCCGTCGAAACGGCACCGGCGGTCCTTGGCGCAGACCTCCGCCAGCACCTTGTTGTAGTCCTCGACCCGCTGCTGCACCCGGTCCCGGCGCACGGTCGCCGCACTGGTCAGGTTGTCCGCGTCGGCCAGCATCGACGGGCAGATGCCCAGCCTCCAGATCTGCTTGCCCAGCGGACTGGTCCGTCCCTGCGACCACAGCCGCTTCAGATTGGGCACGCTCGACACGTACACCTGCGTCTTCGGCAGCGACTTCCGCAGGGTGCCCAGGGCGTCCTCGAACTGGGTGCGGAAGGCCGCCACGGACGTCATCGCGGACACCGACGTACGGCAGGCGTCGTTCGCCCCCGCCATCACCGTCACCAACTGCGGCCTGCGCACCACCGCGTCGGCCATCTGCCCGGACAGGTCGGCCATCCGGGCGCCGGTCACCGCGTAGTTCCAGCTGTGGTCGGCCGCCTTCGCCCGCCCCAGCAGCCGTACCGCCAGGCTGTCCACCTGGTCGCTGGTACCGGTCGCCCAGGACACCTCCGGGCAGTCCGAGAGCACCGTGCACGCGTCGAAGCCGCGGGTGATGGAGTCGCCGACGGCCGCGATCGAGGCCGGGCTGCGGTCCCACACCGGCACGGTCCGCGAGGCATGCGTCCGGCCGCTGTCGCCCCCCGAGGAGGAACCGCCGAACACGTCGCATCCGGCCAGCGCCAGAGCGGCGGTCGCGGCGACGACACCGATCAGGGCACGCGCACGCCGACGTCGCTGCTTCCGCATACCCCGCTGGTCCTCTCCGTCGGCTGGTTCGTCCCCCTTCATAACAACGCACGGGAGTTCCCACCCCCCGCCCTGCAACGGTCCACCCCCGTACAAGCGTCCCCCTGGGTGAATGGCAGGGGTTTCCTGGCTGTGGGACCGACGGTACGTCACACTCCTTGCGCCGCCGCACGGTAGCCTCGCCATCAACGCGGCCGTCGTGCCACTGCCGCCAGCCCGCCAGCAAGATGTCCCGCTCTGCCCGGAGGTTCCGGTGACGACACGTGGAGTTCTGTACGTGCACTCCGCGCCGCGCGCGCTGTGCCCGCACGTCGAGTGGGCCGTCGCCGGGGTGCTCGGCACGCGCGTCAACCTCGACTGGATCCGGCAGCCGGCGGCGCCCGGCACCTGGCGCTCCGAGTTCTCCTGGCAGGGCGAGGTCGGCACGGCCTCCAAACTGGCCTCCGCGCTGCGCGGCTGGCAGCTGCTGCGCTTCGAGGTCACGGCCGAGCCCTGCGCGAAGGCCGAGGGCGAGCGCTACAGCTGCACCCCCGACCTCGGCATCTTCCACGCGGTCACCGGAATGCACGGCGACATCCTGATCCCGGAGGACCGCCTGAGGGCCGCGATGACCCGCTCACGGAGCGGCGAGACCGACCTGGAGGCCGAGATCTCCAAACTCCTCGGCAAGCCCTGGGACGACGAACTGGAGCCGTTCCGCTACGCGGGCGAGGGCGCCCCGGTGCGCTGGCTCCACCAGGTGGTCTGAGCGCGTCGGCTTCCGCCGGAAGTGCCGCGGTCTGCCTCCCGTCTGCCGTCTGCCGTCTGCGGCGCGGTCGTGGCTGATCGCGCAGTTCCCCGCGCCCCTGAGGGGGCTCTGCTGAACGCCCCTTCAGGGGCGCGGGGAACTGCGCGACAAGCCCCCACTCACCGTCAGCCGACCACGAGACGCACTGTGGCCCGAACTCCAGCCGACGGAGTCCGGGCCACAAGCCTTGGTGCAACGCTTCTCACAGGGTCCGGAACGCAAGGACCACGTTGTGCCCACCGAACCCGAACGAGTCGTTCAGCACGGCGATCCGCCCCTCGGGCAGCGCACGCGCCTCACCCCGCACCACATCCGCGTTGACCTCGGGGTCGAGGCTGTCCAGGTTGATGGTCGGCGGTGCCGTACGGTTCACCAGCGCCAGGATCGACGCGACGGTCTCGATACCACCCGCACCGCCCAGCAGGTGACCCGTCATCGACTTGGTCGCCGAGATGGCCATGTGGTCGACATCGTCGCCGAACACCTTCCGCAGCGCCTTGATCTCGGCCACGTCACCCTGCGGCGTCGACGTCGCGTGCGCGTTGACGTGCACGATCTCGGCCGGCTTCAGATCCGTGTTGTCGAGCAGGTTCTGCAGCGCGTGCGCGATGCCGTTGCCCGACGGCTCCGGCTGCGTGATGTGGTGCGCGTCGGCCGAGATGCCCTGCCCGACCGCCTCGACGTAGATCCGCGCCCCGCGCGCCTTCGCGTGCTCCTCGGACTCCAGGATGATCACGCCCGCGCCCTCACCGAGGACGAAGCCGTTCCGGCCGGAGTCGTAGGGACGCGACGCACCCTCGGGGTCGTCGTTGTTCTTGGACATCGCCATCATGTTGCCGAAGGCGACGATCGGCAGCGGGTGGATCGCCGCCTCCGTGCCGCCGGCCACGACGATGTCCGCACGCCCGGTGCGGATCATCTCGATGGCGTACCCGATGGCCTCGGCGCCGGAGGCGCAGGCCGACACGGGGGTGTGCACACCGGCCCGCGCACCCAGCTCGATACCGACGTTGGCGGCCGGCGAGTTGGGCATCAGCATCGGCACGGTGTGCGGGGAGACTCGGCGTACGCCCTTCTCCTTGAGCACGTCGTACTGGTCGAGCAGGGTCGTCACACCACCGATGCCGGAGGCGATGACGGCGCCGACCCGGTCGGGGTTGGCGGACGAGTCCTCACCGGCCTTGGCGGTGAAACCGGCGTCCTTCCAGGCCTCCTGGGCGGCGATCAGCGCGAACTGCGCGGACCGGTCCAGCTTGCGGGCCTGCGGGCGCGGGATGATCTCGCCCGGTTCGACGGCGATCTGTGCCGCGATACGGACGGGCAGCTCTGCCGCCCAGTCCTGCTCCAGGAGGCGGACACCGGACTTGCCGGCAGTCAGGGCCTCCCAGAACGAAGCTGCGTCGCCACCCAGCGGTGTGGTTGCGCCGATACCGGTGACGACCACGGTGCGATTGGTCGGGCTCACGGGAATTCTTTCTCCAACGGATACGGGATTCGACGGCGCCACCGCCGGGTGGCGGGGCCTCGCAGTCCGGGAACCGGCCGGGGACCCGGGCGTGCTGCCCGAGGCCCGGCGCGGAACTCAGTCCTGGTGCTTGAGGATGTAGTTGGTGGCGTCCCCGACGGTCTTCAGGTTCTTGACGTCCTCGTCCGGGATCTTGACGTCGAAGCGCTCTTCGGCGGCGACGACGACCTCGACCATGGACAGCGAGTCGACGTCCAGGTCGTCGGTGAAGGACTTGTCCAGCTGGACGTCCTCCACGGGGATCCCGGCGATCTCGTTCACGATCTCGGCGAGACCGTCGACGATCTCCTTCTCAGTGGCGGCCATGTCAGGCGCTCCTTCTTAGATGTTCCAGACGGTTGCTGCGGTGTTGCTGGCGGCGTTTCCGGTACCGGATGCATGATCCGGCACGGAGTGCCTAGGGGAGGGTAACGACAGTGGCGGCGTAGACGAGACCCGCCCCGAACCCGATGACGAGCGCGGTGTCGCCGCTCTTCGCCTCGCCGGTCGCCAGGAGCCGCTCCATCGCGAGCGGGATCGAGGCGGCCGAGGTGTTGCCGGTGGTGCGGATGTCACGGGCGACCGTGACGTGCTCCGGCAGCTTGAGAGTCTTCACCATCGAGTCGATGATCCGCACATTGGCCTGGTGCGGGATGAAGACGTCCAGGTCGTCCGCGCTGATTCCGGCCGCGTCCAGCGCCTGCTGGGCGACCTTCGCCATCTCGAACACGGCCCAGCGGAACACCGCCTGGCCCTCCTGCGTGATCGCCGGGAACTTGACGTTGCCCTGGCTGTCCAGCGGAAGTTCCGACACGTCGCCGATCCGGAACCGGTTCCACGGGACGGTCTGCTTGATGGTCTCCGACTTGTCGCCCTCCGAGCCCCAGACCGTCGGGCCGATCGCCGGGTCCTGCGAGGGGCCGACCACGACCGCGCCCGCGCCGTCACCGAACAGGAAGGCCGTGGCCCGGTCCTCCAGGTCGGTCAGGTCGCTGAGCCGCTCCACGCCGATGACGAGCACGTACTCGGCGGAACCCTCCACCACCATGCCCTTGGCGAGCGTGAGGCCGTAGCCGAAGCCCGCGCAGCCGGCGGAGATGTCGAAGGCGGCGGCCTTGTTCGTCCCCAGCTTGTCGGCGATCTCGGTCGCCACGGCCGGGGTCTGGCTGAAGTGCGAGACCGTCGAGACGACCACGGCGCCGATCTGCTCGGCGGAGATGCCCGCGTCCGCGATCGCCTTGCCGGAGGCCTCGATCGACATCGCGGCAACGGTCTCGTCCGGGCCCGCCCAGTGCCGGGTCTCGATGCCGGAGCGCGACCGGATCCACTCGTCGGACGAGTCGATCGTCTCCAGGATCACCTCGTTGGGCACCACGCGGGTCGGGCGGTAGCCGCCGACGCCGAGGATGCGCGCGTACGGCGCACCCTTGCTGGGCTTGATCTTCGACATCGCAGTGGGCTCCTAATTCAGCTGTGCTCGGCGATGAGCTCGCGGGCCGCGTCGAGGTCGTCGGGGGTCTTCAGGGCCAGCGTCTTCACGCCGGGCAGCGCGCGCTTGGCCAGGCCGGTCAGGGTGCCGCCGGGGCACACCTCCAGGAGGGCGGTCACGCCGAGCTCCTTGAAGGTCTCCATGCACAGGTCCCAGCGGACCGGGTTGGCGACCTGCCCGACCAGCCGGTCCACGATCTTGTCGCCGGAGGCGACGGCCCGCCCGTCCCTGTTGGAGACGTAGGTGAGCTTCGGATCGGCGGGGATGAGCTCCTTGGCGGCCTCGGCCAGCTTGTCGACCGCGGGCGCCATGTGGTGCGTGTGGAAGGCGCCGGCGACCTTGAGCGCGACGACCTTGCGGACGCCCTCGGGCTTGTCCTCGCTCAGCGCGGCGAGCTGCTCCAGGGTGCCCGCGGCCACGATCTGACCGGCGCCGTTGATGTTCGCCGGGGTCAGGCCCAGCTTCTCCAGGTGCGCCACCGACACGTCCGGGTCGCCGCCGAGCAGCGCCGACATACCGGTCTCGGTGATCGCGGCGGCCTCGGCCATCGCCACACCCCGCTTGCGGACCAGGCGCAGCGCGTCGGTGTCGTCCAGGACGCCCGCGAAGACGGCGGCGGTGATCTCACCGACGCTGTGCCCCGCGACCGCGCCCGGCGCGATGTCCGTCATGGCACCGAGTGCCGCGCCGGACAGGATCCCGGCGGCGACGAGCAGCGGCTGCGCGATCGCGGTGTCCCGGATCTCGTCCGCGTCGGCGTTCGTGCCGTAGTGCACCAGATCGAGCCCGATGGCCTCGGACCATTCACGCAAACGGTCCTGGGCACCGGGGAGTTCGAGCCAGGGGGTCAGGAAGCCGGGCGCCTGGGCGCCCTGGCCGGGAGCGACGAGTACGAGCACTCTCACACTCTCTCTTGGGGAGCCCCACGGCCGCCCGTGGGGACAGGGACGAAGAACACGAGGGGGTTTTGTGGACCCCCGACAAAATCCTATGGCTGGGGATCTCCATCGACCAGACGCCCCAGGATCAGTGCGATCCGCAGCGTGAAGGCGGATCGTACATCGGACGGCGACCAGCCGGTGACGTCAGTCACACGTCGAAGCCGGTAGCGCACGGTGTTCGGGTGGACGAAGAGCATGCGGGCCGCGCCCTCCAGGCTGCTCGCCTGTTCCAGATAGACGCTCAGCGTTTCCAGGAGCGCCGAGCCCGCTTCTTCCAGCGGTCTGTAGATCTCCTCCACCAACTGCTCGCGTGCGCTCGGATCGCCCGCCATGGCGCGCTCCGGAAGCAGATCGTCCGCCAGTACCGGCCGTGGTGCGTCCTGCCAGGCGGAACAGGCCTTCAGCCCCGCGGCGGCGGCCTGCGCGGACCGGGTGGCGGCCAGCAGATCGGACACCACGGGCCCCGCGACGACCGGCCCGGCGGCATAGGGCCCGATCAGCGACTTGGCGACGGCAAGCGGGTTGTCGTTGCCGCCCGCGATGACCACGAGCCGGTCCCCGAGCACCCCGGTGAGCACCTGCAACTTGGCATGCCGGGCGGCCCGCCGGATGGCCTCGACGGTCAGCTCACTGTCCCCGTCGGGCGCGGTACCGAGCACGACACACACATGCTCGGGCGAGTTCCAGCCCAGTGCGGCGGCCCGGCTCACCGCCCCTTCGTCGGCCTCCCCGCTCAGCACCGCGTTGACGACCAGCGACTCCAGCCGGGCGTCCCAGGCACCCCGTGCCTCGGCGGCCTGCGCGTACACCTGGGCGGTGGCGAAGGCGATCTCCCGGGCGTAGACCAGCAGCGCCTCCCGCAGCACGCTCTCGTCGCCGGGGGCCGCCACCTCGTCGATGGCGCTCTCCATGACCTCGATGGTCGTCCGCACCATCTCCACGGTCTGCCGCAGCGTGATCGCCCGGGTCAGCTCGCGAGGGGCGGTCCCGAAGACGTCCGTCGAGATCGCCTGCGGGGCATCAGGATGCCGGAACCACTCGGTGAAGGCCGCGATACCCGCCTGGGCGACGAGCCCGATCCAGGAGCGGTTCTCCGGGGGCATGGCCCGGTACCACGGCAGGGTCTCGTCCATCCGCGCGATGGCCTGGGCGGCGAGGCTGCCGGACGACTTCTCCAGCCGCTTCAGGGTCGCGGAGTGCTGGTGGACTGCATGAGCCGAGGGGTCGGACTTGCGCGTTACGGGTTCGGGCACGGGGACAAGACTGCCTTATCCGGACGGGAGCATGCGCCGCCGGGTGCCGACTGCGGTCTACGGTGGTTCCGTGATGGACGTACGGCGCGCGGCCGAGAGGTACCCCGGGGGAGACCAGGCGCACGGGATCGAGTCCCGCCACGCCTTCTCCTTCGGCCCGCACTACGACCCCGACAACCTTCGCTTCGGCGCGATCATCGCGTGCAACGAGGAGCGCCTGGCGCCGGGCGCCGGCTTCGACGAGCATCCGCACAGCCACACCGAGATCGTGACCTGGGTGGTCGAGGGCGAGCTGACCCACCGCGACTCGGCGGGCAACGAGACGGTGGTGCGCCGGGGGGACGTGCAGCGGCTCAGCTCGGCGGGGGGTGTCCGGCACGTGGAGCGCAACGACGGGGCGGAGCCGCTGACGTTCGTCCAGATGTGGCTGGCCCCGGTACGGCCCGGCGGCGAGCCGTCGTACGAGATCGTCCGCGGCATCGCCGACTCGACGCCGTACGCCGTCCCGGAGGCCGCGGCGATGCTGCACGTCCGCCGGCTGGGGGCGGGGGAGCGGACGGCGGTCCCGGACGGGGCGTATGTGTACGTGCACGTGGTGCGGGGGGAAGTGCGGGTAGGCGGGGAGCCGTTGGGGGCGGGGGATTCGGTTCGGGTGGCGGGGGCGAAGGACCTGGCGGCGGAGGGGCTGACGCCGGCGGAGGTGCTGGTGTGGGAGATGGCCGGGTAGCTGCGGCCGTCCCTTGCCTGCGGGCCGGTGGGGGTTGCTCGCGCAGTTCCTCCCCCAGCCTTCGGCCGGGGGTACCCCCAGCGCCCCTTACGGGGCGCTTCCCAGCCGTGTCCTGCATAGCTGCGGGCAGCCGTGCCTCCCCCAGAGCCCGAAAGGCCTGGGGCCCCCAGGCGGCACGGGTGGGCGCGGCGGCACCCTGCCAGCGCCGGTAAGCCTCCCCACCCCCCGGCCGACCTCAGCCGCGCAGCTCCCTCAGCACCGAGTCCGTGAACGCCGGCCACGCCTCCACCGCCCAGGGGCCGAACGCACGGTCCGTCAGGGCCACCGACGCCACGCCCGCTTCGGGGTCCACCCACAGGAACGTGCCCGACTGGCCGAAGTGACCGAAGGTCCGTGGCGAGGACGAAGACCCCGTCCAGTGCGGGGACTTGGAGTCCCGGATCTCGAAGCCCAGCCCCCAGTCGTTCGGGTTCTGGTGGCCGTACCCCGGCAACACGCCCTTCGTCCCGGGGTATTGGACGGTCAGCGTCGCCTCCGCCACCGTCCGCGGATCCAGCAGCCGCGGCGCCTGCAACTCCGCCGCGAAGCGCAGCAGGTCGGAGACCGAGGAGACGCCGTCCTTCGCCGGAGACCCGTCGAGAGACGTCGACGTCATGCCCAGCGGCTCGAGGACCGCCTGCCGCAGGTACTCGCCGAACGGAATCTCCGTCGCCTTGGCGACATGGTCCCCGAGCACCTCGAACCCGGCGTTGGAGTACAGCCGCCGCTCCCCGGGCGGCGCCGTCACCCGGTGTTCGTCGAAGGCCAGCCCCGAGGTGTGCGCGAGCAGATGCCGTACCGTCGACCCCTCGGGACCGGCCGGCTCGTCGAACTCGACCGCCCCCTCCTCGTACGCGACGAGCACCGCGTACGCGGCGAGCGGCTTGGTCACGGAGGCCAGCGGGAAGCGCTGCCCGGCCGGACCGTGGGTGCCCAGGACCGTCCCGTCGGCCCGTACGGCACCCGCCGCGGCGGTGGGAACCGGCCAGTTCTCGATCAACGCAAGGCTCTGCAAGGACATGCCGACGAGCCTAAGCGGATCAGAGCGTCAGGGTCATCGTGGGGTCCGGCTTGTGGACGAAGCCGAGCGCGGCGTAGAGGGGCTCGGCCTCGGGCGACGCGGTCAGCATGACCTGCCCGGCGCCCCGCTCGCGGAACCAGGCCAGCAGTTCCGCCATGCACGCGCGCGCGTAGCCGCGACGGCGCGCGTCCGGGTCGGTGGCCACGCTGAAGACGTACCCGGAGCGCCCGTGCGGACTGGACGCCTTGCCGATCCGGTAGTCGAGGGTCCCGACGACCAGCGCGGCCAGCGCCCCCGGCCGGTCCGGGTGGTCGACGACGAACGCGGCGAAGTCCCCGTCCGGCTCGTCCAGCCGTTCCCGGAGCCCCGGCAGCGCCAGGGCGTGCCAGTGGGTGGAGGCGTCCCCACCGGGCAGTGCGTCGATCATGATCTGGCGCAGACGCAGCACTTCGGGTGCGTCCTCGGGCCTGGCACGGCGTACGAGACTCATACCCGCGCACGGTAGTCAGCGGCCGTCCCCCGCGTCGCGCGGATTTCTTACCGTCTTCCCGGGTTCCGCTTGCTTCGAGCGCACTCCAAGGTCATAGCGTTGGGTCATGACGGTGACGCAGACCTCGACCGCGGTCCCCACTCGGCAGTCCGACCGCGCACCCGCCGACATCTGTTCCGCCCCGCCCCGCCGGCATCCGCGCCCCGAGGGCCAGGACCGCTACACGATCAGCGAGGTCGTCGCCTTCACCGGACTGACCGCCCACACCCTGCGCTGGTACGAGCGGATCGGCCTGATGTCCGACATCGACCGTTCCCACACCGGCCAGCGCCGCTACAGCAACAGCGACCTGGACTGGCTGGACTTCGTGACCAAGCTCCGGCTGACCGGCATGCCGGTGGCGGACATGGTCCGGTACGCGGAGCTGGTGCGGGAGGGGGACGGCACCTACCAGGAACGCCGGGAGCTGCTGGAACAGACGCGCAGGGACGTCCTGGGCCGCATCGCCGAGCTGCACGACACGCTGTCGGTGCTGGACCGGAAGATCAGTTTCTACGGGGCGGGCCGGAGCTGAGGCGTCCTCACAGCTCCGCCAGCAGCTCCGCCTTCTTCGCGGCGAACTCCTCGTCGGTGACCAGTCCCGCCTGGTGCAGTTCTCCCAGATGGCGAATCCGCTCCGCGATGTCGGCGGGGTCCCGGCGCCCCGCCGACGAGGGCAGCGCGGCCCCGCCCTTGGCCCGCACCGCCTCCAGGACGGCCGCGGCGAACGGCAGCGACTCGTGCACCGGCCCGTATCCGAGCCCGAACACCACGGTCGCCGGATCCTGGTCGGCCGGGACCGCCGGCGCCGCCCCGGCGAGGTCCCCGCGGCGCAGCAGTCGTAGATGTCCCTCGAAGACCTCCGGGGACCGCCACTCCACACCCCCGAGGTCGGCCACCGCGAAGCGCTGGTCGCCGGCCTTCCACTTGGCCGTCGACGCGCCCGTCCAGGACCAGCGGAAGTGCACGGCCTTGCCGTCGAAGCTCGCCTTGCCGTCGTACGCCTTGAACTGACGGGGCGTCTCGGGCGCGGCCACCAGAAACCTTTCGGCCGGTCCGGACCCGGACTCGGTGAGCAGCGGCCGTAGTTCGTCGGCGTAGTACTCCGCGAGGGTCTCCCGCTCGGCGGGGAGGACGAGCCGGTAGGGGTCGCTGCCGTCCTTCAACTGCCCGGCGGCCGCCTCCATCAGGGGATCGGCGCCCGGGCGCGGCTCGGCCCGCAGGACCACCGTGCCCCGTTTGCCGGGAGTGAGCGTCACCCCCGCGAGCGCGGCGAACGGCACCCGGCGTTCCCCCAGCGTCTGGAAGAGCTTGGGTGTTCGAATGCCCCGTTCGTAGCGGATGAGCACGGAGTCGGACTCGAACTCCCAGGCGGCATGAAATCCGGCCAGTACGTCACCCATGCGGCTCATCGTATGCGGCACGTGCTTCTCAGTCCCATCCCCGCGCATACCGCACTTCCTGCTGTCTCTACGCGCGTCCGGCCATCAACGTGTCGGACAAACCTGTCCGGCACCCGTCATCGTCGTGGGCGCACGTCACCGCACCGTACGCGCCAACCCCGACGTCGGCGAGGTTGCGCAGGCTGTCCGTGCCCGGCTCGAAGTAGCCGGCGTGTCCCTGTGCGTCGTGCGCCGACAGCACCCGCGCCCCGAAGGAGGAGGAGACGGGGTCGGCGCCGTGGCCGAGTCCGCCGAACTCCATGTAGGGGACGTCCTGGATCCAGTCGGTGGCGTCCCTCATCGCCCACACCCGGGCGGAGGTCCCCAGGTGGGAGGCGCTTTCGACACGCATCCCGGGGCTGGCGGCCACCGCTATGTCGGACACCCGGTCCGGCATGGCGTGCGCGCCCACCCCGCAGACCACCGAGCCGTAGCTGTGGCAGAACATCGACACCGGTGCCGTGCCGGGCAGCGCGCGCAGCAGCGCGTTGAGGCGTACGGCGCCCTGCTCGGCGGCCGTGCCGGTCGCCGCGCCCACCCCGAGCCCGTCGGGCGCGGTGTAGTCGGCCCAGGCGATCACCGCGGTACGGGTCGCGGGGCTCGCCGTGCGCTCCGCCTTGTACAGCGCCCTGGCCATGCCGACCGGGGCGGTGTACTGACGGTTCGTCCGCTGGAAGGTGAGCAGGTCGGTGTCGACGCCGGGGACGACGACGGAGATCCGCTCCGCCCTGGTGAGGTTGCCGAACACCTCGGCGACCCGGCCGCTGCCGTCCGGGTCGAAGGCGAGGATCTGCCGGCCCTTGGCCATCAGCGCCTCGTAGCGGTGCATCCGGCGGCCGGCGTCCTGTTGTCCGGCCGCGGTGAGCCGTGGGTCGTGCATACGTTTCTTCTCGACGGCGCGCTGCTGGTCGAGGGCGATGTGGTTGGCCCGGTAGCGCAGGCCGGCCGGGGCGCCGTTCATGTTGCCGACCGCGAGCGGGTAGCGGTGCACGAGCCGGTCGCGCTCGTGCACGGTGAGCGTGGCGAAGAAACGGGTGAGCAGCGCGGGGGACGCCTCCGGGTCCGGCAGGTGGAGACCGCGCAGACTGCTGTGCTCCCACTTGTCGAGGGAGGTCTGCAGGGCGGTGGTTTCGCGGTGTGCGCGCATGGCCGTCCAGCCGGTGGTCGCGAGCATCACGAACACCACGGCCAGGGCCAGCAGCGCGCGCCAGACGTTCAGTGGCGGGGAGGTGTCGAAGGAAGTCACTGGGAGGACACACTAGGAGAACGAAGGGGTCTCGCGGTAACTGAGTGACAGTTATCACGTTTCGGCAAACGGGTGGCCGATCTTGGCTCGTGCGGTCCGTCTTGGCTCGTGCGGTCCGTCTCGGTTCGTGTGGTCCGTCTCGGTTCGTGTGGTCCGTCTCGGTTCGTGTGGTCCGTCTCGGTTCGTGTGGTCCGTCTCGGTTCGTGTGGTCCGTCTCGGCTCGTGCCGTCCCTCTCAGCTCTCGCGACTCTCGCGCCAGTTGCCGGTGAGCGCCGGCCCCACCTGGTCGAGGTACGACGCGGTGAGTTCGCGGATCGCCGTGACGCTGAAGTCGTCGCCGACCGACCAGTGCCGCTCGGTCACCCGGATGACCGCGCCGAACACGGCGACCACGAGCCGGGGTCGGGGGTCGGTGTCCGGGTCGACGCCCTCCCGCTCGGCGACGATCCGCGCGATCTCCTCCTCGGTCTCCGACTGGCGCCGCAGATGGGCGGCGTGCAGGACCGGGGTCGCCTCGATCATCTTGTACGTGCGCATCAGCAGTTCGACCGGGACGTACCGCTCGATGGCCTCCCCGATGCTGTCCCAGCTGTCCATGACGGACCGGCGCAGCGCCTCCAGCGGCGGCTCCTCCGCCGGGCGCCGACGCAACGCCTCGACATAGTGCGCCTCGGTGAGCCGGGGCAGGAAGAAGGCCACGTCCTCCTTGCTGGCGAAGTAGCGGAAGAAGGTGCGCTGCGAGACGTCGACGGACTCGACGATCTCGTCGACGGTGGTGTGCTCGTAGCCCTGGGTCGCGAACAGCTCCAGCGCGGAGCGCAGCAGCGCGTCCCGGGTGCGCTGTTTCTTGCGTTCGCGCAACGTTTCCATGCCTGACAGTTACTGACTAGTGATTTCGTTTGTCAACTGTCAGTCGCTGTCACTAGCCTCGATCGTATGACTAGTCAGACCACGATCGACACGGCGGGGTCGGGGGACGTAACACCTACAGCCCTGCCGGAACAGCCGCCGGCCGCCGGCCTGCGCGGCCATCCCTGGTTCACCCTGATCACCGTCGCCGTCGGGGTCATGATGGTCGCCCTCGACGGCACCATCGTGGCCATCGCCAACCCGGCGATCCAGAAGGACCTCGGCGCCACCTTCGCCCAGGTGCAGTGGATCACCAACGGCTACTTCCTCGCCCTCGCGGTCTCCCTGATCACCGCGGGCAAGCTCGGTGACCGCTTCGGCCACCGGCAGACCTTCCTGATCGGTGTCGTCGGCTTCGCCGCCGCCTCGGGCGCCATCGGCCTGTCCGACAGCATCGGCCTGGTCGTCACCTTCCGCGTCTTCCAGGGCCTGTTCGGCGCGCTGCTGATGCCCGCCGCGCTCGGCCTGCTGCGGGCCACCTTCCCGGCCGAGAAGCTCAACATGGCCATCGGCATCTGGGGCATGGTCATCGGCGCCTCCACCGCGGGCGGCCCGATCCTCGGCGGTGTGCTGGTGCAGCACGTCAGCTGGCAGTCGGTGTTCTTCATCAACGTGCCGGTCGGCCTGATCGCCCTGGTCCTGGGCGTGCTGATCCTGCGCGATCACCGCGCCGCCCTCGGGCGGAGCCCGGAAAATGGATACAGCGCTCCGCGCTCCTTCGACCTGCTCGGCATCGCCCTGCTCTCCGGCGCGATGTTCTGCCTGGTCTGGGCGCTCATCAAGGCGCCGAGCTGGGGCTGGGGCGCCGGCCTGACGTGGACGTTCATCGCCGCGTCCGTGCTGGGCTTCGTCCTCTTCTCCTTCTGGGAGACCAGGGTCAAGGAGCCGCTGATCCCGCTCACCCTGTTCCGCTCGGTCCCGCTCTCCGCGGGCGTGGTCCTGATGGTCCTGATGGCCATCGCCTTCATGGGCGGCCTGTTCTTCGTGACGTTCTACCTCCAGAACGTCCACGGCATGGGCCCGGTGGACGCCGGTCTCCATCTCCTGCCCCTCACCGGCATGATGATCGTCGGCTCCCCGCTGGCCGGCGCGGCGATCACCAAGCTCGGCCCGCGGATCCCGCTGGCCGGCGGCATGGCGGCCACCGCGATCGCCATGTACGGCATGTCCACCCTGAAGGCGGACACCAGCAGCGTCGTGATGTCCATCTGGTTCGCCCTGCTCGGCCTCGGCCTCGCGCCGGTCATGGTCGGCGCCACCGAGGTCATCGTCGGCAACGCGGCGATGGAGCTGTCCGGTGTGGCCGGCGGGCTCCAGCAGGCCGCGATGCAGATCGGCGGCAGCCTCGGCACGGCCGTGCTGGGCGCCGTGATGGCCTCCAAGGTCGACAACGACCTGCCGGGCAACTGGGCCGACGCGGGGCTGCCGAAGCTGACCGACGCGCAGCTGGCGCAGGCCTCCGAGGCGGTCCAGGTCGGTGTCGCGCCGGTCGCCAAGGGCACGCCCGCGGAGATCGCCGCGAAGATCTCCGGCGTCGCCCACGACACGTTCATCTCCGGCATGAGCCTCGCCTCGTTGGTCGCGGCGGGTGTGGCGGCGGTCGCGATCCTGGTCGCGCTGTTCACCAAGCGCGGCGAGAACGCGGACGCCGGTTCCGGGGTCGGACACATCTAGCGCGGCTTCAGCGCGCAGCGCCGGTCGATATGTCCGGTTTCCTCTGGTGGAGTTCCCCTATCAGGGTGACTCCGCTAAAGATTCCTCGCCCTCGGCATGCGCCGCAGGTCACAGTGGGTCAAGTCCTCCGCAGGGCATGGGAGGGCAGCCGGGCCGCGGCGCGCTGCTGGAGGGGGGCAGCGCGCGGGCAGGTCTGCGGACGCGGAACAGGGGTACCCGGTCATCGCACCCGAACAGTCCATGGAGACCAGGGAGTTGATGATGGCGAGCTTCGGGCAACGAACACGCGGGTACCCCCGTTCACGCGGCCGGGCAGGTGCGCGGACCGGGCTGGACCGTGACACGCTCGGAATCATCGGCACGATATTCGCCGTGGTCGGCTTCTTCGCCCTCGGGATCGTGCTCGGGCCGGCGGCACTGGTGTGCGGCTGGCTCTCCATGGGCCGCAGGTGGTCGCCGAACAGCTCGATTCCGGCGCTGGTGGCGGTGGTGCTGGGGGCGATCGACACGGTGCTGGCGTTGCTGTGGCTGGGGGGCGTGTCGCCGCTGTAGCCCGCGGGGCCGGTGGGGGCTGCTCGCGTCCACGCGGCGGAGCCGCACATCGAGACGGCCCCGCGCCCCTTACGGGGCGCTGTCGCCGCCGCTTCTTCTCAGCGGCGGGCAGTGGTGCCGCTGTGGCGCGCCCACCCACGAAGCGGCACCCGTGCGAGCGTCTCAGCGGCGGGCAGCCGCATCGGCTTCCTAGTGCCGTGACAGGCAACGTTCGCCCCGTCGCGACGCCCGGCACGCTCCCCCAGCCTTCGGCCGGGGGGACCCCCACTCGCCGCACCAGCCGAAGACCCAAGTACGTCCAGTACGAGGGCCTCCGTCCGGCACGCCGAGAGCACGCACCGGGCGCCGCTCCTTCACGGGCAAACGTTGCCTGCCACGGCACTAGCTGCGGGCAGTCGTGCCTCCCCCGGAGCCCGAAAGGCCCGGGGGGACCCCCACGCGGCACGGGTGGGCGCAGCGGCACCCGGCCAGGGCCGGTGAGCGCATCCCGCTCCCCAGCCCCGGGCCCGGGCACCCCTGCAACGCCGCCACCTCGGCCCGCAGCGCCCGCACCTCCTCGGTCAGCAGCGCGATCGCCTCCGTCTGCCGCCGTTCCTCCACGTCGTCCTTCTCGAACCGTGCGATGAACCACGTCGCGATGTTCGCCGTCACCACACCCAGCAGGGCGATCCCGGACAGCATCAGACCGACCGCGATCATCCGGCCCAGCCCGGTCGTCGGCGCGTGGTCGCCGTATCCCACCGTCGTCATCGTCGTGAACGACCACCACAGCGCGTCACCCAGCGTCCGGATGTTCCCGTTCGGGGAGTCCCGCTCCACCGAGAGCACGGCCAGCGATCCGAACATCAGCAGTCCGACGACCGCGCCCACCACATAGGTCGTCAGCCGGATCTGCGAGGCCATCCGGGCCCGCCGCCCCACCAACGTCAGCGTCGCGACGAGCCGGAGCAGCCGCAGCGGCTGGAGTATCGGCAGCACCACCGCGCACAGGTCTATCCAGTGCGTCCGCACGAACTCCTTGCGCCGGGGCGCCAGAGCCAGCCGTACGAGGTAGTCGAGAGCGAACGAACCCCACACCACCCACTCCGCCACCGTGCACGCGGCGGTGAGGACGTGCCCTGCGGAACTGTCCACGATGGGCAGCGCGTACGCGACGGCGAAGGCCACCGCGAGCGCCAGCAACGGCCGTTGGGTGAGCTGTTCCCAACGCGCCTGCGCGGACTGTGGCTCCATGTGGGCATCGTAGGCACTGTCCGCGCCCCGAAGGGGCGCGGACCTGTGTCGAGCTGCGGCCTCCGCCGCGTGGGCGCGACCGGCCCCCCCAACCCGCAGCTCCCCACCGCCTGCACCGCCCTGCACCGGCCGAAGCCGAGCGCAGCGGCTACGCGTCGCCGCCCGCCACGCCCGGGTGGGCCGCCGTCACGTCCAGCAGTTGGTACCGGTCGATGGCCTGCTTGAGCACCGAGCGGTCGAGCCTGCCCTCACGGGCCAGCTCGGTCAGCACCGCGACCACGATCGACTGCGCGTCGATGTGGAAGAACCGGCGTGCCGCGCCGCGCGTGTCGGCGAAGCCGAAGCCGTCGGCGCCCAGCGACTGGTACGTGCCCGGCACCCAGCGCGCGATCTGGTCCGGAACCGATCGCATCCAGTCGGACACGGCCACGAACGGACCCTCGGCGACGCTCAGCTTGCGCGTCACGTACGGGGTGCGCTGCTCCTCCTCCGGGTGCAGGAGGTTGTGCTGCTCGCAGGCCACGGCCTCGCGCCGCAGCTCGTTCCAGGACGTGGCGGACCAGACGTCGGCCTTCACGTTCCAGTCCGCGGCGAGGATTCGCTGCGCCTCGATCGCCCACGGGACCGCGACACCGGACGCCATGATCTGCGCCGGGACGGTGCCGCCCGTGCCCGCGCTGATCCGGTGGATGCCCTTGAGGATGCCCTCGACGTCCACGTCGGCCGGCTCGGCCGGGTGCTGGATCGGCTCGTTGTAGACGGTCAGGTAGTAGAAGACGTCCTCGCCGTGCGGGTGCTCGGCGTCACCGCCGTACATCCGGCGCAGGCCGTCCTGGACGATGTGTGCGATCTCGTACGCGTACGCCGGGTCGTAGGCCACGCAGCCCGGGTTCGTCGAGGCGAGCAGCTGGGAGTGGCCGTCGGCGTGCTGGAGGCCCTCACCGGTCAGGGTCGTGCGGCCGGCGGTCGCGCCCAGGACGAAACCGCGCGCCAGCTGGTCGGCCATCTGCCAGAACTGGTCGCCGGTGCGCTGGAAACCGAACATCGAGTAGAAGACGTAGACCGGGATGAGCGGCTCGCCGTGGGTGGCGTAGGCCGAGCCCGCCGCGATCAGGGAGGCCGTGCAGCCGGCCTCGGAGATGCCGTCGTGCAGCATCTGGCCGGTCGGCGACTCCTTGTAGGCGAGCAGCAGGTCGCGGTCGACCGCCTCGTACTGCTGGCCCAGCGGGTTGTAGATCTTCGCGCTCGGGAAGAAGGAGTCCATGCCGAAGGTGCGGTACTCGTCCGGCGCGATCAGAACGAAGCGACGGCCGAGCTCCTTGTCCCGCATGAGGTCCTTGAGGAGGCGGACAAAGGCCATGGTGGTCGCGATGGACTGCTGGCCGGTGCCCTTCTTCACGGTCGCGTACGTCTTGTCGTCCGGCAGGGCGAGCGGCTGGGAGCGCACGACGCGGGTCGGGACGTAGCCGCCGAGCCCCTTGCGCCGGTCGTGCATGTACTGGATCTCCTCCGAGTTCCGGCCCGGGTGGTAGTACGGCGGCAGGCCGGACTCCAGCTCCTGGTCGGAGATCGGCAGGTGCAGCCGGTCCCGGAAGCCCTTGAGGTCGGCGACCGTCAGCTTCTTCATCTGGTGCGTGGCGTTGCGGCCCTCGAAGTTCGGGCCCAGCGTCCAGCCCTTGATCGTCTTGGCCAGGATGACCGTCGGCTGGCCCCGGTGCTCGGTGGCCGCCTTGAACGCCGCGTAGATCTTGCGGTGGTCGTGGCCGCCGCGGCCCAGGTGCAGGATCTGGTCGTCGCTCATGTGCTCGACCATCGCGCGCAGCCGCTGGTCGTCGCCGAAGAAGTGGTCGCGGATGTACCCGCCGGACTCGGTGGCGTAGGTCTGGAACTGCCCGTCGGGGGTCGTGTTCATCTTGTTGACCAGGACGCCGTCGCGGTCCTGGGCGAGCAGCGGGTCCCAGGTGCGGTCCCAGACCAGCTTGATCACGTTCCAGCCGGCGCCCCGGAAGACCGACTCCAGCTCCTGGATGATCTTGCCGTTGCCGCGCACCGGGCCGTCGAGCCGCTGGAGGTTGCAGTTGACGACGAAGGTCAGGTTGTCCAGGCCCTCGCGCGCGGCGATGGACAGCTGGCCGAGCGACTCCGGCTCGTCCATCTCGCCGTCGCCGAGGAAGGCCCAGACGTGCGAGTTCGAGGTGTCCGCGATCCCGCGCGCGTGCATGTAGCGGTTCATCCGCGCCTGGTAGATCGCGCCGATCGGGCCGAGGCCCATCGACACCGTGGGGAACTCCCAGAAGTCCGGCATCGAGCGCGGGTGCGGGTAACTGGAGAGGCCGTTCGGGTATTTCGACTTCTCCTGGCGGAAGCCGTCCAGCTGCTCCTCGTCGAGCCGGTCGAGCAGGAACGCGCGCGCGTAGATACCGGGGGAGGCGTGGCCCTGGAAGAAGACCTGGTCGCCGCCGCGGCCGTCGTCCTTGCCGCGGAAGAAGTGGTTGAAGCCGACGTCGTAGAGGGACGCTGAGGAGGCGAAGGTGGCGATGTGGCCGCCGACGCCGATGCCCGGACGCTGCGCACGGGAGACCATCACGGCCGCGTTCCAGCGGGTCGCGTTGAGGACCTTGCGCTCGATCTCCTCGTTGCCCGGGAAGAACGGCTCCGCGCGGGTGGGGATCGTGTTGACGTAGTCCGTGCTGCGCATCTCGGGTACGGCCACCCGCCGCTCGCGGGCGCGCTCGATCAGGCGGAGCATCAGATAACGGGCCCGTTCCCGGCCGCGCTCGTCCACGGCGGCGTCGAGCGAGTCGAGCCACTCCTGGGTTTCCTCGGGATCGAAGTCAGGAACCTGACTCGGAAGGCCGCCAATGATGATCGGGTTGCGATCGGATCCGGAAGCCACGCTGTTCCTTACCTGTCAGAGGGGCACTGATTCCCTGCGTTTTCCTGCATATCCCTGCGTTTCCCTGCACCGCTGTCCATCGTCCACCTCGGGGCAGCGCACGTCATCTCTACCGTGAGGTAACTCGGGCCCGGCCAAAACGCAACGATACGCCCGGGGTGTGACGTGCTTGGCAAACTCGTTCGACCGTCGTATGTGAGGATGATTCCGAAAGGAACATAGCGGGCAAAAGGGGAGTGGTGTGTGCCACACCTGTCTGCGATACGGTGCCGGGAGTTGCGGCGACACGGCCGGGATCGTCACCGTTTCGGCGGTCTGAACGGCCGGGTACTTGCGCGATCCGTCCCGCCCGTGTGGACTACGGCCAATGCTTCGCGCACGCGCGTGGCTGAGTTAATCAACAAGACATGATCAGGAGGCAACCCGTGAGCGCGACCGCGGACCACGCGGAGGAGCGGACCACCCCTGCCGTCAGGCTGGGGTTCCAGCCAGACCAGGTGGTCCAGGAGATCGGCTACGACGACGACGTCGACCAGGAACTCCGCGAGTCCATCGAAGACACCATCGGCACCGAGTTGGTGGACGAGGACTACGACGACGTGGCCGACGCCGTGGTGCTGTGGTTCCGTGAGGATGACGGCGACCTGACGGACGCGCTGGTGGATGCCGTCACGTACATGGAGGAAGGCGGCTGGATCCTGCTGCTGACTCCGAAGACGGGCCGTGACGGCTACGTCGAGCCGAGCGACATCGGCGAGGCGGCCACGACCGCCGGCCTCTCGCAGACCAAGGGCGTCAGCGTGGGCAAGGACTGGAACGGCAGCCGGCTGCTGACCCCGAAGGGCGCCGCCAAGAAGCGCTGAGCCCCACCCGGCGGACGGACCGTGCTCCGGTCCGTCCGTCGGCCTGCCGTGATCGCCGGCTACAGGTCGCCGCATAGGGTGTCCTCACCCGAACAGCCCCTTACGAAGGGATGCAGCGATGGCGATCCAGGTCGGCGACAAGGCGCCCGACTTCGAGCTCAAGGACAACCACGGCCGGTCCGTGCGGCTGTCCGACTTCCGCGGCGAGAAGAACGTCGTGGTGCTCTTCTACCCGTTCGCCTTCACCGGCGTGTGCACCGGTGAGCTGTGCGAGCTGCGCGACCACCTGCCGCAGTTCGAGGACCGCGGCACCCAGTTGCTCGCCGTCTCCAACGACTCCATCCACACCCTGCGGGTCTTCGCCGAGCAGGAGGGCCTGGAGTACCCGCTGCTCAGCGACTTCTGGCCGCACGGCGAGACCTCACGCGCCTACGGCGTCTTCGACGAGGCCAAGGGCTGTGCGGTCCGCGGCACCTTCGTCATCGACAAGGAGGGCGTCGTGCGGTGGACCGTGGTCAACGGACTGCCGGACGCGCGCGACCTGAACGACTACGTGAAGGCGCTCGACGCCCTGTAGACCGCTTCAAGGACCGTTCGTCGATCCCCTAGGGGTCGACAGGGCCGACACCCGGTAATTCTCGGGGTCCAGGGCCTGCGGGGGGCGGGAACCCGTCACTAGGATCGAATCGTTGATCCGGTATCCGAAGCACGACGGGGGCTCCCCGCCCCTGGAGACCACAAGGGAGGACTCGTGGGAGTCAGCCTCAGCAAGGGCGGCAACGTATCGCTGACGAAGGAGGCCCCGGGCCTGACCGCGGTCCTCGTCGGTCTGGGCTGGGACGTCCGGACCACCACCGGCACCGACTTCGACCTCGACGCCAGCGCGCTGCTGCTGAACTCGGAGGGCAAGGTCGGCAGCGACCAGAACTTCGTCTTCTTCAACAACCTCAAGAGCCCCGACGGCTCGGTCGAGCACACCGGAGACAACCTCACGGGTGAGGGCGAGGGCGACGACGAGGTGGTCAAGGTCAACCTGGCCGCGGTCCCCGCCGACGTCGAAAAGATCGTCTTCCCGGTGTCGATCTACGACGCCGACAACCGCCAGCAGTCCTTCGGCCAGGTCCGCAACGCGTTCATCCGCGTCGTGAACCAGGCAGGCGGCGCCGAGATCGCCCGCTACGACCTGTCCGAGGACGCCTCGACCGAGACCGCCATGGTCTTCGGCGAGCTGTACCGCAACGGCGCGGAGTGGAAGTTCCGCGCCATCGGCCAGGGCTACGCCTCCGGCCTGCGCGGCATCGCCCAGGACTTCGGCGTCAACGTCTGAGCCCGTCCGGGCGCCCGTCGAGGGCGTTCGAAAGTCCGCACTGTCCGGCGTCGCACCGTTTACGGTCGGCGCCGGACGTGCAGGACAACCGGAGAAACACCGCTAGGGGAGGACCAGCACCATGGGCGTCACGCTCGCCAAGGGAGGCAATGTCTCCCTCTCCAAGGCCGCACCGAACCTCACCAACGTCATGATCGGACTCGGTTGGGACGCCCGCTCCACCACCGGCGCCCCCTTCGACCTGGACGCCAGCGCACTGCTGTGCAAGGACGGCCGGGTGCTCGGCGACGAGTGGTTCGTCTTCTACAACCAGCTCAAGAGCCCCGACGGCTCCGTCGAGCACACCGGAGACAACCTCACCGGTGAGGGCGAGGGCGACGACGAATCGATTCTGGTCGACCTGCCCAAGGTGCCGGCCGAGTGCGACAAGGTCATCTTCCCGGTCTCCATCCACATGGCCGACGAGCGCGGCCAGACCTTCGGCCAGGTCTCCAACGCGTTCATCCGGGTCGTCAACCAGGCCGACGGCCAGGAGCTCGCCCGCTACGACCTCAGCGAGGACGCCTCCACCGAGACCGCCATGATCTTCGGCGAGCTCTACCGGTACCAGGGCGAATGGAAGTTCCGGGCCGTCGGCCAGGGCTACGCCTCAGGGCTGCGGGGTATCGCGCTCGACTTCGGTGTGAACGTCTCGTAGCACCCGTCACAGCCGGATGTAGGGCCCGCGCGAGCCGTAGGACACCGATGCCCTCTAGACTCCGTGGTCAACAGTGAGTAAAGCCGCGTACGGCGCGGGAGAGACCCGTACCACACCATGATTGGGTAGCCAGTGCTTCTGAAAACCTTCGGCTGGTCGTTCGCGATCACCGCGCTCGGCCTGGTCGCCGCGGTCTTCTACGGGGGCTGGGAGGCCTTCGGCATCGTGGCGATCCTCGCCGTCCTCGAGATCTCCCTGTCGTTCGACAACGCGGTCGTCAACGCCGGAATCCTGAAGAAGATGAGTGCCTTCTGGCAGAAGATCTTCCTCACGGTCGGCGTGCTCATCGCGGTCTTCGGCATGCGGCTGGTCTTCCCCGTCGTGATCGTCGCGGTCACCGCCAAGATGGGCCCCATCGAGGCCGTCGACCTCGCGCTCAACAACAAGGACCGCTACCAGGAACTGGTCACCGACGCCCACCCGGCGATCGCCGCCTTCGGCGGCATGTTCCTGCTGATGATCTTCCTCGACTTCATCTTCGAGGACCGGGACATCCAGTGGCTGCGCTGGATCGAGCGCCCGCTGGCCAAGCTCGGCAAGGTCGACATGCTGGCGGTCTGCATCGCCCTGATCGTCCTGCTGATCACCTCCTTCACCTTCGCCACCCACGCCCACCAGCACGGCGGTGGCCATGTCGACAAGGCGCAGACGGTCCTGATCGCCGGTATCGCGGGCCTGATCACCTACATGATCGTCGGCGGCCTCTCCGGCTTCTTCGAGGACCGGCTCGAAGCCGAGGAGGAGCGCGAGCACGAGGAGGAGGAAGAGGCCGAGCGCACCGGCAAGAAGAAGTCGGCGGTGGTACTGGCCGGCCAGGCGGCGTTCTTCATGTTCCTCTACCTGGAGGTCCTGGACGCGTCCTTCTCCTTCGACGGTGTGATCGGCGCCTTCGCCATCACCAACGACATCGTGCTGATGGCCCTCGGCCTCGGTATCGGCGCGATGTACGTCCGGTCGCTCACGGTCTACCTGGTCCGGCAGGGCACCCTCGACGACTACGTCTACCTGGAGCACGGCGCCCACTACGCGATCGGCGCGCTGGCCGTCATCCTGATGGTCACCATCCAGTACGAGATCAACGAGGTCATCACCGGTCTCGTCGGCGTCGTCCTGATCGGCTGGTCGTTCTGGTCCTCCGTGCGACGCAACCGGCGATTGGCGGCGGCCGAGGGAAAAGCGGGGACGGACGAGAAGGCTGAGGTCTCGTCCGGCGTCTGAACCGGTTCGCCGGTCCGAAAACGAACGGTTGCAAGCTGCTCGCCGGAGAGCGCACGCAAGGGCGGTTTGACTCGATCGTGTGATGGTCGGCTTCCGGGCTTGCGGTGGTCTGGGCTGTTCGGGCTACGGTGATCGTGCGATCTGGGACGCCGGTTACGGCGCCGGCGTGCGGGGCCCCCGCTCCACCGGTGTGATGGTTCGGGGCCTCCCCGTCGCCTCTGGCCGTATCCATATGGCCAGATCGTGAGGGAACCGGCCTCCCGAGATCGGACCACGGACAGGATCCGTGTCGCTGCCTCGGGGTCGAGTACGCGGGGGACCAGTGCGCCCAAGACCGTTCGGTGCGTGCGGCTGAGCGGACTCACTTCCGCTCAGTCCACAGGAACGGTGTGACACCCTTCTGGACGAGGAACGCTCTGTACGGGGCGGCCGACACGGTCGGTCGCCCCGAGGCGTTGGCAGAAGTCTCTGGGGGCGGGAATGGGTTTCTTCGACGGGCTGCTGGGCGGAAGGGCTGCCGAGTTCGACTCGGGCAGCGCCGCGTCCAACTCCATCGAGCTCACCAAGCGGCACCAGCAGGTGTCCCTCACCAAGCAGGGCGCGGCCACCGGCAACCTGCGCATCAACCTGAGCTGGCGGATGCGGACGTCCGACTTCGACGGCGAACAGCGCACGAGCCTGTTCCGGCACCCCTTCAAGGCGCTCAGGCCGCCGGAGGTGATCGGGCACGGGCAGAGCATGGTCAACGTCGACCTCGACCTTGGGGCGCTGTACGAGCTGACCGACGGGAGCAAGGGTGTCGTACAGCCGCTCGGCGGTCTGCTCGGGGACGTGAACGCACCGCCGTACGTCAAGCTCAGCGGCGACGACCGGTTCGGGTCCGCGTCCGGCGAGACGATGTACGTCAACCTTGATCATCGGGACGACATCAAGCGGCTGCTGGTCTTCGTGTACATCTACGACCAGACGCCCGCGTTCGACCGCACCCACGCGATCGTGACGCTCTACCCCAGCAACGGGCCGCGGATCGAGATAGGCCTGGACGAACGGCATCCGCAGGCCCGGTCGTGCGCGGTGGTGATGATCGAGAACGTCAAGGGCGAACTGGTCGTCCGGCGCGAGGTGAAGTTCGTGTACGGGTTCCAGGGGGAGCTGGACCGGTTGTACGGGTGGGGGCTGCAGTGGGGGCGGGGTTACAAGACGAAGGTGGAGAAGTAGGCGGCTGCGGCGGCGCGGTCATCGCCCGATGAACTGCGGTCCCTGCGGAGGCAGCCGGAAGTCCGTGTTCGGGACCGTCGCCACCGGGACCGGGGCCGGTGGGGGGTAGCCGTAGCCCGACTGGGGCTGTTGCTGGGGGTAGCCGTAGGCCGGTGAGGTCGGCTGGGGGTAGCCGTACGCCGGCTGGGCCGGGACCGAGGTCGGCTGCTCGGGCGGCAGCGGCTGGGAGGCCGGCAGCTCCTCCAGCGACTCCGACTCGTCCACCGAGATGCCGAAGTCGGTCGCCAGGCCCTTGAGGCCGTTGCTGTAGCCCTCGCCCAGCGCGCGGAACTTCCAGCCCTCGCCCCTGCGGTACAGCTCGCCGCAGATCAGGGCCGTCTCGGCGCCGGTCTCCGGCTTGATGTCGAAGTGGGCCAGCGGCTCGGCGTCGGGAGCCGAGGCGTCGTACAGCAGGATGCGCAGCGCGGGTACGTGTTCGAACGGGACGCCGTCCGCCGATGCGACCAGGAGGATTCGGCCGACATTGGGCTCGACACCGGGGAGATCTGTCTGGATCGTGTCGGTGAGGCCTTCGGCCACCCGTTTCTTGCCGAGCCGCCAGACCTTCCCGGAGGGATGCCGGGGCTGGTTGTAGAAGACGAAGTCCTCGTCGGAGCGCACACGTCCGTCGGGGCCGAGGAGCAGCGCCGAGGCATCGACGTCCGGGACTCCCTGCCCGGGGGTCCAGCGCAGTACCGCCCGGACCGTGGTGGCCTCCACGGGGACGTTCGACCCCTTCAGCATCGCGTGCGTCATGCGGTCATCCTGCCCTCTCGGTCCTGGTCACGACAACGCGGGGGGCTCCGCGACCGACACAGGCGGGTTACCTGGAATTCATGCCCGGCGGGAACCCTCGACATGGCTTTGTACGTACTATTACCGGCCACCCTTTACCAATTCCACAGGCTAGGCCCACGCCACGGGGGAGTTCTATGCGTCATTTCGGGCACATCGCACCTGAGGTGCGGCAGCGCCTCTTCCACCAGGAGCCGTGCGAGTTCACCGCCGGTTCCCCGGCCCGGCTGCTCTCCGCGGCCCTGGGCGCCACGCTGTACAGCCCGGCCACCCGGGAGCGGCTCGCCGACGACATCGTCAAGCAGGCGGGTCTCGGCGTGGTCTCGATGGTGCTGTGCCTGGAGGACTCCATCGGCGACGAGGACGTGGTGGCGGGCGAGGCGAACCTCGTCCGCCAGTTCGCCGACCTGGCCGCCCGGGTCCGGGCGGGCCTGGAGCTGCCGCTGCTCTTCATCCGGGTCCGCGAGCCCGAGCAGATCCCCGATCTGGTGCGGCGGCTCGGCGGCAGCGTGTCGCTGCTGTCCGGGTTCGTGTTCCCGAAGTTCACCGAGGAGCGCGGCATCCCCTTCCTGGAGGCGCTGACCGGAGCCGAGGCGCGCAGCGGCCGCCGGCTCTTCGGGATGCCCGTCCTGGAGACGCCCGAGCTGATGTACCGGGAGACGCGCGTGGACGCTCTGGAGGGCATCGCCCGCGCCGTCGACAAGTACCGGAGCAGGGTGCTGGCGCTGAGGCTCGGGGTGACCGATTTCTGCTCCTCGTACGGGCTGCGGCGGGCACCCGACATGACCGCCTACGACGTGCAGATCATCGCCTCCGTGATCGCGGACGTGGTGAACATGCTGGGGCGGGCCGACGGCACCGGGTTCACGGTGACCGGGCCGGTCTGGGAGTACTTCCGGGTCCCCGAGCGCATGTTCAAGCCCTTGCTGCGCTCCAGCCCCTTCCTGGAGGAGCAGGCCGTGGAGCTGCGCGACCGCCTCATCGAGCACGCCATGGACGGGCTGCTCAGAGAGATCTCCCTGGACCACGCCAACGGCCTGCTCGGCAAGACCTGCATCCACCCCTCGCACGTCATCCCCGTGCACGCGCTGTCGGTCGTCAGTCACGAGGAGTTCTCGGACGCCCAGGACATCCTGCGGCCGGAACGAGGGGGTGGGGGTGTACTTCGCTCGGCGTACACGAACAAGATGAACGAGGTGAAGCCGCACCGCGCCTGGGCCGAGCGGACCATGCTGCGGGCCGAGGTGTTCGGCGTGGCCAACGAGGACGTCGGCTTCGTGGAGCTGCTCGCCGCCGGAATCCCCGGTTGACGGGCCCTAGGGGACGACACGGGAAGCACATGAACATCGCAGTGAACAACGGGGACTGGTCCGGCAGCTGGGTCGCCGAGCGGCTCGGCGTCGAACTCGTGGGCGACGACGGCCTGCGGGCCTTTCTCGGACTGGCCCTGCGCCGTAACCCCAAGCGGGCCCACCTGCTGGTCTCCAACGTGCTCGGCAAGCACGTGCCGCAGTCGCCCGCGGTGGTGTACGGCCACGGGTTCACCCTCGGCCGCCGGGTGCGTGAGCTCCTCGGCGAGGCCGAAGCCGGGCAGGCGGTCGTCCTGGGCTACGCCGAGACGGCCACGGGCCTCGGGCATTCGGTGGCCGACGGTATCGGCCTCGCCCCGTACCTGCACTCCACACGCCGGCCGGTCGCCGGGGTCGAGCCCGCGGGGGGCTTCGAGGAGTCCCACTCGCACGCGACCTCGCATCTGCTGCTCCCGGAGGACCCCGGGCTGCTCTCCGGTGACGGCCCCCTGGTCCTCGTCGACGACGAGTTCTCCACGGGCAACACGGTCCTGAACACGATCAGGGACCTGCACGCCCGTTATCCGCGGAAACGTTACGTCGTGGTGGCTCTGGTGGATATGCGATCACCGGCGGACGCGGGGCGACTGACGTCGTTCGCCGAGGAGATCGACGCGCGGGTGGACCTGGTGGCGGCGGCGTCGGGGACGGTGAAGCTGCCCGAGGGCGTCCTGGAAAAGGGTCAGGAGCTGGTGGCTCGGTACGAAGAGAGTGCCGCGACAGGTGGTCAGGCGGGTGCGGCGCCGTCGGGGCCGGCCGCGCCCGGCGGCGGAGCCGCATACGGACACGGCCCCGCGCACCTTGAGGGCGTTGCCCTCACCCCCCTGGGGGCGCGGGGCCGTGTTGAATCTGCGGCTACCGCCGCGTGGGCGCGGCCGGCCCCCACCGGCCCGCAGGCGACCGACAACCGCACCACCCCCCACGGCACCCACCTCACCCGCATCGACCTGCACTGGCCGCAAGGCCTCCCCGACGGCGGACGGCACGGCTTCACCCCGGCCCACCGAATACGCCTCGAAACGGCGCTTCCCGCCATGGCCGCGCGCCTCGCCGAGGCCCTGCCCGCCGACGCCCGCCGCGTGCTGACCCTCGGTTTCGAGGAGCTGATGTACGCCCCCCTCCGGGTCGCCCGTGAGCTGGAGGCCCTCGTCACCGCCGAGGTGCGGTACTCCACCACCACCCGCTCACCCGTCCTGGCCGTCGACGACCCCGGCTACGCCATCCGCAGCCGTCTCGTCTTCCCGGCCCACGACGACCCCGCCGACGGCCCCGGCGAGCGCTACGCGTACAACGTGGCCGGCGCCGGCTTCGACGCGGTGGTCGTCTTCGTCGACTCCACCGGCGACACCCCCGAACTGCACGCCCCGGACGGCCTGCTGGCCCGGCTCGGCGCGCATGCCCCGCATGTCCTGCTCGCGGTCGTACCGTCGTACGTCCCCGCGCCGACCGAAGAGAGCCCCGCCATGCTGCCCGAGCCCCTCCGCGGCCCCGCCTTCTCCTCGTATCCGCCGGAGGACGTCGGCTGGCTGCTCCAGGACCTCTCGGACGTCACGCTGGAGGCACCGACGGAGGAGCGCGAGGAGGCCATCCAGGGCGGCGGCGCGCACTACGCCGAGTCGCTGCCGGTGGAGTACCAGCCGAGCGAGCAGTACCAGGCGTTGTTCCACGCGGCCCTGGAGACGTCGGCTGCCCGGATCGCGCAGGCGGTCGGGGTCGTGACGGAGACCGTGCTGGCCGAACGGTCGGCCCGGCCGGTGCTGGTCTCGCTGGCGCGCGCCGGGACCCCGGTGGGCGTGCTGATGCGCCGCTGGGCGCGGTTCCGGTACGGCGCCGAGCTGCCGCACTACGCCGTGTCGATCGTGCGCGGCCGCGGTATCGACGCGAACGCGCTGCGCTGGCTGGCGGCCCATCACGATCCACGGGACGTCGTGTTCGTGGACGGCTGGACCGGGAAGGGCGCGATCACCCGGGAACTCGCGGACGCGATCACGGAGTTCGAGGAGCGGGAGGGTGTCTCCGGGTTCGACCCGGAGATCGCGGTGCTCGCGGACCCCGGGTCGTGCGTGCGGACGTACGGCACCCGGGAGGACTTCCTGATCCCCTCCGCCTGCCTCAACTCGACGGTCTCCGGGCTGATCTCACGGACCGTGCTGCGGGCCGACCTGGTGGGTCCCGACGACTTCCACGGCGCGAAGTTCTACCGCGAGCTGGCCGGGGCCGATGTGTCGGTGGCCTTCCTGGACGCGGTCGCGGCGCGGTTCGAGGAGGTCGTGGACGCGGTGGACGAGGCCGTGAAGGAGCTGGCTGTCGCGGACCGCACGCCGACCTGGGAGGGCTGGGCGGCCGTCGAGCGGATCAGCGAGGAGTACGGCATCCACGACGTGAACCTCGTCAAGCCGGGCGTGGGGGAGACCACCCGGGTGCTGCTGCGCCGGGTGCCCTGGAAGATCCTGGCGCGGGCCGGGGCGGGCGCCGACCTGGACCATGTGCGGCTGCTGGCCGAGCAGAGAGGTGTGCCGGTCGAGGAGGTCGGCGAACTGCCGTACACCTGTGTCGGGTTGATCCATCCCAAGTACACGCGCGGGGCGACCGGCGCCGACGGCAAGGCGGTGAACGTCTGATGGCGCTGCTGGTGGCGAGCGACCTGGACCGTACGCTCATCTACTCGGCGGGTGCCCTGGCGCTGACCATGCCGGACGCGCGGGCGCCCCGGCTGCTCTGCGTGGAGGTGCACGAGAGCAGGCCGCTGTCGTACCTGACCGAGACGTCCGCGCGGTTGCTGACCGAGCTCGGCGACGCGGCGGTCTTCGTGCCGACGACCACCCGGACCCGTAAGCAGTACGAGCGGATCAACCTGCCGGGGCCGGCGCCGCAGTACGCCATCTGTGCCAACGGCGGGCATCTGCTGGTGGACGGGGTGTCCGACGGGGACTGGCACGGGCAGGTGCTGGCGCGGCTGGCCGACGAGTGCGCGCCGCTGGACGAGGTGGAGGCGTATCTGACCGAGCACGCCGACCCGGTGTGGCTGCGCAAGCTCCGGGTCGCCGAGGATCTGTTCGCCTACCTGGTGGTGGAGCGGGAGCTGCTGCCCGAGGAGTGGGTGAAAAGCCTCGCGGTGTGGGCGGAGAACCGCGGCTGGACGGTGTCGTTGCAGGGGCGGAAGATCTACGCGGTGCCGAAGCCGCTGACGAAGAGCGCGGCGATGCGGGAGGTCGCGCGGCGCAGTGGCGCCGAGCTGACGCTGGCCGCGGGGGACTCGCTGCTCGACGCCGACCTGTTGCTGGCCGCGGACCGTGGCTGGCGCCCGGGGCACGGGGAGTTGGCCGACGCCGGCTGGGCCGGGCCGGCCGTCGTCGCGTTGCCGGAGCGCGGGGTGCTCGCCGGAGAACGAATCCTGCGGGAATTCCTGAAGTCGGTCCGTACGGAGGGCTAGCCGCAGCAGCCGCCGCCGCAACATCCGCCGGAGCTGGGCGCGGCGGCGGGTGTGGAAGCCGTACCGCCCACCGCCACCGTGGACAAGAGCTTTACAGTGTCTTCATGCCCTTCAGGGCATGCTGCCGGAGCGGACGACTCGGCCATGGGGCGGGACAGTTCGAAGGTGTCGCCGCAGGTGCGGCAGCGGTACTCGTAGCGGGGCATGGGGACAGGCTAACGGGAGTACTGAGGAAGTGATGGGCATCACTGCACCTCAGAATTTCATGAGTGTTCCTTTCTGTCCGATACTTGTGCGGAGATTTTGAAAAGATCGCTGATAATTTAAGCTGGCCGCGAGGAGCCGAAAGACCGGGGGATGAGGGGGGCTCGCAGCGCCGCGCCCACCGCGGCCCTGCCACCCGTCGTGTCTAACGGGCTGCCCCGCGATTGATGTTGGGGCGTGCTGGCCTGGGGGTTCGGCTGGTGGATGATTCAGCAGGCCGTGGTGCGGACGAGCACGAGC
>NZ_JBEZKI010000009.1:112577-325244 GCF_040651615.1 Streptomyces sp. NPDC048417 | reverse complement strand
ATCTGGCGTTGACTTTTGGCACGCTGTTGAGTTCTCAAGGAACGGTCGCTTCCTTTGTACTCACCCTCTCGGGCTTTCCTCCGGGCTTCCCTTCGGTGTTCCAAACTCTATCAGTGTTTTTCCGGCCCTCTGACCACCGTCCCGCAGACATGCGGAAGATGATCCTGAGTTAGGATCTGACAAATTTGGGTGCTGCTAAGCGAGGGCGCTTTTCCGCGCCGCTCGGTCTCAAGCAGGAGTACGACTGTACACGGAGCCTCGGAGCCCGTGCAAATCCTTTAGGCTGGTGGTCTAGACCACTAGCTGGTAGCTTCCATGCGGAACCGCCACTTCATATGACATACGCTGCTGCTCAGTGCCGTCCGGACCAAGCGGTGACGGCCCGTAAGCAGCTCCATCTCTGGGAGGCTTCCCATGACCACCGTGACGTCCCCTCTGGCAGGACGTGCCATCGGACTGGCCGCCGTGCCGGATCCGGTCTTCTCCGGGGCCATGGTCGGCCCGGGCACAGCGATCGACCCCGCGCGTGAGCCTTCCGAAGTCGTGGCGCCCGTGGACGGCGTCATCGTCTCCCTTCACCCGCATGCCTTCGTCGTCGTCGACGAGAGCGGCCACGGCGTGCTCACCCACCTCGGTATCGACACGGTGCAGCTCAACGGCCAGGGCTTCGAACTCCTCGTCAACAAGGGCGACACCGTGACCCGCGGCCAGGGCGTCATCCGCTGGAACCCGGCCGAGGTCGAGGCCGCCGGCAAGTCCCCGGTGTGCCCTGTCGTGGCCCTGGAGGCCACGGCCGACTCCCTTTCCGACGTCCGTGACGACGGTGACGTGAAGGCCGGCGACAGCCTCTTCGTCTGGAACTGACGACCCCGCCACCGTCCCGTCGTATGACGGAGAAGGCGGCGACCACGACAACCATCGCGGCGGCGGGACCCGCCGCACTATCGGAGACGGGTGAGATGGAGACAACGCTGCGAGGCGTCGGCGTGAGCCACGGTGTGGCGATCGGCGAGGTTCGGCACATGGGAACGGCGGTGCTGGAGCCGCCTGCCAAGCAGATTCCGGCGGAAGAGGCGGAGCGGGAGCCGGGGCGTGCCCGGCAGGCCGTGGAGGCCGTGGCCGCCGACCTGATGGCGCGCGGCAACCTCGCGGGCGGTGAGGCCCAGGCGGTCCTCGAGGCGCAGGCCATGATGGCCCAGGACCCGGAGCTGATGGCCGACGTGGAGCGGCGGATCGCCGTCGGCAGCACCGCCGAGCGTGCCGTGTACGACGCGTTCGCCGCGTACCGCGAACTGCTGGCCGGAGCCGGCGAGTACCTGGCCGGCCGCGTGGCCGACCTGGACGACGTGCGGAATCGTATCGTCGCCCGGCTGCTGGGGGTTCCGATGCCGGGTGTCCCGGACAGCGACGAGCCCTACGTACTGGTCGCGCGGGATCTGGCGCCGGCGGACACCGCGCTGCTGGATCCGACTCTGGTGCTCGGTTTCGTGACCGAGGAGGGCGGGCCGACGAGTCACAGCGCGATCCTGGCGCGGGCGCTCGGTGTACCGGCCGTGGTGGCGCTGCCGGGCGCCGGTGAGCTGGTCGAGGGAACGGTGATCGCCGTCGACGGCAGCACCGGTGACATCTTCGTGAACCCGAGTGCGGAGAAGAAGGCCGAGCTGGAGGCCGCGGCCGCCGAGCGCCGGGCCGCGCTGACCGCCTCGACCGGTCCGGGTGTCACCGCCGACGGGCACAAGGTGCCGCTGCTGGCCAATGTGGGCGGACCGGCGGATGTGCCGGCGGCCGTGGCGGCCGGCGCCGAGGGCGTGGGTCTGTTCCGTACCGAGTTCCTGTTCCTGGACGACAGCAAGAACGCGCCGTCCGAGGAGAAGCAGGTCGAGGCCTACCGTCAGGTACTGGAGGCGTTCCCGGAGGGCCGGGTCGTCGTGCGGGTGCTGGACGCGGGTGCGGACAAGCCCCTGGACTTCCTGACTCCTGCGGATGAGCCCAACCCGGCGCTGGGCGTGCGCGGTCTGCGGACGCTGCTGGACCACCCTGACGTGCTGCGCACGCAGCTGACCGCGCTGGCGAAGGCGGCCGAGGGACTGCCCGTCTACCTTGAGGTCATGGCGCCCATGGTGGCGGACCGTACCGACGCCAAGGCGTTCGCGGACGCCTGCCGGGCGGCGGGGCTGCGGGCCAAGTTCGGCGCGATGGTGGAGATTCCGTCGGCCGCGCTGCGGGCGCGTTCGATCCTCCAGGAGGTCGAGTTCCTGTCGCTGGGCACGAACGACCTGGCGCAGTACACGTTCGCCGCGGACCGTCAGGTCGGTGCGGTGTCCCGGCTGCAGGACCCGTGGCAGCCCGCGCTGCTCGACCTGGTCGCGCTGTCCGCGGAGGCGGCGAAGGCCGAGGCCAAGAGCTGTGGTGTCTGCGGCGAGGCCGCGTCCGATCCGTTGTTGGCGTGTGTGCTGACGGGTCTGGGTGTCACCTCGCTCTCCATGGGTGCGGCGTCGATTCCCTATGTCCGGGCGGCGCTGGCCAAGTACACGCTGGCCCAGTGCGAGCGGGCCGCTTCCGCCGCGCGTGCCGCCGACAGCGCGGACGAGGCCCGCGCGGCGGCTCAGGCGGTGCTGTCCGGCGAATAGCCGGGCGCGGCCCTGATCGGCTCTCCTTCCGGGGGCGCTCCACCTGCGGGTGGGGCGCCCCCGCTGGGTTTCAGTGATGGTGGCCCGGTGTCGTCTCCTGGTCGCCCAGGTCGGGCGGTGCGCAGTAGTCGACGTCCGATTCCGGGGAGATGAGGTCGCCGGATTCGACGTCGGTGCAGTAGGCGTCGAAGACCTCGGCCGCGGTGAGGGGTGCGAGGCGGTCGCCGCGCAGTCGCCAGCCGTAGACGCGGTCGGCGATGCCGGGGGCGCTGGTGCGCATGACGAGTCCGCCCGGGCTGCGGGTGGCGAGGCCGAGGGCGAGGACACTGGTGAATTCGAGGGCTTCGGCTTCGTCGAGGTGGGTGGTGCCGTCGGTGTCCTGGTCGGCGTGGAGGACGGTGACGAGCGTTTCGGGTGGTCCGGAGACGCTGCACACGAGGTGCCGGTCGCCCGGTGGGGCGGCGTCGAGGATGCGGCTGAGGAGGCGGGAGGCGCGGGCGAAGGCGGCGCGCCCGATGTCCTCGCCGCAGGTGGGGCAGGGGCCGAGGCGGGCCAGGAGGGTACTGGCGTACTCCCAGGTGGCCTGGCGTACCGCTTCGTCGACGAGGACGGGGACGAGGTCGGTGAGGGGTCGTCCGTCGTAGGGGACGGTGGCGCCGGTGGCCGCGAGTTCGGCGGTGAAGCGGGTGCGGCTCGCGGGGTTGTCCGGATCGAGTCCGGTGTCCGTGCAGAATTCGGCGTATTCCTCGGGGTCGAAGAGGGCGAGTGTGGTGTGGGTGCCTTCCGCGGCGCGGGTCCTGAGGAGGGCTTCGATCTGTCCCAGGTAGGTAGGGTGGTCGTCGAAGGTGAAGGTGCGGTAGCGCCGCATGGCGCGGAAGTCGTGTTCGTCGGTCAGCAGGCCGATGGTGCCCGCGATTTCGCGGCGCAGGACGCGTCGCATGACCCGGTGGTCGGTGTGCCCCATGGTTCCCCCTGTGAGCGGTCGATCAATGCTCACTCACAGTAATCGGCGCCACTGACAATGGGGGCTGCGGAAGCCGGCCACGGACCAGGCGGTGTTGCATTCCGCAGGTCAGAGCGATGGCGGCGCCGAATGCGGTCCAGCCTAGAGGGCCGGTGGCGATGGCGGCGGTGACGGCGAGTGGGCCGATGCTGCGCTGGGCGGATTGGGCGAGGCCGTGGACCCCGAGGTAGGCGCCCAGGGCGGTGTCGGGGGCCAGGGCGACGGAGAGTTCCCAGGAGATGGTGGCGTGGAGCATCTCGGCGGCGGTGAAGGCGGCGGCCGCGGCGGTGAGCAGGAGGATGGCCGTGAGGGTGCCGCCGGTGGCGGAGAGGGACATCGTGATGCCGCCGAGGGCGAACGCGGCGGACAGCGGAACGAGGAGCCGGCGGGCGGCTTCGCTGCTGGTGCCGAGGCGGGCCAGGGGGACTTGGAGCGCCACGACCATGACGTTGTTGAGGACGAGCAGCAGGGGTGCGAGGCCGTGGGGCACCTGGTCGCTGTGGGCGATCCAGAGCGGCAGGCCGACCTTGAAGACGGCGTCGTCGAGGAAGAGGACGGTGTCGGTGGCGACGTAGGCCAGGTAGTCGCGGTCGCGCCAGGGGTTGGCCCGCCTCGCGGTTCGCGGTGTGGATTCCGAGCCGGCCACGACCCGGGTCGGCGACGGGGGCTCGCCGCAGCGCAGGGTCAGGAGTGCGGCCGCGACGAACGAGAGGGCGTCGCCCGCCAGGAGCCAGCGGTAGGCCGCGGTGCTGTCCAGTGCCAGGGCCGCCGCGGCGGCGAGGCCGCCCAGGGCCCAGCCGGCGTTGGCGACGGTCCGGTTGAGGGCCTGGTAGCGGACACGGTCGGGGCCCGCGATGCGGGTGGCGTACAGCTTCGTGAGGACGTTGGCGGCGCGGTCGCCGAGGGCGCCGAGGGCCGAGACGGCGAGCAGCAGGGCGTAGTCGTCCGTGGTGAGCAGGGCGAAAGAGGCGAGTGCGCGCAGGAGTTGGAGTGCGATCAGGACGCGGGTGAGGGGAAGCCGGTCGGCGATACGGCCGGCCAGAGGTGCTCCGACGATGCCGATGGCACCCGATGCGGCGGCGAGAGTGCCGACTTCGGCGAGGGAGAGGCCGGAGACGTAGGTGAAGTACAGGACCGAGACCGATGCCCACAGGCCGCTGCCGACGCGGTCGACGAGGGCGATGGCGAGCATTCTGCGTCCGTCCCGGCCGCCGGGTACCCGTTGGGGCCGTGTGGTCGCACCGGGCTTCGTCTTCACTGCTCCCCCTTGCCGGAAATTATGTACTGATACATACTTACCAATGTGGTAACACAATATGGGATCACTGGTACGACGGCCAAGGGGATTGCCGCGTCCGTCGAACAGGGCGTGGCCGAGGGCTCGTTGGCACCGGAGGCCGCGTTGCCTCCGGTGCGGCGGCTCGCGGAGGATCTGGGGGTGAGTCCAGGCACGGTCGCGACGGCGTACAAGGAACTGCGGCGCCGCGGGATCGTCGTCACGCGCGGGCGGGGCGGCACCGTGGTGGCACCCGCTCCGGCGGTGGCGTCACGACGGCCGCCCAGGGTCCCCGCAGGGCTCCGGGACCTGGCCGGCGGGCATCCGGATCCCGCCCTGCTCCCCGGCCTGGTGCCGCCCTCACGGCTCTCCCCCGGCGCCCGGTCGCACCGTTCGACGCCCCGGCTCGCCCGGCTTGAGGAGGCCGTACGCGACTGGCTGAGGCCGGACGGTGTGCCGGTGGAACATGTGACGTTCGCGCACGGAGCGCTGGATCTGATCGGCCGGCTGCTCACCGTGGAGCTGCGGCCCGGGGACGCCGTGGCCATGGAGGACCCCGGTTACCACCACCTGCTGGACCTCGTCCCGGCGTTGGGGCTGCGGATCGTGCCGGTGGCCGTGGACGACGAGGGGATGCGCCCGGAGGCGCTGCGCACGGCGCTGCGCGCGGGTGCGCGCGCCGTGGTGTGCAGCCCCAGGGCGCAGAATCCGTACGGTGGCTGCTTCTCGGCGGCCCGCCGGGACACCCTGGCCGATGTACTGCGGGAGGAATCCGACGTCCTGGTGATCGAGAACGATCACGCGTCCTCGGTGACCGACGCCCCGCTGCACTCGCTGACCGCCGCGGGACCGGCGCGTTGGGTGCATGTGCGGACGGTGAGCAAGTTCCTGGGCACCGATCTGAGGTGGGCGGCCGCCGCCTGCGATCCGGTCTCGCTCGCCCGGCACGACGGGCTGCTGCTCCTGACGTCGGGATGGGTCAGTCACCTGTTGCAGGAGACGGTGCTCGGGCTGATGACGGACGCGGGCACACGCGCGTTGGTGGCACGCGCGCGCGCGACGTACGCACTGCGCCGGGAGACGCTGGCCAGGGAGCTGGCGGGACGCGGGATCGCCTCGCACGGGGTGAGCGGGATGAATCTGTGGGTGCCCGTGCGGGACGAGTCGGCCGTGGTGAACGGCCTGCGGTCGTACGGCTGGTGGGTGGCCTCGGGAGCACGGTTCCGGATGTCGGCCGGCCCGGGCGTGCGGATCTCGACCGCCGGTCTGGAGCCGGCCGACGCGGTACGGCTGGCCTCGGACTTCGCCGCCGTACTGGGCGAGTCCGAGGCCACCTACGGCGGGTGAGCTGGGAGGGTCAGGCGCGTTTGCGGGCCAGGTCCTCGTAGAAGCTCAGCAGGTCGAGGTTGTCGATGGAGCCGGGGTTGACGGCCTTCTCCAGGGGCGCGCCCTGGAGAAGGCGCTTGACCGGGACCTCGATGCGCTTTCCGGTGAGGGTGTGCGGGACGCCGGGGACCTCGATGATCTCGTCGGGGACATGGCGCGGCGAGAGCTGTTCGCGGATGGCCTGCTTGACGCGGTTCAGCAGGGCCTCGTCGAGGACGGCACCCGGGGCCAGGTGGACGAACAGGGGCATCCAGTAGCCGCCGTCGGGCTGTTCGATGCCGATGACGAGGGATTCCCTGATCTCGGGAAGGCGCTCGACGACCTCGTAGATGTCGGCCGAGCCCATCCGTACACCCTGGCGGTTGAGCGTGGAGTCGGAGCGGCCGTGGATGATCACCGAGCCGCGGGAGGTGACGGTGATCCAGTCGCCGTGCCGCCAGACGCCGGGATACATGTCGAAGTAGCTGTCGTGGTAGCGGCTGCCGTCGGGGTCGTTCCAGAAGTGGATCGGCATCGAGGGCATGGGGTTGGTGACGACCAGTTCACCGACCTCGTCGATGACGGGGAGGCCGTTCGGGTCCCAGGCCTGGAGGTCGGTCCCGAGGCCGGGTGCCTGGAGTTCGCCGGTGTAGACCGGGAGGGTGGGTACGGCGCCCGCGAAGCAGGAGCACACGTCGGTGCCGCCGCTGACGGAGGCGATCCACAGGTCGTCGCGGACCTCGTCGTGCAGCCAGCGGAAGCCGTCCGGGGGCAGTGGTGAGCCGGTGGTGGCGACGCACCGCACCTTGGACAGGTCGAAGTCGCGGGAGGGGTGGACGCCGGCCTTGCGGCAGGCCATCACATAGGCGGCGGAGGTGCCGTAGAGGGTGGCCCCGGTACGTTCGGCGACCCGCCACTGGGCGCCGGTGTCGGGGTAGCCGGGGCTGCCGTCGTACAGGACGATCGTGGTGCCCGTGAGGAGGCCGGAGACGAGGAAGTTCCACATCATCCAGCCGGTCGAGGTGTACCAGAAGAAACGGTCCTCGGGGCCCAGGTCGCAGTGCAGGCCGAGCTGTTTGAGGTGTTCGACCAGGATGCCGCCCTGGGACTGGACGATGGCCTTGGGCAGGCCAGTGGTGCCGGAGGAGTACAGGACCCACAAGGGGTGGCCGAACGGGACCTTTTCGAATTCAGGCTGGGTGTCGGCGGAGGTCAGGGCCGACCACTCCAGGGCGCCTTCGGGGGCGGCGGTGCCGAGCAGCGGGATGTGGACGACGGCGCGCAGGGTGGGCAGTTCGCGGCGGAGTTCGGCGACGATCTCGCGGCGGTCGTGTTCCTTGCCTCCGTAGCGGTAGCCGTCGACGGTGAACAGGACGACGGGTTCGACCTGCTGGAAGCGGTCCAGGACGCTGCGGGCGCCGAAGTCGGGGGCGCAGGAGGTCCATACGGCGCCCACGGCGGCGGCGGCGAGAAGGGCGACCACCGCCTGCGGGATGTTCGGGAGGTAGCCGCTGACGCGGTCTCCCGGTCGGACGCCGAGGGCGCGGAGTTCGGCGGCCAGGGAGCCCACCTGGCGGCGTAGTTCGGACCAGGTGACCGGGAGCGGTTCGTGGGTCTCGTCGACATACAGGAGCGCGGGTTCGTCCGCGCGGGTGGCGGCGGCGCGCAGGGCGTGCTCGGCGTAGTTCAGCTTCGCGCCGGGGAACCATTCGGCGCCGGGCATCGTGCGGTCGCCGAGCACGCGCGCGTAGGGCGTCGAGAACCGGACGTCGAACCACTCCGTGACGGCCTTCCAGAACGTGTCCAGATGGTCGACGGACCAGCGGTGCAGTGCCGGGTACCCGCCCTCGGCGGGGGCTCCGTGGTGTTCCGCCGCCCAGGACTGGAACCTGGTGATGTGTGCCTGGGCGATCCGTTGCGGATCGGGTTGCCAGAGCGGCTGGGGGTACGCGGTCGACATGGGGCGGCTCCCGGGCTTCTGCGCTGGTGTGCGTCGGACGCGCACGGGCTGGGGTGTGCGCGTACGCGGCTGACAGGGACGATGCCATGTGATCGACTTCTACACCAGGGTGCGCTCCACATAGTCCGTGTCGTGAAGATGTGGTCCCGGCACGGGTGAACGGCAGTTGAACGGCACGCGCGTGTGGAGCGCTGAGTGGCAGGGTGAGCAGCATGGACGGTCGTGACCTGGTGCGTTCGGTGAGAGTGGTCGGTTCGAGGAAGGCGGCTCAGGGGTTGCGTACCGTACGGGCGGCGTGGCGCAGGAGGCGGATCGACGCCGCCGGGCTGCCCGCGCGGGGGGCCGAGCGTGCCCGGGTGCCGGGTCCGGTGCAGGAGGCGGTGCCGGGGCCGGGTGGCGGTGTGATCCGCTTCAGCCGTTCGGAGCTGCGGATCACGGTCGCGGTGAACGGGGCGGTCTTCTGGGGCTGGGACGGGGCCGGTCCCGAGCCGTCGTACGCGCTCGCGGGCCGCTGTCCGGAGCCGGATCCGCGGGCGGTCCTCGAACCGGACACGGACGGCGGCTGGCGGGTCGTGGCGGAGCGGGTGACGGTCAGCGTCTCGCGGCACGGCGCGGTGGAGGTGTGCACGCCCGGTGGTGTGATGCTGCGGCGGGACCAGCCGCCCCGGTGGTGGGAGCCGGTGGGCGGTGGCCAGGCGCGCTGGGTACAGCGGTCGGAGGTGGCCGCGGACGCGCGGTTCTTCGGTCTCGGCGGGCGCGCCTCGGGGCCGCGGCTGCGCGACGGCACGTACCGGCTGTGGAACACCGACCCCGGCCATGCTTTCGGGTCCGATGACGATCCGCTGTACGTCACCATGCCGGTGCAGCTGGTGGTGGCGGACGCGGCCGCGCATCTGGTGTTCCACGACACCTCGTGGGACGGCACGGTGACCCTCCGGGAGGGCGAGGAGGGTGCCGGTTCCGGCCATGACCGGACCGGTCGGTGCGAGTTGCGGATGGACGGCGGTCCGCTGCGTTGCTGGGTGATGGTGGGCACGCCCGCGCGCGTGCTGCACACCTGGGCCTCGCTCACGGGCGCGCCCGCGTTGCCGCCGGCCTGGGCGCTGGGTCATCATCACGCGCGCTGGGGTTTCGGCGGCGAGCAGGAGGTCCGGCGGATCGTCGGCGGTTACCAGGAGCGGGGTCTGCCACTGGACGCCGTCCATCTGGACATCGACCACTACGACGCCCATCAGGTGTTCACCGTCGATCACGAGCACTTCCCGAAGCTGCCGATGCTCTCCGAGGAGCTGCGGCGGGACGGGATCCGGCTGGTGTCGATCGTGGACCCGGCGGTGAAGGCCGCGCCGGGCAACGCGGTCTACGACAGCGGGACGGGGGTCGACGCCTTCGTGCGGGATCCGACGGGGCGGTTGGTGGAGGGTGTGGTCTGGCCCGGCGAGGCGGTCTATCCCGACTTCACGCACGCGCGCGTGCGCAAGTGGTGGGGCGGGCTGTACGAGGAGCGGCTCGCGCAGGGCTTCGCCGGGTTCTGGCACGACATGAACGAGCCGACGTCCTTCACCGCCTTCGGCGAGTCCACACTGCCACGCGCGTCACGGCACGCCCTGGAGGGGCGCGGCGGCGACCACCGGGAGGCGCACAACGTCTACGCGCTCTGCATGGCGCGGGCCGCCTACGAAGGGCTGCGCGAACTGGCGCCCAAGGAGCGGCCGTTCCTGTTCTCCCGCGCCGGCTGGGCCGGCATGCAGCGTTACGGGGGCACCTGGTCCGGTGATGTCGCGACCGGCTGGCCGGGGCTACGCGCGTCCCTGTCGCTGGTGCTGGGGCTCGGGCTGTGCGGGGTGCCGTACTCCGGGCCGGACGTGGGCGGTTTCGACGGGAGCCCGTCGCCCGAGCTGTTTCTGCGCTGGTTCCAGCTGGGCGCCTACCTGCCACTGTTCCGCACGCACGCGAGCATGCGGGCGGGACGCAGGGAGCCGTGGGAGTTCGGGGCCGAGGTGCTGGAGCACGCGCGCGTGGCGCTCCTGGAACGGCGGCGCCTGCTGCCGTACTTCATGACGCTGGCGCATCTGGCACGGCGGACCGGCGCGCCCTATGTGCGGCCCCTGTGGTGGGGTGCGCCGGAGGACCGGGCGCTGCGGGACTGCGAGGACGCGTTCCTGTTGGGCGACGGTCTGCTGGTGGCTCCGGTGCTGGACCCGGGCGCCGACCGGCGTGCGGTGCAGCTGCCCCGTGGGCGCTGGTACGACACGTTGACGGAGCGGGCGTACGAGGGACCGGGGCAGGTGCTCGTGGACGCTCCGCTGTCGCGGATTCCGGTGCTCGCGCGCGCGGGTGCCGTCCTTCCCGTGCGGGACGAGGACGGCGGTGTGCGGCTGGAGGTGTGGGCGCCCGCCCGGGGACGGACCGGGGGCGGGCTGTTCGTGCCGGACGCGGGCGACGGCTGGGACGAGCCGGAGATCGAGCGTTACGTCGCCCGCTGGGAGGGCCGGCGGGTGGTGGTGAGGCGGGAGGGGGACAACGGCGTGGGCGAACCGCCGCACCCGGTGCGCATCCGGGGGCTGGGGTGAGCCGGTGGGCTCAGTAGCGGCCCTCGAACCACGCGCGTACGGCCACGCTGTGCAGCGGGAAGGCGAGTTCCTCGGGCCTGCGCAGCAGGTACCAGCCCTCCGTCTCGTCCGTGCTGCGGGACGGCGGGAGTCCTTCGGCCGGGCGTTCCGGGAGGAGCCCGAACAGCAGCAGGTGCCCGTCGGGTGAGCTCATGGCGTCGGCGAGCCGTACGTCCCGCGCGGCAGCGTCGATGCCGGTCTCCTCCTTGAGTTCGCGCACGACGGCGTGCCGCCAGTCCTCGCGGTCGTCGACGTAGCCGCCGGGCAGCGCCGTGCCTCCGCGCGCGGGGGCGACGGTCCGGGTGATGACGACCAGGGCGGCGCCCTTCGTGTCGTACACGGGCTGGAGGGCGATCGCCACCGGCAGGGGGTTGCGGTAGGCGACGTGGCCGCAGGCCGGGCAGGTGCGCGGCCAGCCGGAGGCTCCCGCTCCGTAGGGCGCTCCGCAGCTCGAACAGTGCGAGTCCGGAGCGGAGTTGGCAATTGGGTGCTGATTTTCGGACACGCGCGGACTTTATCCGATCACGAAGGCGACGTCTTACGGTCGGGGGAACGTCTCGTTCCGGAAGTGAACCGGTGCCAACGGCCAGGAACGGACAGCGGGATGTGACCCGAGGGTGCGGCCTGCCCAATTGCGGAGACCCGTGGCACACTTCTGACGTTCCGTCAGATCTCGTGCCCTGGAGGAGCTTTGTCGCGCACACGCACGCCCGCGGTCGAGGGCTGGTTCATGGGCGAGGGGGACGGGTTCCGGCTCCTGGGCACCCGTTGCGCGGCCTGCGCCTCGGTATTTTTCCCGCGTGAGGTCGCCCACTGCCGCAATCCCGGGTGCGCCGGCGGCCACCTGGAGGAGGTCGCACTCTCCCGGCGCGGGCGGATCTGGTCGTACACCGACAGCCGATACCGGCCGCCGTCACCCTATGTGAGCGATCCGGAACTTCCCTGGGAACCCTACGCGTTGATCGCGGTGGAGCTGGAGTCCGAGCGGATCGTGGTGCTGGGGCAGGCGGTTCCCGGGATCACCGTCGCCGATCTGGCGGTGGGCATGGAGGTCGAGGTCGTCCCCGGAGTGCTGAGCGAGGACGCGGAGACGGCCTGGACGACCTGGCACTGGCGACCGACGGAGGTGAGGGCATGACGGCGGACGTGGCGGTCCTCGGCGTGGGCATGCACCCGTGGGGCAAGTGGGGGCGCAGCTTCGTCGAGTACGGGACGGCGGCGGCCCGCGCGGCCCTTGCGGACGCGGGACTGCGGTGGCGGGACATCGGATCCGTCGTGGGCGCGGACACGGTGCGTGGCGGGTATCCCGGCTATGTCGCGGGCGCGACCTTCGCCAAGGCGCTGGGCTGGCAGGGAGCGCGCGTCGCGAGTGTGTACGCGGCATGCGCGTCCGGGGCACAGGCGATCGCCGCGGCGCGTGCGCAGATCCTCGCGGGGCTCGCGGACGTGGTGCTCGTGGTGGGCGCGGACGCGGCACCCAAGGGTTTCTTCCGGCCCGCCGGAGGAGACCGCCCCGAGGATCCCGACTGGCTGCGCTTCCGTCTGCTGGGCGCGACCAATCCCACGTACTTCGGGCTGTACGCGCGCCGGCGGATGGCGGTGTTCGGGGACACCCCGGAGGACTTCGCTCTGGTCAAGGTGAAGAACGCGGCCCTGGGCGCGCTCAATCCGTACGCCCGCTACCGCGAACGGGTCACCGCCGAGCAGGTCGCCGCCTCCCAGGTGGTCGCCGATCCGCTGCGGCTGCTGGACATCTGCGCGACCTCCGACGGCGGGGCCGCCCTGGTGCTCTCCAGCCTGGGGTTCGCGCACCGGCACGGGGCGGCCCGGCCGGTGCGGATCCGCGCGGTGTCCACGGTCACACCGCGCTATCCGAGCACGGTGCTGGACCTGCCGGACATCGCCACGGACTCCGCGGCGGCGGTCGAGCCCCCGGCGGAGCCCTTCCGGGCCTCGATCACCCGCGCCGCCTACGAGGAGGCGGGCATCGGCCCCGAGGAGCTCTCCCTGGCGGAGGTGTACGACCTGTCCACCGCACTGGAGTTGCAGTGGTACGAGGACCTGGGGCTGTGCGCCGAGGGCGAGGCGGCCAAGCTGCTGCGCGAGGGAGCGACATCCCTGGGCGGCCGGATTCCCGTCAACGCCAGCGGGGGGCTCGCCTCCTTCGGGGAGGCCGTGCCGGCCCAGGCGATCGCCCAGGTCTGCGAGCTGACCTGGCAGTTGAGGGACGCTGCGGGCGACCGCCAGGTGGCGCACGCGCGCGTGGGGATCACGGCCAATCAGGGGCTGTTCGGACACGGCTCGTCCGTGATAGCGGTGCGCTGACGGGACAGGTGTGACGGCAGAGGTTGTACACCGTGCGTGACCACCTCGAAATGGTGCGTGAACGTCTTATGAACTGCCCCTGGGCATAGGCCGATGGCGTCATCATGCTCCCGTGCGCACCTGGACGGATGCTCTCCGTTTCGCTTTCCAGCCGGTGGTCAATCTGACGACCGGCGGCATCACCGCACTGGAGATCCTCGCCCGCCCCGAGACCGGTGACATCCTCGCCGAAGCCCGCCGCAACCCCGAACTCGACGGCAGGCTGGCCGTGTTGGCCCTCCGCGCGGCGGCCCGCACGGAGGCGCTGCTGCCGTTGCACATCAACGTGTTCGCGGCCACTCTCGCCGACCTGGGCGGCATCGGCCCACTGTCCGGGGCCATCCGCGAAGCCGGACGGATGCCCTGGGAGGTGACCCTGGACATCGTGCCGCCGTACACGCATGTGCCGCACCGGGCCCTGCTGGAGGCCGTGGCGGCACTGCGCGGCCAGGGCTTCCGGATCAGCGCCGACGGCATCGGCGACGGAGACGTGCCCCTGCGGCTGCTCACCGACCTCTCCCCCGACCTGATCAAGCTCGACGCCTCGCTGCTCGGCCGGCCGGCCGCGGTACGGGCGATGCGGACCCTGTGCGAGGAACTGGGCGCCCTGCTGGCCGTCGAGGGCGTGGAGAGCGAACTCCAGTACGCGTCCGCGCTGTCGGCCGGGGCCCAGCTGGCCCAGGGCGAGCTGTTCGCGCCCCCGGCCCGGATCCCGGTGGCGGACGTGTACGTTCCGCCGCGTTCGGCCACCGCCGTGCCCCCGCCGCGCTCCGGGCCGTCCGTGCGCGAGTTCGTCCGGCCCGCCGCGCTGCTGCCGGTCACCGCGTCCGCGTTGCAGGTGCGGGCCCTGTTGACCGGCTCCCCGGACGTCTCCGGCGTCCTCCTGGTGGACCAGACGGGCGTCCCGGTCCGCTCGGTGCACCGCTCCCGCTTCCTGCTGTCGATGTCCGGCCGCTACGGCCACGCCCTGTACGCGGACCGCCCGGCCTTCAAGCTCGGCGACGCACCGCGCACGGTCGGTGTCGACGCGACCGCGTGGGAGGTCCTGGACGTGGTGGCCGTCGGCGGCCGGGACCGCACCTCGGACGATGTGGCGGTCGTCGACCGGCTCGGGCGCTGCGTGGGCGTCGTGCGCCTCGCCGACCTGGTACGCGCCCTCACCGAGACCCGCGTCGAGGAGGCGGCCGGACTCAATCCGCTGACCCGGCTGCCCGGTTCGGACGCGATCACGGGCGAGACGGACCGGTGGATCGCGGAAGGCCGCGTCTTCGCCCTGAGCTGGCTGGACATCGATCACTTCAAGCAGGTCAACGACGGCGCCGGGTTCGCCGCGGGCGACGAACTGATCCGTGCGGTGGGACAGGCGCTCCAGCAGGCCGTGGCCGGGCACGCGCGCGTGGGGCACATCGGCGGGGACGACTTCCTGGTGCTCGCCGACGAGGAGGGGCTGAACCGGCTGGTGACCGACGTGCTCGACGCGCCCTGGTCCGCGGGCGGCCGTCCCGTCACGCTGTCTCTGGCCACCGTCGTGTGCGGCCCCGGCGGTGTGGCCGACCACCGGGAGGCGGCCGCGTGTCTCGCGCCCCTCAAGAAGGCGGCCAAGGCGCTGCACGGGGCGAGTTGGGTGCTGGGGCGGGCGGGACTGCCCGGGCACGAGATCCGGCGCGGCTCGGGCGCGTATCCGACCCGGGCCGACCGTGCGACGGTGGAGCCGTGAAAGCTGTTTCCCGGCGAGTTGCCTGTCATCGTTGCCGTCGGCGACCTTGACGCTCCCTGAGTGCCGGTGAAAACTTCCGGTGTCGGTCGACATCGCCGTACATTCTCGGCGTAATCAGGCACTACGCCATGGGCTGCTCCTGTCCTGAGGCCCGCTCCCCCATGGGCGATTCGGCTGCTACGGCACGCTCGTCACAGACGCCGGGCGGGGCGCGGGACTTTCCCTGCCTTCGGCTGACGTCGTCAAGGGAACCGTTCCTGCTCAATGCGCCGGGGTCGATTCCCCGGCCAGCGCCCTAGGAGCCGCCATGAGCAACGGAGACATTTTCGTCGGCGAAGTCATCGGCACGGCCATCCTGATCCTCTTCGGTGCCGGTGTCTGCGCCGCCGTCACCCTCAGACACTCCAAGGCGAGAGCGGCGGGGTGGGTGGTGATCGCGTTCGGCTGGGGATTCGGCGTGCTGGCCGGCGCCTACACCGCCGCTCCCCTCTCCGGCGGCCAGCTCAACCCCGCCGTCACCATCGGCATCGCCGTCGACACCGGCGAGTGGGGCAAGGTCTGGGTCTACCTGCTCGGCCAGTTCGTGGGCGCGATCCTCGGCGCCGTTCTGACGTATCTGGTGTACCTGGCCCAGTTCCAGGCCAACGTGCCCGACGAGGAGACCGCGGAGGAACCGACACCGACGCTCGGTATTTTCTCCACCATCCCGGAGATCCGGAACCCGGTCGCCAACCTCATCACCGAGATCATCGCGACGATCGCGCTGGTCCTGCCGATCCTCGCGTTCGGGCTGACCAAGGGGCTCGGCGAGTCCGGCACCACGGTGCTGATCGTCTCGCTGCTCGTCGTCGGGATCGGGCTGTCCCTGGGCGGACCCACGGGCTACGCCATCAACCCGACGCGCGACCTCGGCCCCCGGATCGTGCACACCTTCCTGCCGATCCCGAACAAGGGCACCTCCGACTGGGGTTACGCCTGGATCCCGGTCGTCGGCCCCCTGGTCGGCGGGGCGCTCGCGGGCCTCATCTACAACGCGGCCTTCTGAAACGCGACCTTCCGATCCCACGCAGCCTTCCGACCCAGCGACCAAGGGGTAGCCATGACGGACACCGCCGAGAGGTACGTCGCCGCAATCGACCAGGGCACCACGTCGAGCCGCTGCATCATCTTCGACCACGGCGGCGCGATCGTCGCCGTCGACCAGCGCGAGCACCGGCAGATCTTCCCCAAGCCCGGCTGGGTGGAGCACGACGCCACCGAGATCTGGTCCAAGGTGCAGGCCGTGGTCGCCGGGGCGCTCGCGGGCGCGGGGCTGCGCGCCGACCAGCTGAGCGCGCTCGGCATCACCAACCAGCGCGAGACCACGGTCCTGTGGGACCGCGCCACCGGCAAGCCCGTGCACAACGCGATCGTCTGGCAGGACACCCGCACCGCGGCACTGTGCAACGAACTCGGCGGCAGCGACGGCCAGGACCGGTTCCGCGACCAGACCGGACTGCCCCTGGCCAGCTATTTCTCCGGGCCCAAGGCGGCCTGGCTGCTGGACAACGTGCCCGGGCTCCGGGACCGGGCCGAGCGTGGTGAGATCGCCTTCGGGACCATCGACTCCTGGCTGATCTGGAACCTCACCGGCGGCACGGACGGCGGCCGGCACGTCACCGACGTCACCAACGCCGGGCGGACCATGCTGATGAACCTGGAGACCCTCCAGTGGGACACCTCCATCCTGTCCGCGATGAACGTCCCCGAGGCGGTTCTGCCCGAGATCAGGTCCTCCGCCGAGGTGTACGGCACCGCCGTCGGCCAGCTCGCCGGGGTGCCGGTGGCGTCCGCGCTGGGCGACCAGCAGGCGGCGGTCTTCGGGCAGGCCTGCTACGACGTCGGCACGGCGAAGAACACCTACGGGACGGGCAGTTTCCTGCTGCTCAACACCGGCGACCGGCCGGTGCCGTCCAAGAACGGACTGCTGACGACGATGGGCTACAAGATCGGCGACGAGGCGCCGGTGTACTGCCTTGAGGGGTCGATCGCCATCACGGGCGCGCTCGTCCAGTGGTTCCGGGACCAGCTCGGCATCATCCGCACCGCCGACGAGATCGAGACCCTGGCCGCGAGCGTCGACGACAACGGCGGCGCCTACATCGTGCCCGCCTTCTCCGGCCTGTTCGCGCCCTATTGGCGCTCGGACGCGCGCGGGGTCGTCACCGGGCTCACCCGGTACGTCACGAAGGCGCATCTCGCCCGCGCGGTCCTGGAGGCCACCAGCTGGCAGACGCGGGAGGTCGTGGACGCCATGTACCAGGACTCCGGGGTGCAGATCACGACCCTGAAGGTGGACGGCGGCATGACCAGGAACAACCTCCTGATGCAGCACCAGGCCGACGTCCTCGGGGTGCCGGTCATCCGGCCCCGGGTCTCCGAGACGACCTGTCTGGGCGCCGCCTACGCGGCCGGCCTCGCGACCGGCGTGTGGAACGACCTCGACGAGCTCAAGTCGCACTGGCAGAAGGACGTGGAGTGGACGCCCGCCATGGAGGCGTCGGTGCGCGACAGGGAGTACGCGAACTGGCGCAAGGCCGTGGAGAAGAGCTTCGGCTGGCTGGAGGACGGCGAGTAGCCGCCTGCCCCGGGACCACGGCCCGTACCCCGGTCGGCGGGGGTACGGGCCGTGCCGGCGCCTCAGGTGGTGACGGTCTGCCGGTGGTCCGCCGCGTACGCCATCGCGTGTTGGACGACGCCGATGAGCACCTTCTTGACCGACTCGCGGTCCCGGGCGTCGCACAGCAGGACCGGTACGTCCGCATCGAGGTCGAGGGCCTTGCGGATGTCCTCGGCCGGGTAACGGTCCGCGCCCTCGAAGCAGTTGACGCCGACCAGGAACGGTATGGAGCGCCGCTCGAAATAGTCGACGGCCGCGAAACAGTCCTCCAGACGGCGCGTGTCGGCGAGCACGACAGCGCCCAGCGCGCCCTCGGACAGCTCGTCCCACATGAACCAGAACCGCTCCTGCCCCGGCGTGCCGAACAGGTACAGCACCAGGTCCTCGCGCAGGGTGATGCGGCCGAAGTCCATGGCGACGGTGGTGGTGTGCTTGCCCTCGACGCCGTTGGTGTCGTCGACCGGACGCCCGGCCTCGGTGAGCACCTCCTCGGTGCGCAGCGGCCTGATCTCGCTCACCGCGCCGACCAGGGTCGTCTTGCCCACGCCGAAGCCGCCGGCCACGAGGATCTTGAGCGTGACGGGCTCGACCGGGGGCTTGCCGCGCTCAGATCGCCCGAAGATCATCGATCTCTTCTCCTGCTTGATGGGTATCGGGTGACGGGCTTCCGTATCCGCCGCCACCTGGGGTTTCGATGACTAGTACGTCGTCGGCGCCGACGTCCGCGCTGTCGCTGCCGCCGAGCTCGGTGACCGTGCCGTCGGCCCGCTCCACCCGGTTGGCGCCGAGCGCCCCGGGTGCGCCGCCCGCCATGCCGTACGGCGGCACGCGGCGGTGCTGGGACAGGGTGGAGACGGTCATGGGTTCGAGGAAGCGGATGCGGCGCACCGCGCCGTCCCCGCCGTGCCAGCGGCCCGTGCCGCCGCTGCCCCGCCGTACGGCGAACTCGTCGAGGCGGACGGGCAGTCGCCACTCCAGGACTTCCGGGTCGGTGAGCCGGGAGTTGGTCATGTGGGTCTGTACGACGCTCGCGCCGGGGAACCCGTCGCCCGCTCCGGATCCGGAGGCGACGGTCTCGTAGTACTGGTGGCGCTCGTTGCCGAAGGTGACGTTGTTCATGGTGCCGGAGCCCTCGGCCTGGACGCCGAGCGCCGCGTAGAGGGCGCCGGTGATGGCCTGGGAGGTCTCGACGTTGCCTGCGACGACGGCGGCCGGCGGCTCGGGGGCGAGCATCGATCCGGATGGTACGACGATGTCCAGGGGGCGCAGGCAGCCGTCGTTGAGCGGGATGTCGTCGGCGACCAGGGTGCGGAAGACGTACAGCACGGCTGCGTTGACGACGGCGAACGGGGCGTTGAAGTTGGTGTCCAGCTGCGCGGAGGTGCCCGTGAAGTCGACGGTCGCGCGCCGGTCGTCGCGGTCCACGCGCACGCGTACGCGGATGACGGCGCCGGAGTCGGTCTCGTAGGCGTACTCGCCGTCGTCGAGGGCGTCGATGACGCGGCGGACCGCTTCCTCCGCGTTGTCCTGGACGTGGCGCATGTAGGCCTGGACGACGTCGAGGCCGAACTCCTCGATCATGCGGCCGACTTCGTCGACGCCCTTGCGGTTGGCGGCGATCTGGGCGCGCAGGTCGGCGAGGTTGGTGCGGATGTTGCGGGAGGGGTAGCGGGCCTCGGCGAGCAGCCGCCGGGTCTCGGCCTCGCGGAACCGGCCGTTCTCGGTGAGGAGCCAGTTGTCGAAGAGGACGCCCTCCTCGTCGATGGTGCGGCTGTCGGCGGGCATCGAGCCGGGGGCGATGCCGCCGATCTCGGCGTGGTGGCCGCGGGACGCGACGTAGAAGAGGATCTCGGGTGCCGTGCCGGGGTCACCCTCCGTGTCCGTCGCGCCGTCGGTGCCACCAGTGCCGAAGACCGGGGTGATCACGGTGACATCGGGTAGATGGGTGCCGCCGTGGTACGGGTCGTTCACGGCGTAGGTGTCGCCGGGGCGCATCGAGGTGCCGCGGCGGCGGATGACCTCTTTCACGCTGGTCCCCATGGAGCCCAGGTGGACGGGGATGTGCGGGGCGTTGGCCACCAGGTTCCCGTCCGGGTCGAACAGGGCGCAGGAGAAGTCCAGGCGTTCCTTGATGTTGACGGACTGTGCCGTCGACTCCAGCCGGGCGCCCATCTGTTCGGCGATCGACATGAAGAGGTTGTTGAAGACCTCCAGCAGAACCGGATCCGCTTCTGTGTCGAGATCGGAACTCTGCGTAACCGCCGCGCGTTCCATGACCAGATGCCCGTCGTCGGTCGCCGCGGCCCGCCAGCCGTCGTCGACGACGGTCGTGGTGCCGGCCTCGGTGATGATCGCCGGGCCGGTGACCGATCCGCCGGGGGGAAGATCCTCGCGGCGGTGGAGGGGTACGTCGCGCCAGGCGCCGCCGGTGTGGAGGCGGACGGATTCCGGGTCGGCGGGATGGCCTTCGTACGGGGCGAGGGCGGAGAGATCGGGGGGTTGGGTGATGCCGGTGGCTTCCACGGAGAGGGCTTCGACGACGACCGGGCGGTCGAGCGTGAAGGAGTACGTGGCGTGATGGCGTTCTTCGAAGGCGTGTTTCATCGCGTCGGGCTCGGTGAGCTCGACGGTGAGAGTGGTGTCGGTGCCGTCGTAGCGGAGCTGGGCGCGGCGGGTGACTTCGATGCGGTCCTCCGGGACGTCCTCGGCGAGGAGTTCGGAGCGGGCCGCGGCCTCCAGGTCGTCGGCGGTCTTGCGGACGCCGGGCATGGCGGCGGGCTCCAGGGGTGCCTCGACGGACTGTTCGCGCATGGCGGTGGTGTCGGCGAGGCCGATGCCGAGCGCGGACAGGACGCCCGCCATGGGCGGCACCAGGACGGTGCGGATGCCGAGCGAGTCGGCGACCATGCACGCGTGCTGGCCGCCGGCCCCGCCGAAGGTGGTGAGGGCGTAGCGGGTGACGTCGTGGCCCTTCTGGACGGAGATCCGCTTCACGGCGTTGGCGATGTTGGCCACGGCGACGCTGAGGTAGCCCTCGGCGACCTGTTCCGGGGTCCGGTCGTCGCCGGTCTGTTCGCGGATCTCCCGCGCGAGGCCGGTGAAGCGGTCGCGGACGAGGCCGGCGTCGAGGGGCTGGTCGCCGTCGGGTCCGAACACAGGGGGGAAGTGGGCGGGCTGGATCCGGCCGAGCATGACGTTGGCATCGGTCACCGTGAGCGGGCCGCCGCCCCGGTAGCAGGCCGGGCCGGGGTCGGCGCCGGCCGAGTCGGGGCCGACGCGGTAGCGGGAGCCGTCGAAGTGCAGCACCGAGCCGCCACCCGCGGCGACGGTGTGGATGTCCAGCATGGGGGCGCGCAGCCGGACACCCGCGATCTGGGTGGTGAAGACCCGTTCGTACTCGCCGGCGAAGTGGGAGACGTCGGTGGAGGTGCCGCCCATGTCGAAGCCGATGACCCGGTCGAAGCCGGCGAGCTGCGACATCCGGGCCATGCCGACGATCCCTCCGGCCGGTCCGGAGAGGATGGCGTCCTTGCCGCGGAACTGCCCGGCCTCGGTGAGCCCGCCGTTGGACTGCATGAACATCAGCCGGACGCCTTCGAGTTCGTCGGCGACATGGCGGACGTAGCGGCGCAGTACGGGCGACAGGTAGGCGTCGACGACGGCGGTGTCGCCGCGCGGGACGAGCTTCATCAGCGGGCTGACCTCGCTGGACAGCGAGATCTGCGGGAAGCCGGTGCGGGCGGCCAGCGCGCCGATCGCCTGCTCGTGGGCGGGGTGGAGATGGCTGTGCATACAGACGACGGCGACGGCCCGGATCCCGTCGTCGTACGCCTCCCGGAGCGGACCCGCCAGCGCGTCCAGGTCGGGGGCGCGCAGGACGGTGCCGTCGGCCGCGATGCGCTCGTCGGCCTCGACGACCCGTTCGTACAGCAGCTCGGGCAGGTCGATGCGGCGGGCGAAGATCCGGGGGCGGTTCTGGTAGGCGATGCGCAGGGCGTCGCGGAAGCCGCGGGTGATGACGAGCAGGGTGCGCTCGCCCTTGCGTTCCAGCAGCGCGTTGGTGGCGACCGTGGTGCCCATGCGGACGGCGTCGACCTGGTCGCCGGAGCCGTCGAGCAGCTCACGCACGCCGGCCACCGCGGCGTCGGCGTATCGCGCAGGGTTGTCGGAGAGCAGTTTGTGGGTGAGCAGCCGGCCGTCCGGGCGCCGCGCGACGACGTCGGTGAACGTACCGCCCCGATCGACCCAGAACTGCCAGCCTGTCACGTCACTTCTCCGCATCCGCGCCGGTCACAGCGCCCGGAGGCCGTCGATCACGTCACGCAGAATACTCTCGTCGACCAGCTCGGCCGGGGGTACGGGGCGGTTGACATGGACGAGTTCCCCGTCGACGAGGTCGCCGATGAGGACCCGGACCACTCCGACGGGCAGATCGAGTCCGGAAGCCAGTTCGGCGACCGACTGCGGGGTGTCACGGCACAGCTCGACGATGTCCACGTGCTCCGGGGACAGCGTCCGGTCGTCCTCCGGGTCGTCCGCGTGGGCCTCCGTGACGACCACCGCGATCAGATCGAGGCGGTGCTGGGCCGCACTGGTGGTGCGGCCCCGCGTCATGGCGTACGGACGGACGACCGGTCCGGCCTCGTCGTCGAACCAGTGACTTCTTCCCTGACCGTCTCCGCTCATGTCATCCCACTACCCGCCCGAGGGCAGATCGGTGCGCGGAGCGGACACCAGATGTACGCCGACCCGCTTGACCAGGAGTGTCATCTCGTACGCGACCTGGCCGACGTCGGAGTCGGCGTCGGAGAGGACGGCCAGGCAGCTGCCGTCGCCGGCTGCGGTGACGAACAGGAAGGCGTCATCGAGCTCGACGACGGTCTGCCGGACGCTGCCCGCCTCGAAGTGCCGGCCCACACCCTTGGCGAGGCTGTGGAAGCCGGAGGCCACGGCCGCCAGGTGCTCGCCGTCCTCTCTGGTGAGGTCCTTGGAGGCACCGGTGGCCAGGCCGTCGCCGGAGAGCACCACGGCCTTGCGGATACTGGCGACCCGGTCCACCAGGTCGTCCAGCAGCCAGTTCAGCTCACCCTTGTTCGTCGCCGTGTGGCCGGTCGCCTTCGGATCGGTCATCGACCGTCCCCCTTAGTCGTTCCTTGTGCTGTGCCGTCCCGGGACCCGTCGCCCGCGGTGTTCTCCGCCCGGCCGCGCTGCCAGCCGCGCTGGAGCGAGGCCATGCGGCTGCGGACCTCGTCGGCGTCACGCTCGACGGGATCCGGCTCGTGCCCGGCGGGTCGGGCGGGGTCCTGTCGCAGCTGTGGGGCCAGGTTGGCCTGCCGTACCCGCCTGGGCAGCGGCCGGGTGCCGGATGCGGCCTCCGGGGGTGTGCTGCCGAGGGGCGGGACGGAGTCGTCGGTGCCGCTGCCGGAGGTGATCGCGGAGCGGCGGGTGCGCCGGGGCAGGGCGGGGGGCCCGGAGGGTTCGTCCGGGCCGCCTGGCTCGGGCGCCGTCCGTGGCTCGACGCCGTCGGCCGGGCCGCCGGTGCGCTGCGGGGACGGCTCGGTGCGGCGGCGGGAGGGCAGCGGGGCGAGTCCGCCCGGTTCGGGCCGGCTCGCACCCGCCGGGTCCCGGTCGTCCGGTTCGGCGCGGTGGGAGCGCTGCTCGGTGACGGGCTTGCCGTGCGAGCTGACCAGCTTGGGCGTACTCCGTCTGGGCAGCGGCACGGGGCCGCTGGGACGCTCGTCGCGGAAGCCGTCCGCGGTGTCGGAGGCGGACTGACGCAGCTCGCTCACGACGGGCGCGGTGTCGTCGTCGGCGCGGGCCAGGGAGCGGCGGGGTCGGAACAGACCGCCGCGCTCGCTGTCCTCTTCGGTGAGGGCGCCCGGGAAGTCGTCCAGCGCGTCCAGGTCGACGGGTGCCTCCAGCTCGACCGGTCCGCCCAGCAGCGCGGTCGGCAGCCCGGGGCGCTGCGCCGACGTCTGGGTCAGGGTGGTGGCGCGGCTCTCCTCGGGTCCGGTCTCCGAGGCGGGCCGCTCGCGGTCGAGGCGGAAGCCGATCCCGTTGGTGTCGGGGATGTCGTCGGTCAGCAGTACGTCGGGAATGAAGACGACGGCGGTGGTGCCTCCGTAGGGGGACGGCTGGAGGGAGACGCGAACGTTCTGGCGCTGGGCGAGGCGGCTGACCACGAACAGGCCGAGCCGGTCGGTGTCGGAGAGCTCGAACTCGGGGGTCTCGGCGAGCCGCAGGTTGGCATCGAGGAGCGCCTCGGCGGCCATGCCGAGACCCCGGTCGTGGATCTCCAGGGTGAAGCCGTTGGCGACACGCTCGCCGAGGACCTGGACGGCGGTGTGCGGCGGCGAGAACACCGTGGAGTTCTCCAGGAGTTCGGCCACGAGGTGGGTGAGGTCGGCGACGGCGGGGCCGGTGACGGCGACCCGGGGCAGCCGACGGACCTCGATGCGCTCGTAGTCCTCGACCTCGGCCACGGCAGCACGCACCACGTCCATCAGCTGGACGGGGCGGCGCCACTGCCGTGAGGGGGCGGCGCCGGAGAGGATCACCAGGCCCTCGGCGTGCCGGCGCATGCGGGTGGTGAGGTGGTCGAGGCGGAAGAGGTCGGCGAGTTCGTCGGTGTCCTCGGTCCTGCGCTCCATGGTGTCGAGCAGGGTGAGCTGCTTGTGCAGCAGGACCTGGCTGCGGCGGGCCAGGTTGACGAAGACCTCGGAGACACCCGAGCGCAGTTCGGCCTGCTTGACGGCGGCCTCCACGGCGGCGCGCTGCAGGGTGTTGAGGGCCTGGCCGACCTCGCCGATCTCGTTCCTGTCGTACTCCAAGCGCGGGACCTCGGTCTCCACGTCGACCTGTTCGCCCGCGGACAGCCGGCGCATCACGCTCGGCAGCCGGACCCCGGAGGCCTCGTGCGCCTCCTGGCGCAGCAGCCGCAGGTCGCGGATGAGGCTACGGCCGACCCGGACCGACACGACCAGCGAGAACATCACGGCGACCATGCCCAGGACACCGACGACGGCCGCCTGGACGATCACGGAGACGGCGACGGGCCGGATGCGGTCCTGGTAGCGGTCACCGACCTGGTCGTCGAGGGTACGCAGTTCGTCGAGCACATTGCCGGCGGCGGTGTCCCAGCTCTTGGCACTGACGTCGTTCGGCACACCGGATCCGGCGTCGATCACGGACTGCTCCGCGGTCCGCAGCGGGGCGGTCGCGGCGTTCTTCCAGAAGCGGTCGAAGCGGTCGCGTTCCGACGACGGCAGCAGCGGCAGGCTGATGTCGTACAGGAGGGTGCGCTGGGCGACGAGGTCGGATATCTCCCGGGTCTCGTCGCGGGAGATCTTCCCGACCACGAGGGCGGAGCCGAGCAGGGCGTCCTCGCGGGAGAGGAGTTCGCGGGCTCGGGTGATGTTGATGAGGGCCCGGGCCTGCTTGTCCATCTCGACGTCGTCGATCCCGCCGAGGGAGGCGAGCAGCGTGTAGCAGGGGTCGACGACGCGGTTGTAGAGGTCGAGGGCCTGGGCGCGGCTGACGGTGCCCTGTTCGACGCTGCGGCGCAGGGCGTCGATGCCGTCGAACGCGTCGAGCACGGCGGTGAGGCGTTCGGCGTCGTCGGCGCTCATGCCGTCGCGGGCGTCCTGCTTGTCGGCGTTCTTCCGCAGTTCGGCGAGAGCGCCGTCGGTGGCGGCGCGGGTGCGGTGCAGGGCGGCGAGCGCGTCGGCGGCGCGCGGGTCGGCGAGATAGACGAGGGTCTGCCGGCGTTCCTGCTGGAGAACACGGGCAGTGTCCTCGGTGGGGTAGCCGATGTCCTCGACGATGTGCGACACCTGGAACAGCTGGGTGACCTCGCGCCCCGTGAGCACGGCCGCGAAGCCCCAGACAGCCGTCAGGGACACCAGCGGCACGAGAAGCAGCGCCACGATCTTCCGGCGGATGGACTTCCCGCGAAAGCGCATGGCCTCCCCCAGCTCGACCCCCGCCGGCCGGGGGTACACATGTACGTCAACAAACGGCGCGAGCCTACTACCGCCACAGGGATAACTCGAAGACGCGTCCGGACGATGAACTTCCGCCTCGGAGCCGGGACATGGGGAACGGACAGGGAGAGATGTCCGGGCATTGCGGGAGATTGCCACCACGATCGCGCCGACTTCGCGTGTATGGAGGCGGGAACGACACGAAGGATCAGTTGGCCGGAAATTTTCACTGGTGGGGAATCATCGGGCGAGTTCGTTCGTCCTTGTTGATGGGCGAGGGGTGCGAAATCGGCCACAGGAGCCGTATCTCGCATCCGGGCGGCGTAAAACAGCGCAAGCCGGGCAGCCACTGGGGAGCCGGGGTCGTCGGACACCGGTGCGAGGGGGTCTGTCGGCGGTGGGGAGTGACACCTTGATGGGGACGGCTCAGCGGCACTTGGCGCCCGAGGACGGCACGGCGACACGCTCGACGGTGCGTCCGGAGCCCGAGGCGCCGGACGGCGGCCTTTCGCCGCGCGGCGGCGACGAGCTCTCCGGTGCGCGGACGCGCACTCAACAGAAGGCGCAGTACCGACCGTTGTGGGTGGAGGAGCCCGCCAAGCGGTACCGGATGCCGGATCCGGTGCGTACGTCGGCGGTGCGGGCGCTCATCATCGTCGCCGTCACGCTGATCCAGGCCATGGTGGCGTTCTTCTGCACGATGGCGGAGTCCTGGCTGGCGTTCCCGATGGTGATCAGCAGTGTGGCGAGCACGGTGGTGGCCACCTGGGGCGCGGTCGACGTCCTGGTGACCCGTCAGGTGTGGAACCAGCGCAACGGCGTGATCTCCGAGCCGAGCAGCACGGCACGCTCGCTCCGCCGCGAGCGGCGCGCGGCGCGGCGGCGACAGCGGGCCACCGAGCGCGAACAGGAGCGGATACGGCGGCGCGGCGGCAACACCGGGCAGCTGTCCCACCCCTGAGACCGGCGCCGCCGTTGGAAGACAGGGGCCACGCCGACGGCCTCTTGAGCACTTCGGGCCGGCGGTCTGTTGGGTACTTCAGACCGACGGCCTCCTGAACATGCGGGTCGCCGTGATCTCGCTGTGCCCGGCCTCCCCCGCCTGCGGCTGCTGCGGCAGGCCGGGGCGCAGGTGCTCCTCCACGCTGATGTACTTCAGCCCGGCCCTGAGGTCGGCGTCGTTCCGCAATCGGATGACCAGCGGGAATTCGGCCAGCGCGGTGGTGTCGAACAGTCCGGTCGTGTACAGCAGTTGCACACCCAACGCGTCCGACACGGCCCGCTGCAGCTCCAGCAGATAAGTCGCGTTGGCCCGTCCGATGGGGTTGTCCAGGAACAGCGTCCCCGCGTGCCGGTGCTTGTCGCGCCCGCGGTCGTTGGACCTGAGCGCGGCCATGGTGCAGTACAGGGCGATGGCCGCGGTGAGCAGCTGCCCACCGGAGAACACGTCCCCCATCTGTCCCACCGGCACCCGCTCCGCGCGCAGCACGGCATCCGGCTTGAGGATCTCGACGGCGACCCCCTTCGGCTGCAGGGCCGCCCCCACCCCCCTCAGCAGCAGGGACATTCCGTCCCGTCGCAGGTCGGAGTTCTTCTTCACGGCGGCCCGGGTCGCCTCGTCGACGACCTCGCCGAGCCGTTCGGTGAGCGTGGCCTGGTCGGGCTCCTCGAAGCGGATGCGGAGGAACTCCTGCCCGGACCACTCGCCGAGCCCCTCGGGCAGCCGGGACAGCCGCTGGGCGGACCGCAGGGTCGCGAGGGCCGACTCGACGAGCCCGCGCAGCCGGTCCACGATCGAATCGCGGTTGCGCTCCAGCTGGGCCAACTCGTCGGTCAGTACCCGCAGTCGGGGCGCGAAGGCGTCCGCCCACTTCTGGGCGTGCTCGGGCAGTGCGGAGGCGGGCAGTTCACGGATCTGCTGTCGTGCGGGCGTCCGGACCGCCTCGTACCGTGTGGAGTTGGCGTGCCGTACGAGCACATCGCTCGCCTCGCGTACCGCGGACTCGGCGGCGGAGAGATCACCGGCGCAGCCGCGCAGCGACCGGCGCGCCTCGGCGGCGGACTGCCGGGCCTCCTCCAGGGTGCCGGGGTAGGGCTCAGGCTCCTCCTGCTCCTCCTCGGTGGTGTGTTCGCGCAGCAGGTCGCGGAGCATGGCGGCGATCTCGTCGATGCCGCCGGCCGCGTCCTCGGCCGCGCGGTGGGCGTCCAGCAGTTCGGTGTGCGCCTCGCGGGCCTGGGCCAGGGCCTCGGTGCGGGCGGCGAGTTCGGCGGTCGTGGTGCGCAGCAGGGCCTGCGCGTGTTCGGCGTCGCGCGGCTGGAGCTCCTCGGGCAGCTCGGTGTGTGCCCCGCCGTCCTCGGGGGCGTGCCGCTCGGCCTCGCCGCGCAGCCGGCCGAGCTGCTCGCTCGCGGTGGACATCCTGGTCTCCAGGAGCTGCACCAGCTCCTCCGCGCGGGCGGCGGCGGCCTGCCGGGAGGGCCCGTCGGAGCCGTCGGGCGACTGGAGCAGCTGTTCCGCGCGGGTGCGGACCTTGTTGGTCAGCCGTTCCAGCTCCGCGAGCGCGGCGCTCTCGTCGCTCTCCGAACGGGCCTGCTCGGCACGGAGATCGGCGCCGACGCCGACCTTCTCGTACACCTGTGAGGCGGCCCGGTAGGCCTCGCGCAGGGCGGGCAGCGAGGACTTGAGGGCGTCCTCGTCGGCTTCCGGTACGTCGTCGGGGGCGCCGGCGATCTCGGCGCGCTCGGCGCGCAGCGCCCGGGCGGTGCGGCGGGCGTCGTCGGCGGCGCGCTGGGCGCCTCGCCGGTCCTCGTCGGCGGCGCGGGCGCGCTCCAGGCGGGTCTGGGCGCGGGCCTCCGACTCGGCGGCCTCGTCGGCGAGTTCGCGCAGCTTGACCTGCCAGCCGGCCCGCTCGCGCAGCCGGAACGCGAGGCCGGCGAGGGCGTCGGCGGCGCGCCGGGCCTTCTGTGCGGCCTCCTGCCGTTCGTCGCGCACCTGGGCGGTCTCGGCGGCCGTCTCCTCCGTCTCGGCCCGTACCGTCCGTGCCTCGGCCAGTTCGGCCTCGGACTCCTCGGCGAACGCGCGCGCCTCCCGCGCGGTCTGCGCCAGTTCCACGAGCTGCCCGGCTGGGCAGCCGGTGCGCCAGGAGGCGAGCCGCGCGGCCAGCTCGCGGTCCTTGCCGAGCCGGGTGGCGAGGGTGCGGATCTCCTCGTCCCGCTCGGTGGCCCGGGCGCGCAGCGCCTGCCGCTCCTCGTCGGCGGCGTGCTCGTCGTGCATGGCCGGGTTCGGCGGTACGAGGAACACGTCGCCCGGGGTGGCGTCGTCGGCCGGGGTCGGCGCGAGCAGGGCGGCGGCCGTGCCGACGGCGACGGCGGAGCGCGGCAGCAGCGCGGCCGCGCCGAGCGCCTCACGGGCCCGCGCGTGGGTGTCCGGGTCGGTGATGATGACGCCGTCGACGAGTTCGGGGCGGGCGGCGAGCACGCGTGCGTGGTCCGTCGGGGCGACGGCCTGGGCGAGATAGCGCCAGCCGGGCAGCGCCGGGATGCCGTGCTCGCCGAGATACTCGACGGTGGCCAGCACATCGGGGCCGGGCGGCAGCAGCCCGCCGTCGCCCAGAGCGCCGAGGATCCGGGAGTCGTCGGCGGCCGCGGTGCGCAGTTCGAACAGGTGCCGTTCGGCGGAGCCGACGGCGTCGTCGAGCAGCTCGCGCAACTCGTCGGCGAACCGGTCGAGTTCCTCGGCGCTGAGGGCGTCCTCCGTGCTGTCGCCCTGGGGCCGGGGGATGGTCGTACGCGAACCGGTGAGGCCCAGCAGTTCGGTGAGCCGTTCCTCCGCCGCCAGGGCCTCCGCCAGGCGCTTCTCGGCGTCGTAGGTCCGCTCGGCGGCGGTCGCCGCGTCTGCCGCGCGGGCGGCCGTGAGTTCGGCGCGGGACTCGGCGGAGGCTGCCTCGCGCGCGTGCTCGGACGCCTTGCGGGAGGCCTCGCGCGCGGTGTCCCAGGCGGCCACGGCGGTCTTCTCGGCGTCGCTGGCCGCGAGGGCGGCGCGGGCCGGGTCGGCGTCCGGCGCGCTGTCGTCGAGCCAGCCGGCACGGACGGCCTCGGCGGTCTCCTGCTCGACCTCGCTGAGGCGCTGGCGCAGATGCCCGACCTCGCTGCGGGCACGCTGCGCCTCGGTGGCGGCGGAGGTCGAGTCCCGGTAGGCGGAGTCGCTGACCTCCTGGAGGGCGGCGGAGCGCTCCTCCTCCTCGTTGGCGAGGTGCTCCGCGCTCCCGGCGGCGGCGTGCAGGGCCCGTACGAGATCGACCGCGGCCTTGGCGCGGGCGGCGAGCGCGGGGGCCGCGTCCCGTTCGGCATCCTGGATGGCGGCGGCCACGCGCGCGACGCGGTCGGCGGCGGCGCGGTGGCGCAGCACGGCTTCGGCGGCCTGCCAGGCTGCGTGCAGGGTGCGGGCGTCGGCCAGCTCGCGCTTCTGCCCGGCAGCGGACTTCTCGCCGGCGGCCAGTGCCAGCGAGGCGTGCCGGTAGGCGAGTTCGGCGGCGATCAGTGCGCTGCGCTCACGGGCGCCCTCGGAGTGCGTGACGGCGTACGCGGCGGCCGTGACGCGCTGGGCGAGGTCGGCGGCGCGCACCCGCTCCTGCGCGCCCCGCGCGGACAACCGGCGCGCGAGCGTGCGGGTACGGCGCTCCGCGCCGGTGTGGATGTCACGCGCGCGTGCCCGCGCCTCGGCCGCCTCGACGATCCGGCCCAGCAGATCCACCGACCCGGCGGTGAAGTCCCGTTCGGCGATCAGCTCGGCGCGCCGCCCCAGCTTGTTGCCGAAGCCGCCGACCAGGTCGGCGAGCCCGTCGGTGTCCCGGGTGTCGGTCACGGCCCGCAGCAGCAGGTCGGTGAAGTCGGAGTCCTTCTTGACCGCGAACAGACCTGCGGCCTCGCCCTCGTCGGCGTTCATCTCCCGCTGGTAGCGGAAGAGTTCGGGGTCCAGGCCGAGGTCGCCGAGGTGCTCGATCCAGCGGTCGTGGATCTCCTCCCAGTGCACCTCCAGATGCGGATACGCCTTGCCCGCCTCGGTGATGGCGTCCCGGAAGCCCTTCATGGTGCGCCGCCGCCCCTGCGCCCCGGAGGCGCCCTCCACGGGCGGCCGTACGGCGGTGGACTCGGCGACCGGCAGATTGTCCAGGGAGAGTCCGGGCCCGGGGCGGAACGAGTACCAGGCCTCGGCGAACTTCCGCGGGTCGTTGGAGACCTGCCGTCCCCGCCACTCGCTCACCTTGCCCACGACCACGCACTCACCCGTGAGCGTGTGCTGCCACTCCAGGGCGACATGCCCGCAGTCGTCGGCGAGCAGGAACTTGCGCAGCACGCCCGAGCTGGCGCCGCCGAGGGTGTTGCGGTGGCCCGGCAGCATCACCGAGAAGATCAGCTTGAGCAGCACCGACTTGCCGCCGCCGTTCTCCAGGAAGAGCACGCCGGCGGGCGCGGGGCGGCGGGGCGGACCGACCGGCTCCTCCTCGAAGAACTCCGCCTGGGTGGGGGCCGGGTCGGGCACCGGCTGGCCGACGCCCCGCAGGTCCAGCACGGTGTCGGCGTAGCGCGCACCGGCGGGCCCGATGGAGTAGAGGCGGACCCGGGACAGCTCGTACATGGCGGACTCTCGTAAGTCTGGGGAAAGGTGCGGGGGTTTGGACGGTCAGGAGTGGAACGGCAGTCCGGCGTCGGCGACCAGGTCGTCGCTGTCATCGGCGGGCAGCAGGCCGGCCGTGCCGTCGGTGACCGGGACGACGCCGAGTTCCAGCAGTTCGGCCATGGCGGCGCTGCCGGCCATGTCCCGTACCTGGAGCTGGTAGCGGGCCGTCGTGCGGTAGGTACCGCCCTGGTCGTCGCCGGTGCGCTGGAGGAACCCCGAGTCGGTGAGGAAGACGACCGCCTTGCCGATGATGCCCGTGGTGGATCCGGCGAGCCGGCGGGCGTCCTTGGTGGCGCCGGTCGCGCTGCGTCTGGCCCAGATACGCCAGGCGGCCTCCAGGCCCGGCGCGTCGGTGGCCGGGTCGGTGTTCTCTCCCAGCTCGTCGGCCCGCTCCTCCAGGCGGCGGCAGGCCTGCCGGACGAAGGCGTCGACGCCGTTGACCGTGATCCGCCCGATGTAGCCGTCGTCGGCCAGGTCCTCGGGGCGCGGGAACGCCAGTGCGGCGACGGCGAGATGCGCGAGCCCGTGCAGGAACCGGTCGCTGCCGTCCGCGGACGTACGACGCGCGTAGTCGCCCATGCGAACGGCGAACACCGAGTCCTCGGCGGCGGTCACTGCCATCCCGGCGCGGGGCGACACCTCCAGCACCACCAGCCCGAGCCCGGCGGCCACGGCATCCGCGAGCCGCGCGAACGCCGGGTCCTCCCGGTAGCGCCGCAGCAGCTCGGTGTACTCCTGATCACGCGCGGGCTGCAGCTTGGGCTGCAACCCGAAGGCGACGAGCCGCGCGGCATCGGCGGCATCGGCCGGGGTGACGGCAGCATGCGCCGACCCGGCAGACACCTCGGCCTCGGCGTACTCGGTCACGACGACAACTCCTCGATCTTGAAAACAGGGATGCGCTGGTGCGGCCCTTCAGGGGCGCGGGGCCGTGTTGGCTCTGTGGCTACCGCCGCGAGGGCGCGATCAGCCCCCACCGGCCCGCACCCGGCACACACCATCACGCGGCCTCTGTCCGATCCGCAGCCATCCCCACCGCATCCAGCAACGCGGTCCCGACGATCAGATCGGCGCCGCCGAAGCCGGGGTCGTCCAGCTCCGTGCCGTCGTCCACCGCGAACAGCAGCTTCTCCTCACCCTGCCGGTAGGCCGTGCCCACGGCCGGGCTGGCGGCGTGCACCGCCAGCAACGCGACCAGGTAGGCCAGATCCTCGCCCCCTGCCCGCCGCGCCTCCGCCAGCAATCCCGACAACCGCCGAGGCGCGTCGGCCGGAAGGTCCAGCAACCGCATGGCGTCCGCCAGCTGCTCCTCGCTGAACCGGCTGTCGTCCGGCGTGGCGATCAGGTCCGGCTCCGGCATCTCCGCACCCAGATGCTCCCGCTCCACGGGCGGCGTCAGCAGTATGTCGACGAGATCGCCCACCCGCACCGACACCGGCGTCCGCAGCCCGGTCCCGCGCGCGAAGAACGCCCCGGTGACCCGGCTCGCCTGCTCCAGCGGCAACGGCAGCAGTGGCGCGAAGAGGTGACCGTACAGGTCCGTCCCCGACGTCGTCATCGGCGTCGCGAACGCCTGCCGGTCCTGCTCCGCGCGGAACAGCGGCCCGGCCTCCAGCAGACGCGACTGCAACTGCGTGTGGCGCCGGATGCAGTCCTTGACGATGTCGACGAGCTCGGCGGCGCGCCGTTTGTTCTCCGGCTCCTCGGTCTCGTCGCGGGCCTTGCGGATGTTGGTGAGGATCGCGTTCTCGTGCCGGTAGCGGTCGGCCACGTGGTCCAGGGCCTCGGCGATCATGTCGGGGACGGCGTTGAGCCAGTCCACCGCGCGGACGTTGCGCCGGGTGGCGTCCAGGGCGCGGCGCAGGGTCTCCGAGTACTGCACGGTCCGGTAGCGGGCCTGCTCGGCGGCGAGCTGGGCGTCGGCGAGGCGGCCGCGGTTGATCAGCACCTCCAGCTTGACCTCGGCCGCGATCTGGGCGCTGGTGACGTCCGTGTCGAGGGCGCCGACCAGGACGTTGACCGCCTCGTCGGTGGTCCGGAGATACACCGTGCCGCCGGGGCCCGGCACCTCCTCGATCAGCTTGAAGTCGTAGTCCCGGCGGACATACGACCCGTCGGGCGCGAAGGTGCCGTACACCGCGCGGAAGCCGCGGTCGACGCTGCCGACGTTGATCAGGTTCTCCAGGACCCAGCGCGCCACGCGCTCGTGCTCGGCGACGGGGCGGTGTGGCGTCTGGGCGGAGATGCGCGGGATCAGCCGGGCGACGATCTGCTCGTGGTCGGCACCGGTGTCGAAGTCCATGTTCAGGGTGACCAGGTCGATGGCGGAGAGCGCCACCTCGGCCATGCCGTAGACCGAGTACTCGCCCGCGAGGTTCGCCTTGCGCGTGTCCAGGTCGTGCAGCGGCGCGGTGCAGGCGAGCGCGCGCAGCCGCCGCGCCAGCCCCTCGTCGGCGGCCGGGCCCGGTGCGGGGCGCGGCCCCGCGCTGAGCTGGGGCGGAACGCTGTCCGTCGTCGCAGGCGAAGTCACGGTGCACAGACTAGGTCCTTGGTCTGACAACGGCCCAAACGACGCGGGTGGGTCCGCCGGTGGGGCCGGGGTGACTTCAGGCCGGTTCTTCGGGTGCGGGCCGGTGGGGGTTGATCGCGCAGTTCCCCGCGCCCCTAGGGGGCGCTGTCCTCACCGACCCTGCGGCGGTAGACCTCCACCACTCGCTCCAGTGAATCAGTGAGGTACGTCTCCAGAAGTCGCTCCGCACCACGCCTGTCGCCCCCCTCCAGGGACCGGAGGAGTTCCTGGTTGCGCCCCAGGTACGGCTCGTGCAGGGCGTGCGGGTCGTCGACGATGTGGAACGCGAGGCGGAGTTCGGCGAAGACGCTGCGCATCAGTTCGTCGGTGCGTTCGCTGCCGGCCAGGGCGACCAGCTCCCGATGGAAGTGGATATTGGCCGTACCCACTGCTTTCCAGTCATTTCCGGCCGCCGCCTGCCGGCCTTCCGCGACCGCCGCCGAGAGACCGTCCAGGGCGTACGGGGGCTCGCCGAGGCCGCGTACGACGGCGCACTCGACCAGGGACCGGGTGCGGTAGATGTCCTCGACGTCCTCGATGGTCAGGACCCGGACGAAGACGCCCCGGTTGAGTTCGTGGACCAGCAGGCGTTCGTGGGTGAGCAGCCGGAACGCCTCGCGCAGGGTGTTGCGGGAGACACCCAGCGCGCCGCCGATGCCGTCCTCCGACAGGCGGGTGCCTGGCGGGAAATAACCGTCGGCGATCCGGCTCCTGAGGATGTCGGAGACCCGTTCGGCGGTGCTGGTGCGCCCGAGGAGGGCACGATCGTCGGCCAGTCCCGTCAGTTGCTCTGCCATGCCCGGAATTCAACCGCAGACACAGGAACGAAACAACGTGGGTATTGAAGGATCGTTGAACGATCCTCTACGGTGCTCAGCACGCTCACCTTGGCACGGCACCGCACCGCTCAGTCCCCGCACCCTCCGTCCCCTCTTCATGCTTCTGCGAGGTGCCCATGAGCACGACTCCTCCACCGCAGGCCCTGACCTCCGACGCGCACCCGGGCAAGGGTGAACGCACCGCCGAGGACGGCGCGTTCGGCTGGCTGCGCGCCCTCGGTCCGCGCGGCCGGCACGCGTTCGCCGGCGCCTTCGGCGGCTATGCGCTGGATTCGTACGACTACTTCACCCTGCCGCTGAGCATGGTCGCGCTCGCGGCCTATTTCGGCCTGGACAGCGGCCAGACCGGCCTGTTCACCACCGTCACCCTGGTGGTCTCCGCGGTCGGCGGCGCCGCGGCGGGCGTGGTCGCGGACCGGGTCGGCCGGGTCCGCGCCCTGATGATCACGGTCATCACCTACGCCGTCTTCACCGTGGCCTGCGGCTTCGCACCCAACTACGAGACGCTGCTGGTGTTCCGCGCCCTCCAGGGCCTCGGCTTCGGCGGCGAGTGGGCGGTCGGCGCGATCCTGGTCGCCGAGTACGCGAGCGCCCGGCACCGCGGCCGCACGCTCGGCGCGATCCAGAGCTCGTGGGCCGTCGGCTGGGCGCTCGCCGTGATCGTCTACACGCTGGTCTTCTCGTTCGTCGGCGACGACTTCGCCTGGCGGGTCATGTTCTGGACCGGCGCGCTGCCCGCGCTGCTCGTGGTGTGGCTGCGCCGCCGGGTGCACGACGCCCCACAGGCGGTCGCGGTACGTGAACAGAGCCCACGGCGCGGCTCGTTCGCCGCGATCTTCCGTCCGGGCACCGCCGAGACACCGGGTCTGCTGCGCACCACGGTCTTCGCGGGCCTGCTGTCCACGGGTGTCCAGGGTGGCTACTACACGCTGGCCACCTGGATCCCCACGTATCTGAAGTCCGAGCGCGGGCTGTCGGTCGTCGGTACCGGCGGCTATCTGACCTTCCTGATCTCGGGGGCCTTCCTCGGGTATCTGACCGGCGGATACCTCACCGACCGGCTGGGCCGGCGCCGCAACATCTGGCTGTTCGCGCTGCTGTCGGCGGTCTGTGTGCTGGCGTACGCGAACATCCCGGACGGCGCCAACACCACACTCCTGGTGCTCGGTTTCCCGCTCGGCTTCTGTATGTCGGCGATCTTCAGCGGCTTCGGTTCCTACCTGAGCGAGCTGTACCCGACGGCGGTGCGCGGCACCGGCCAGGGCTTCACGTACAACGCGGGCCGCGCGGTGGGCGCGATCTTCCCGACCCTGGTGGGCTTCCTGGCCGACAGCTGGGGCGTGGGCGGCGCGCTGGTCTTCGGCGCGGCCGGGTACGGGCTCGCCGCCCTGGCCCTGTTCGGGCTGCCGGAGACGCGCGGGAAGGAACTGGCGTGAACCGTACCGAAGACCGCCCGGTCGCCCTGGCCGACGAGCACGCGCACGCGTGGAGCCCGAAAACCGCCCGGGCCCGCTTCCGGGAGGGCCTCACGGGCGCCACGGCCGGGGTCGCGGCCGGCCACACCCAGGCCAACCTGGTCTCGGTGCCCGCCGACTGGGCGTACGACATGCTGCTGTTCTGCCAGCGCAACCCCAAGCCCTGCCCGGTGCTCGACGTCACCGACGCCGGCGCCACGGCCACCGTGCTCGCGGACGGCGCGGACCTGCGCACCGACCTGCCGCGCTACCGGGTCTGGCGGGACGGGGAGTTGGTGGACGAGCCGACGGACGCGAAAGCCTACTGGCGGGACGATCTGGTGTCGTTCCTGCTCGGGTGCAGCTTCACGTTCGAGTGGGCGCTGGCCGAGGCGGGTGTGCCGATCCGCCATGTCGAGCAGGGCCGGAACGTGCCGATGTACGTGACGAGCCGCCCGTGCCGTCCGGCGGGGCGGCTGAGCGGGCCGCTGGTGGTCTCGATGCGCCCCGTCCCGCCGGAGCGTCTGTCGGCCGCGATCCAGGAGAGCAGTCGGCTCCCGGCCGTGCACGGTGGCCCCGTGCACTGCGGCGATCCCTCGGCGCTCGGCATCGACGATCTCGGCCGACCCGACTTCGGCGACCCGGTGGACGCCGGCCCCGACGACATCCCGGTGTTCTGGGCCTGCGGGGTGACCCCGCAGGCGGTGTTGACGGCCTCCCGGCCGCCGTTCGCCATCACGCACGCACCGGGCCAGATGTTCATCAGCGACGCCCGCGACGAGCAGTACCGCGTGGCCTGACACGAGAGACACCGGATCCATGACCTCGATCGACCTGAACGCCGACCTCGGCGAGGGCTTCGGCCGCTGGCGGCTCACCGACGACGAGCAGTTGCTGTCCGTCGTCACCAGCGCCAACGTGGCCTGCGGCTTCCACGCGGGGGACGCGGCCACCATGCGGCGGGTGTGCGAGCTGGCGGCCGGGCGCGGGGTGACGATCGGAGCCCAGGTGTCCTATCGGGACCTCGCGGGGTTCGGCCGGCGCGCCATGGACGTGCCGTCCGGCGAACTGGCGGCCGAGGTGGCCTACCAGATCGGTGCCCTTGAGGTCTTCGCTCGCGCGGCCGGCGCGCGCGTGGCGTACGTGAAGCCGCACGGCGCGCTCTACAACCGGGTCGTGCACGACGAGGAGCAGGCCGCCGCGGTGATCGACGGCGTGCTCCTCGCGAACGCCTCGCTGCCCGTCCTCGGGCTGCCCGGCTCGCGGCTGCTGGAGCTGGCCGGGAAGGCGCGGCTGCCGGCTGTCACGGAGGCGTTCGCGGACCGCGCCTACACCGACGAAGGCACCCTCGTCCCGCGCGGACGGGAGGGTGCGGTGGTGAGCGACCCGGAGGCGGTCGTGGAGCGCTCGGTGGAGCTGGCGCGCTCCGGCGCGGTCACAGCACACTCCGGCGCGCGCATCGCCGTGCGCGCCCGCTCACTCTGCCTGCACGGCGACACCCCGGGCGCCGTGGAGCTGGCGCGCAGGGTGCGCACGCGGCTCACGGAGGCGGGCGTGACCGTAGCGGCCTTCGCATGAGCACAAGCACGAACATCAACATGAACACGAGCACGGACTCGAGCGTGGACACAAACCCCAGCCTGAACACGAGCCCGACGACCGAGGCCAGCGCGCCCATGACCATGACAACCCATCTCGTCGGTGACGACGCCCTCCTGGTCGAGGTCGGCTCCGGCGCGGAGGCCCAGGCCCTGCACGCCGAGTTGTCGCGGCGGCGTGCGGAGGGCTCGCTGAGGGTCCGCGAGATCGTGCCGGCCGCCCGCACGGTCCTGCTCGACGGCCTCGACGACCCGACCCGCTGGGCCGCCGAACTGGCCGCCGCGGAGATTCCGCCCACCCCGCCACGCGCGCATGCGGCGATCGAGCTGCCGGTGCGGTACGACGGCCCGGACCTCGCCGAGGTCGCCGCCCACTGGCGGGTGCCCGAGCGGGAGGTGGCCCGCATTCACGCGGAAACCGAGTTCACGGTCGCCTTCTGCGGTTTCGCGCCCGGCTTCGGCTATCTCACCGGACTCCCCGCCCGCTACGACGTGCCGCGCCGCGCCACTCCGCGCACGGCGGTGCCCGCGGGCGCGGTGGCGCTGGCCGGGCCGTACACGGGCGTGTACCCACGCTCCTCGCCGGGCGGCTGGCAGTTGATCGGAACGACGGAGGCGGTGCTGTGGGACCACGCGCGGGTGCCGGCCGCGCTGCTGACGCCGGGTGCGCGCGTGCGGTTCGTGCCGGTGGGGGGCGTATGACCGACCGTGCGCTCGTCGTCGTACGGGCCGGTGCGCTGACCACCGTGCAGGACCGCGGACGCCCCGGGTACGCGCATCTCGGGGTACCCCGTTCGGGGGCGCTGGACGCGCCCGCCGCGGCGCTCGTCAACCGGCTGGTCGGCAACTCCCCCGACGCGGCCGTCCTGGAGACGACCCTCAACGGGTGTGCCGTGCGGCCGCGTTCGGCGGTGGTGGTCGCGGTCGGGGGTGCGCCGGGTCCGGTGGCGGTGGGCGGGCGCCCGGTGGCGTGGGGCGCGCCCGTGGTGGTTCCGGCCGGGGAGCTGCTCGAAGTGGGAGCGGCGCGGTGCGGCGTACGCAGTTATGTGGCCGTCTCCGGTGGGATCGCCGTCGAGCCGGTGCTGGGCAGCCGTGCCACGGATCTGCTCTCCGGGCTCGGGCCGGCCCCCCTGGCGGACGGCACGGTGCTGCCGCTGGGCACTCCGGTGGGCCCGCACGCGCGCGTGGACGTCGTACCGCAGCCGTCCCCGCCCACGGAGCTCGTGCTGCGGGTGACGCTCGGCCCGCGCGCCGACTGGTTCACGCCCGCGGCCGTCCGGGCGTTCACCTCGCGCGCGTACCGCGTGTCGTCGGCGAGCAACCGCATCGGGCTGCGCACGGAAGGGCCCGCCCTGGAGCGGGCCCGTCCGGGTGAACTCCCCAGCGAGGGCATGGTCCTCGGCGCCGTCCAGGTGCCGCCGAACGGGTGTCCGGTGGTGTTCCTGGCCGACCATCCGACCACCGGCGGCTATCCGGTGATCGCGGTGGTGCGCGCCGCCGACCTTCCGGCGGCGGCCCAGGCGGTCCCGGGCATCCCGGTCCGCTTCGTGGCCGTACGCCGTCGCTGAGCCGCCGTAACGGCCTCATCCGGCACCGTCGTGCCACCACCGGCGCCATCCGCGTGCCAACCGCCGACGCCGTCGTCCGCGTGCCACCACCGGCACCGTCGTCCGCGCGTGACGTCATCGTCCTCACGCGGCGTCGGCGGGCCGCTCCGGCGGCTGGAGGGCGGCCAGCGCGGCGGACACGGCGGCGGACGCGCTCAGGTCCAGGCGGGCGCTGGTGCCCTTCCGGCGGTGCCGCATCTCGTCGACGGCCAGCCGCAGCAGCTGGGGCAGCAGGTCGCGGCACCGCCTGATCACCCAGGCGGTGCCGGCCGTGGCCAGCCAGAACAGACTCGCCTTCTTGGTCGGCGGCGGGAACTCGGGCTCGGGGGACGGCGCCGTGCCCGTCGCCATACCCAGCGGGGCGAGCAGGGCGTGGAAGCGGACGGCGAGCTGCCGGTGCCCACGCTCGCCCGGGTGCAGCCGGTCCGCGCTCCACATCTCGCGGTCGGTGAGCCAGGCGCCCTCCGCCGCGTGCAGGTGGACGGCCCCGTACCGCTCGGACAGCGCGTGCACCACCATGTTGACCGCGCGCCCCCGGCGGGCCAGCGGGCGGGACAGGGCGCCCGGGAGTCCCCACATCGAGCCGGGGTCGGGCAGACACGCCGTGAGCAGGGTCGCGCCCTGCGCGGTCAGGGCCGCGTAGACCTTGTCGAGCCGTTCGGCCACCGCGTGGATGTCGAACGTGCAGCGCAGGGTGTCGTTGACGCCGATGACGACGGCGACGATGTCGGGGCGCAGGTCCAGTGCGGCCGGGGTCTGGCGTTCCAGCACGTCCCGGGTCTGCGCCCCGCTGACCGCGAGGTTGGTGAAGTCCACGTCCTTCGCGGCGAGTCCGCCGGACAGCAGCGCGGCCCAGCCGCGCCACCCGTCGCCGGCGGGGTCACCCACGCCCTCGGTCAGCGAGTCCCCCAGCGCCACGAACCGAACCGCTCTCATGCCACGCCCTCCGGCACGACACGACGGATCGGTTCCGTCGTTCCGTTCTCGTCACGACGGCACAGCACCGACGCGTCGTGCGCGGCGAGGAAGGCCTCCACGGCCGTCCCCCAGCCGAAGCACTCCGCACGCGCGCGTGCCGCTTCCCGGCGCTCGGGTCCGGGCCGCTCCAGGAGCATCTCCACGGCGTCGGCGAACGCCTCCCCGCGATCGGCCGCGGTGGCCCCCGCGGACCCGATCACCTCGGGCAGCGCGGAGGAGGCGCTGGCGACCACGGGCGTCCCGCAGGCCATGGCCTCCAGGGCGGCGAGCCCGAAGGTCTCGGCGGGGCCGGGCGCCATGGCCACGTCGGCGGACGCCTGCAGCGCGCCCAGGATGTCCCGGTCGGAGACGTGCCCCAGGAAGGTCACCGGCAACCTGCGCTCCCGCGCGCGCTGTTCCAGACGCGCCCGCAGCGGCCCGTCACCGGCGACGACCAGGATCACCCGGCGGCCGCGCCGGACCAGTGCCTCCACGGCGTCGAGGGCGGTCCCGGGCCGCTTCTCCACGGACAGCCGCGAGCACATGACGAGCAGTGCCTCGTCCTCGCCGGCGTACCGCGCCCGCAGGTCGAGGTCGCGCATCGAGGGGTGGCGGCCCGTCAGGTCGACGCCCAGGGGGGCGCGTACGACATTGCGCGCGCCGATGCGGATGAACTCGCGCTCGGCGAACTCGGTGGTGCACACCACGCGCGCGTAGGTGTGCGCAGTACGGATGTTGAGGGCGTCGGCGGTGCGCCGGGACATGTTCTCCGACATGCCCCAGGTGCGCAGGACGCCGTCGGCGGTCTCGTGGGAGACCATCACGGCGGGGATCCGGGCGCGCCGGGCCCAGCGGCCGGTCCAGCGCAGGGTGGTGCGGTCGGACACCTCCAGGCGGTCCGGGGCGAGGTGCTCCAGGAGGGTCTGCACGCGTGTCTTGTCGACGAGGACGCGGTAGCCACCGGTGCCGGGCAGCACCGGGCCGGGCAGGGTGATGACCCGGCCCTGCTCCTCGACCCGGTCCGAGTAGCGCTCGCCGGGCACGATCAGGACGGATTCGTGACCGGCGGCCACGAAACCCTTCCCGAGTTCACGCAGGGCGGTGCGCAGGCCGCCGGAGGAGGGCGCGACGAAGTTGGCGAGCCGGACGATGCGCAGGGATTCACCGCTCATGCCGCCACCACCGGCCGACGTGCCGCGAGCACGTCCTCGTAGTGCTGGATCAGCTGGTCGCCGACCGCGGCCCAGGTGCGGCCCTCGACGGTCGCGCGGGCGGCGGCGCCGAAGCCGGCCCGCATCGCGGGGTCGGCCACCAGGGAGGCCACGGCCTCACGGACGGCGCCCGCGTCGCGCGGCGGGACCAGGAACCCGGTGCGGCCGTGGTCGACCAGGTCGATCGGCCCGCCGGCGGCGGGCGCGACGACCGGGACACCGCTGGCCATGGCCTCCTGGACGGTCTGGCAGAACGTCTCGAAGGGGCCGGTGTGCGCGAAGACGTCGAACGAGGCGAAGATCCGGGCGAGGTCGGCGCCGGTGCGGCGGCCGAGGAAGACCGCGCCGGGCAGCGCCTCGGTGAGGTGGACCTGGCTCGGCCCGTCGCCCACGATCACGACCTTGACGCCTTCCAGGCCGCAGACCCCGGCGAGGAGTTCGACCTGCTTCTCGGGGGCGAGACGGCCGACGTAGCCGACGATGACCTCACCGTTCGGGGCGATCTCGCGGCGCAGCGCCTCGTCGCGGAACTCGGGGCGGAAGCGGACGGTGTCCACGCCACGCTGCCACAGCTGGATCCGGGGGACCCCGTGTGACTCCAGGTCGCCGATCGACGCGGTGGACGGAGCGAGGGTGCGGTCGGCGGCGCCGTGGACGGACCGTATCCGCCGCCAGGCGGCCGCCTCACCGGCGCCCACGTAGGTCCGGGCATATCCGGCCAGGTCGGTCTGGTAGACGGCGACGGCGGGGATGCCGAGCCGGGCGGCGGCGGCCATGCCGCGGACGCCGAGGATGAAGGGGCTGGCCAGGTGGACGACGTCCGTGCGGTGCTCGATCAGTGCGGCGGCGAGCTTGCGGCTGGGGAGAGCCACGCGGACCTGGGGATAGCCCGGGAGCGGAAGGGAGGGGACGTGGACGACAGGGCACGGCGCGGCGGCCGCGGCGAGCCTGTTTCCGGGGGCGGGAGCCGGAGCGACGACGAGGGGAGCGTGACCGCGATCGACGAGGTGTCGGGCGGTCTGGAGCGCGCAGTGGGCCACGCCGTTCACATCGGGGGGAAAGGATTCGGTCACGATGACGACACGCATACCGGTGTTGTCGCCGCGCTGGACGTGGCCGCGTCAAAGTGGATCTTTCCGATGGTTAAACGTCCCATGAGCGTTGCCCTGCACACCCGAGCAGGTCAGACCCCGTCCACATCCGGCTGGTCCGCCGGTCACCGGTCGTTCACTTGGCGGGCGGACTTCCGCGCATGGAACGTATGCGGGATCCCCCGTGGTTCCCGAGTTGACGCCGTGGTCCCCCGTGGCGATGTCTCACACGGCGGGGGTGTCCGGTCCGATACGGCTGCGGACGGCCGTCTGGACCTCGTCCTCCTCGGCGGGGTCGGCGGCGAGCCGGCGGAGCTGTTCGACGACCCGGGCGTCACCGGTCTCGGCGTGCCGGGCGGCGATCTCGCGGGTGGTCTCCTCGCAGTCCCACAGGCATTCGACGGCGAAGCCGGTGGCGAAGGAGGGATCGGTGGCGGCCAGGGCGCGGGCGGCGCGGCCGCGGAGATGGGACGAGGCCGTCTCACGGTAGACGTGCCGCAGGACGGGCGCGGCACAGGCGATGCCGAGGCGTCCGGTGCCGTCGACGAGGGTCCACAGGGTCGGTGCGTCGGGGCCTTCGCCGCGTACGGCTTCCCGCAGGGCGGCGAGGACCAGTTCGCTGTCCTGGGCGCCGCCCCGGCAGGCGAGCATCCGGCCGGCGGCGGCGCCGAGGGCGTCGGGCCGGCGGGCCCAGCCGCGGGCGCGGTCGACGGCGGCGATACTGCGCATGCGTTCGAAGGCGTCGATGGCGGCCTCCACGACGACGGAGGTGCCGTCGATCACCGCGGCCTCGATCAGGGTCAGCGCGTCGGAGTCGTTGCTGTCGGCGAGGTAGCGCAACGCGGTGCAGCGGGCCCCGTCGGTGCCGTCCTTGGCTGCCTGGAGGATCTCCGGCCGGTCCTCGGGCCCGGCCACGGCGACCAGGCAGCGGGCGGCCGGCACATGGAGGGCCGCGCCCCGCTCGACGCCCTGCTGGGCCCACTCGAAGACCGCGCGCACGCTCCACCCCGGACGGGGCCCGGTAGGTCGCATCTGGCGCTGCCAGCGGTCGAAACAGCCGGTTTCCTGTGCGGCACGCACGCGCGTGGCGATCGATTCGCGGGGATCCTCGGCCCACAGCCGCCAGGGCCGTGGCTCGAAGGCGTCCCGTACGGCGGCGGCCAGCTCGGCCTCGCCCTCGGCGTCCGTGGTGAAGCGTGCCAGCACCGGGGCGGCGAGCGCGCACAGGGCCGCGTCGTCGTCGCGCAGCGCCAGCTCGTCCAGGGCCCAGGCCCAGTTGGTGCCGGTGGCGGCGTACCTGCGCAGCAGTTCGAGCGCGTCCCGCCTGCCGTAGGAGGCGAGGTGGCCGAGCACGGCCAGCGCGAGGCCGGTGCGGGACTCCTCGGAGTCGAGGACGTCGTCGGGGTCGAAGAGATGCGCCTCGATGGCGTCCAGCTCGCCGTTCAGGTCGAGATAGAGGCGGGCGTAGTAGAGGGAGCGGTTCTCCACCTGCCAGTCGTGGCGGGGGTCGCGGAGCACGCAGTGGTTCAGCGCCGCGAGCGCTTCGGCGCGCGGGGCGGTGAGCGCGTGCAGCGTGCCGTCGCCACGGCCCCGCTGGAGCAGGCCGAGCAGCGTACCGCTGGGCGCTATGACCGGATCGAACATGGGAAACAGCCTCACATCAAGCGTCGACGCAACCGGAGAACACGCACTACCTGGCCGCGTGACACAACGTCGGAGCGCCCGCCGTCTCTTGCTTGCTGTAGACCATTTCTCTCTGCCTCTCGTCAGTGGCCCATGCGGGCCGCATCACGGCCCGCGCGGTGCGGCAACACCTGCCCAGCCATCGCGTCCGTGAATCACGACGTCATGATGACTCGGCACTTCGACCTGCCGCGACCGAAATTTCGGCGGCCCTGTACCGCCTCCCCCGTTTTGTGTGTTTTCGCTGGTCGGAAGGGATGGTTCAGTGGATGCCGAACAATTCGAGAAGTTCTGTCTTGCCGAACATCCGCGCGGTGTCGACGGCCGACGGAGTGCCCGACGCGGGGTCCGCGCCGGCCTCCACGAGCGCCTTGATGACCTCTGTCTCGCCCTTGAAGACCGCTCCGGCGAGCGGGGTCTGGCCTCTGTCGTTGATCCGGTCCGCCTCGGCACCCCGGCCGAGCAGCTCGCGCACCGCGTCGGCGTGCCCGTGGTAGGCGGCGAGCATCACGAGGGAGTCACCGCGGTCGTTGGTGAGGTTGGCCGGAACGCCCGCGTCGAGGTACGCCACGAGCGCCTCGGTCCGCCCCTGCCGGGCCAGATCGAAGATCTTGGTCGCCAGCTCCACGACCTCGGGGTCGGGGGCTTCGCTCATCGAACGGACCGCCTCTCCTGTGTGCTGCGGGGACTTCCGTGGACGGAGGGAGCGTACGGCAACGGGTGGGCCACGCGGCCGTACGAGTGAATCGCCAGCGTACTGGCTTCAGGGGGCACATGACCGGAACTGTCCGAGGTAAAGATCTCCACAGCTCCTCCGAGCGGTCGCCGAGACCCCACCGGACACCGCCCGAGCTGGGCGGCAGCGGTCAGGAATGATCCGCCGATCGAGTGAAATCAGCCGAAATTCACTCATTTGCACCTTTAATCGTATAGATACCTGCTGTGATGCTGGAAGAACTCATGGTGACTGTCCCCCTTCGACACCAGGAGATCTCAAATGATCCTCTCCATCTCAGGCGTCATCGTGCTCGGCATCATCGTCTTCCTCTTCTTCCGCAAGGACGGACTGAAGCCGTCGCACGCCACGTGCTCGGCACTCTTCGGCTTCTACCTCGCCAGCACGGCCATCGCACCGAGCATCAAGGCAGGCGGCGAGAGCCTGGCGAGCCTGCTCGGCGGCATCAAGTTCTGACGCCCCTTCCGTCCCTACGCACCATCAGGAGACAGCAGTGGCCCGGCGCCCTCTCCCCCGCATTCTGAGCAACGGCACCGCGCAGCTCGCCCGAAGCCGGGAGCTGGCCCGGACGGCTGCCGACAACGCCACCGACGTCCTCCACCCGCTCATCACCGTGACCCGCGGGCTGAGTCGGCTGGCCTCGGCCGGGCGGCACAGGTGGGCGGAGACACCGAAGGACAAGCGTGGGCCGCTGCTGTTCCTGGTGGCCTCGGTCGTCCTGGTCGTGGCTCTGGTGCCGTACGGACCCCTGCTCGCCGTCATCACCCTGATGGCGGCGAGCGCCTGGCACGGCCGCGACCGCACCCCGCCCCCGCCGGAGGGCCCCGACGAGTCGCAGACCCAGCGGCTCCAGTCCCTGTACGAGGCCCTCGTGCCGTACTTCTCGGCCGCCGAGGACCCGGCGCCGCTGTACGCGCACGGCGGGGAGTGGGAGAAGGCCTTCCTCACCCACGAGTTCGACGACGCCGGCCGTGTCAGCCAGCTCATGATCCGCTACCCCGCGTACTTCCCGGACGGCGAGCCCGAGGCCCGCGCCCGGATCGAGTACCTGCTCACCGCGAAGTCCGGGCGCGGCCGCGAGTACCACTTCGCCTGGGACGAGGAGGGCAACCGGCTCACGGTGACGGTCCTCGCCCCGCTGCCCACCGACATCGCCGCCCAGCGCTTCGTCACCGCGCCGGGCGAGACGGTGCTGGGCTTCACCGACCCCACCGAGATCCAGCGCACGCTCCCGCTCGCCCACGGCGAGGAGCAGCGGGACGTCCCGCCGGTCGTCTGGCGCACCGGCGCCCGCTCCACCGAACCCCATCTGCTGGTCATGGGCCGCCCCGGCAGCGGCACCTCGACCCTGCTGCGCTCGGTTGCGCTGCAGGCCCTCCAGTACGGCGACGTGCTCATCCTCGAGGGGGGCGGCACCGGCGAGTACGCGTGCCTCTCCGGCCGGGACGGGGTCCTCGCTGTGGAGTGCGGTCTCGCCGGAGCGCTGGCCGGCCTCGAATGGGCCGCGCACGAGACGGAACGGCGGCTCATCGCCCTCAACGGCGCGCGGCAGGCCGGCCAGCCGCCGCCGGACGACTGCCGACGCCCGCTGTGGATCCTGCTGGACCGTCCCGGCGCCTTCGTCCACCTGGCCTCGGCGAACGGCCACAAGGACCCGGGAGCCCTCCTCCAGACCCCCCTCCGGCACGGCCGCGCGGCGAACGTCACCGTGGTGGTCGCCGAGCACCTCGACAGCACTGACGCGGTGAGCGAGGCGCTACGACAGCACACGCGCGCGCGTGTCGTGCTCGGGCCGGCGCTGCCGGACGAACTGGAGGCGGCACTGGGGGCGCCGCCGCACACGACACCGTTGGCCCACATGCCGCCGGGCCGGGGCTATGCCCGGCTGGGCCACGGCCCGGTGCTGCGGCTCCAGGTGCCGGCCACGCCGGACCCGTACGACGACGCGACGAGCGACGCGGACCGGCAGGCGGTACTGGAGCTGCTGCCGCCGCGGAGTGAGCCGGCGGAGCAGCCGGTGCCCATGGAAGCGGCGGTCGCCGAGGGCTGAGGTGGGGGGTGGGTCGCTTACCGGCCTCGCAGGGTGCCGCCGCGCCCACCCGCGCCGTCCTGGGGCCCCTCCCAGGCCCTGGAGGCACCGGGGGGAGGCACGACTGCCCGCAGCTGCACGTGCCCGTATGGGGCACGGGGCAGTATCGACGTGCGGCTCCGCCACGTTGGGCGCGACCAGCCCCCACCACAGCCGCAGCCACAACCGAACCACCGCCTACCCCTACGCCACGAACGTCCTCGGCGCCTCGCCCCCGCCGGACGCCCCCGCCTCCACCAACCGCGCCGCCGCGGCCAGTCGAGCCGCCGCCTCCTCCGCCAGCGGTCCCCCCACGGTGAACGGAAGCCGCACGTAGCCCTCGAACGCGCCGTCCACCCCGAACCGCGGCCCGGACGGGACCCGCACCCCCACCCGCTCCCCCGCCTCCGCCAGCCGGGAGCCGGACAGACCGCCCGCCCGGACCCACAGCGTGAGCCCTCCCCGCGGGACCTCGAACTCCCAGCTCGGCAGCTCCCGCCGTACCGCGGTCAGCAGGTCGTCCCGGTTCTGGCGGGCTTGGACGCGGCGCAGCTCGACCGCATGCTCCCAACCCCCCGTGCCGAACAGCCAGTTCACCGCCAGCTGCTCCAGCACCGGCGTCCCCAGGTCGGCGTAGGCCCGCGCGGCGACCAGGCTGCGGATGACGTCGGGGGCCGCCCGCACCCAGCCGATGCGCATGCCCGCCCAGAAGGCCTTGCTCGCGGAGCCGACCGTGACGACGGTCGAGCCCGCCGGGTCGAAGCCGCAGACCGGCCGGGGCATCTCCACCCCCTCGTCCAGCCACAGCTCGCTCATCGTCTCGTCGGCGACCAGCACCGTGCCCGCCGAGCGGGCCGCGTCGACCAGCCGGCGGCGCTGGTCCTCGTCGGCGAGCGCCCCGGTGGGGTTGTGGAAGTCGGCGACGACGTACGCGATCCGGGGCGCCGCCTCCCGCAGGACCTGGCGCCAGCGGTCCATGTCCCAGCCCGTGAGGCCCTCCGCCATCGCCACGGGGACCAGCCGGGCGCCGGCCTCCCGCATCAGCTGGAGGATGTTGGCGTACGAGGGTGACTCGACGGCGATGCGCTCGCCCCGCCCGCCGAAGAGATGACAGATCGCGTCGATCGCACCCATCGCACCGGTGGTGACCATGATCTGCTCGGGCATCGTGGGGATCCCGCGCGCGGTGTAGCGCTCCGCGATCATCGCGCGCAGCACCGGGAGCCCGGCCGGGTAGTCGCCGTGTGTGTGGGCGTACGGCGGGAGTTCCTCCAGGGCGCCCTGGACGGCGCGGGTCAGCCACGGTTCGGGCGCGGGCAGGGCGGCGCAGCCCAGGTCGATCAGCGAACCTAGGGCCTCCGGCGGCAGTGGTTCGAGGCCGCGGGCGGGCAGCGGGTTGCCCGCCGGGACGGCGGTCCAGCTGCCGGCGCCCCGCCGGGACTCCAGGAATCCCTCCGCGCGCAGCGCCTCGTACGCCGCCGCCACGGTCGTACGGCTGACGGACAGGGCGAGGGCCAGTTCGCGTTCGGCGGGCAGTCGGGCGGCGACCGGGACGCGTCCTTCGAGGACCAGCAGCCGGATCCCGTCGGCGAGCGCACGGTAGGCGGGCGGGCGCCGGGTGCCGGGGCCGGCCGGGCGGTCCTGCTGCGAGTTGAGCAACCGACCGAGCTGTGCGGCACCCACCGCCGAGGTCCACTGCGCCATGAGAATCAGTCCACCTTCCCCGAATTGGCCATGGATGGCTTTCCCCCCAAGCCACAGAGTGACATGAACCAGTCCACCATCACCAGCAGGGGGTACCTCTTGTCCACGCCAGGCCGGGTCGGGCGACGGCTGATCCAGCTCTACGCGGGGCTCACGTTGTACGGCGTGAGTTCCGGGCTTCTCGTCGAGGCGGGCCTCGGCCTGGAGCCCTGGGGTGTGCTCCACCAGGGTCTGGCCGAGCACATCGGGCTGAGCATCGGCACGGTGTCGATCATCGTGGGCGCGGCCGTGCTGCTCCTGTGGATCCCGCTGCGCCAGCGCCCGGGCCTCGGCACGGTCTCCAACGTGTTCGTCATCGGCCTCGCCATGAACGCCACGCTCGCCGTCGTTCCCGGCGCGCACGCGTTCGCCGTGCGGATTCCGCTGATGGCGGCGGGAATCGTACTCAACGGAGCGGCGACCGGGCTGTACATCGCGGCGAGCTTCGGGCCGGGTCCCCGGGACGGTCTGATGACGGGTCTGCACCGGCGAACCGGACGTTCGATCCGGTTGATCCGGACGGCGATCGAGGTCGCGGTGGTCGTCACGGGATTCGCGCTCGGCGGGACCATCGGCGTCGGGACCCTGCTCTACGCCGTCTCCATCGGGCCCCTCGCCCAGTTGTTCCTGAAGGTGTTCGCCGTTCCGGTGGCATCCCAAGGCAGCACGGTCGTTGCCAAGGGGTCATCTGAGCAGGCCATACTTCGACCGTGAGCACGCTGATACGCCACCCGTACCTGGACCACCCCGGCCCCATCGCCTTCGCCCACCGTGGCGGGGCCGCGGACGGCCTGGAGAACACCGTGGCGCAGTTCCGGCGTGCCGTGGCGCTCGGCTACCGGTACATCGAGACCGATGTGCACGCCACGGCGGACGGCCGGCTCGTCGCCTTCCACGACGACACCCTGGACCGGGTCACCGACGGGACGGGCCGGATCGGCGACCTGCCGTGGGAGGACGTACGGCACGCGCGCGTGGCGGGCCGCGAGCCGCTCCCCCTCTTCGAGGAACTCCTCGAGGAGTTCCCGGACGTCCGCTGGAACGTGGACGCCAAGGCGGAGCCGGCACTGCGGCCGCTGCTGGACCTGATCGACCGGACGGACTCCTACGACCGGGTGTGCGTCGGCTCGTTCTCGGAGGCGCGGGTGCTGCGCGCGCAGCGCATCGCCGGGCCGCGGCTGGCCACCTCGTTCGGCACCCGCGGTGTGGTCGGACTGCGGCTGCGCTCCTGGGGGCTGCCCGCCTCGGTGCGCCGGTCGGCGGTCGCCGCACAGGTGCCCGAGTCGCAGTCGGGTGTCCCGGTCGTCGACCGGCGCTTCGTCCGCGCGGCCCACGCGCGCGGGCTGCACGTCCACGTGTGGACCATCAACGCACCCGAACGGATGCACCGGCTCCTGGACCTGGGAGTCGATGGCATCATGACCGATCACATCGACACGTTGCGTGAGGTCATGCAGGACCGCGGCGTCTGGGTCTGAGACGCGCGACGGCACTGCTGCGGGAAAGGCGAGGGCACGGGTGGGCACCGAAACCGTGCGGGCGGGGGCCTCGGACGAGGTCACCGAGCTGCGGCGCGAACAGCGCGGCTGGTACTTCTACGACTGGGCGTGCTCGGTCTACTCGACGAGCGTGCTCACCGTGTTCCTCGGCCCGTACCTCACGTCGGTCGCCGACCACGCGGCCGACGGGGACGGCTATGTGCACCCGCTCGGCATCCCGGTCCGGTCGGGCTCGTTCTTCGCCTACTCGGTCTCCCTGTCGGTGATCCTGGCGGTCGTGCTGATGCCCCTGGTGGGCAGCGTGGCCGACCGCACGGGCCGCAAGAAGCAGCTGCTCGGCGTGGCCGCGTACACCGGGGCCCTGGCGACCACGGGCATGTTCTTCCTCGACGGCGACCGCTACCTGCTCGGCGGGCTGCTGCTGATCGTGGCGAACGCCGCCCAGTCCGTCGCCCTGATGCTCTACAACTCCTACCTCCCCCAGATCGCCCCGCCCGAGGAACGCGACACGATCTCCTCCCGGGGCTGGGCCTTCGGCTACGCGGCCGGTTCGCTGGTGCTGATAGCCGACCTGGTCCTGTACTCCGCCCACGACTCCTTCGGCCTCTCCGAGACGGAGGCGGTCCGCATCTGCCTGGCCGCGGCGGGTCTGTGGTGGGGCGCCTTCACCCTCGTACCGCTACGACGGTTGCGTGACCGGGGCGGCAGGACGGCCGAGGCGACGGCGCCCGGACTGCGCCAACTCGCGGCGACCGTCCGGGACATGCGCCGCCATCCGCTGACGCTGTCCTTCCTGCTGGCGTACCTCGTCTACAACGACGGCATCCAGACCGTGATCTCCCAGGCGTCCGTCTACGGCTCCGAGGAGCTGGGCCTCGGTCAGTCGACGCTCATCGGGGCCGTCCTGCTGGTCCAGGTGCTGGCGGTGGTCGGCGCCCTGACGATGGGGCGGCTGGCTCGGACGTACGGGGCCAAGCGCACGATCCTCGGGTCGCTGGTGGCGTGGACGGTGACGCTGGCGGCCGGGTACTTCCTGCCCGCCGGGGCTCCGGTGTGGTTCTTCGTCCTGGCGGCCGGCATCGGTCTCGTCCTCGGCGGCAGCCAGGCGCTGTCCCGCTCCCTGTTCTCGCATCTCGTACCGCCCGGCAAAGAAGCCGAGTGCTTCGCGGCGTACGAGATGAGCGATCGGGGGATGAGCTGGCTGGGACCTCTGTTGTTCGGGATCACCTTCCAGCTGACCGGAAGCTACCGCTCGGCGATCATCTCGCTGGTGGCCTTCTTCGTCATCGGTTTCGCGCTGCTTGCGCGGGTTCCGGTGCGGCGGGCGATCGGTGAGGCCGGCAACCCGGTTCCGCAGAAGGTCTAGCAGAAGATCCAGCGGGAAGATTTAGCGTTCAACGCGGAAGGGCGGTAGTGTACGCGTTTGGCCTGCCAGGCGTACCGTTACTGCGCGTCAAAGATGCCGAAACGGTGGGTGACATCTGTTAGCAGATGTGACAAACCGGGCGCTGGTGGGTACAACAAGGGGCGGCTACGACGGCGACGCATGACCCGGAACGGGAATCTTTACCGCCGACCGGACGTTGACCGGATGACGACGACAGCGACACCTGTCCTGTGGGCGACAAGCCCGGGAGGCACGATTCATGAGTGAGCGAGCTCTTCGCGGTACGCGCCTCGTAGTGACCAGCTACGAGACGGACCGCGGTATCGACCTGGCCCCGCGCCAGGCCGTGGAGTACGCATGCGAGAAGGGGCATCGGTTCGAGATGCCCTTCTCGGTCGAGGCGGAGATCCCGCCGGAGTGGGAGTGCAAGGTCTGCGGGGCCCAGGCACTCCTCGTGGACGGTGACGGCCCTGAAGAGAAGAAGGCCAAGCCCGCGCGTACCCACTGGGACATGCTGATGGAGCGACGCACCCGTGAGGAACTCGAAGAGGTCCTCGAGGAGCGTCTGGCGGTTCTGCGCTCCGGCGCGATGAACATCGCGATTCATCCCCGGGACAGCCGTAAGTCCGCATAGTTCCGTGTAACGGGAAGCCGACACAACCCATCGAGGGCGCCGTACGTTCAGTGAACGTACGGCGCCCTCGGTTCTTGGTGGGGTGAGCGGCCCTCTCGGAGTGAGCGGCCCTCTCGGAGTGACCGGCCCTCTTGGAGTGCCGTCAGCGCGTCAGCGGCGGCCGCTCCCCCGTCGGCCCGTCGCCCGGCTCCGGACCGTCGTTCCGGATGATCACCTCGCCCTGGACCACCTTGCCGTCCGGGCGGTGGATGCGGGCCTGCTGGAAGGCGTCGCCGAGGGTGCCGGGGGCAGACGCGCCGAGTTTGCGGTCGAGGGTGCGCTCCGTGAGGCGGGAGACCGCCTTCTGGACCGGCGGCAGCAGGAGCAGCAGGCCGAGGGCGTCGGAGACCAGGCCGGGGATCATGAGGAGCAGGCCGCCCAGCATCATCAGGCCGTTGCCACCACCGCGCTCCGGTGAGCCGCCGCGCTGGATCGCCTCGTTGAGGCTCCGGAAGGCACGGCGCCCGGCCCGCTTGATGACCACGGCTCCGGCGACGAAGCCCGCCACCAGCAGCAGGAACACGGTCATGCCGCCCGCCGCGCCAGCGACCACCGTCAGCAGCCAGATCTCCAGCACCAGCCAGGCGGCGATGCCCAGCGGCAGGTATCTGCCGAGCCGGGAACGCCGGGGCCGGGTGGTCTGCGGAGGGGTCTGCGCGCCAGTCGTCATGCTCCCAGTGTGCCTGGGCCCGGCTCAGCGCGGGATAAGAGGATGATCAACGAGAACTGTGGGGTTTCCGGGCGTTCGCTGTGACGGCGGTGCCCGCTGTACCGGCTAGGACGGCTTGCCCTTGCCGGTGATCTTGCCCATCCGCTCGGTGACACCCCATGACGTGACCCGCCACAGGGCCTCCACCATGATGTCGCGGCTCATCTTGGAGTCGCCCAACTCACGCTCGACGAAGGTGATGGGCACCTCGACGACATGGAAGCCGGCTTTGATCGCCCGGCGGGCCAGGTCGACCTGGAAGCAGTAGCCCTGCGACGCGACCTCGTCGAGCCCCAGGCCCTCCAGGGTCTCGCGGCGGAAGGCGCGGTAGCCGCCGGTGATGTCCCGCAGCGGGAGGTCGAGTGCGAGGCGGGAGTAGAGAGAACCGCCCCGGGAGATGAACTCGCGGGACTTGGGCCAGTTCACCACCCGGCCGCCGGGCACCCACCGGGAGCCGAGCACCAGGTCGGCGCTCTTCAGCGCGGTCAGCAGGCGGGGCAGCTCCTCCGGCTGGTGGGAGCCGTCGGCGTCCATCTCGATGAGCACGCCGTAGCCGTTGTCCATGCCCCAGCGGAAGCCTGCGAGGTAGGCGGCGCCCAGGCCCTCCTTGCCCTTGCGGTGCAGCACCTGGACGTGGTCGTCCTCGGCGGCCAGTTCGTCGGCGAGCTTGCCGGTGCCGTCAGGGCTGTTGTCGTCCGCCACCAGAACGTGCGCCTCGGGGACGGCCTGGCGTACCCGGCCGACGATGGACTTGATGTTCTCCGCCTCGTTGTAGGTGGGAATGATCACCAAGGCCATGCCGAGCGGGCCGAACCGCCTCTCCTGGGCCTGTGCCGCGAGGGTCCCGTCGCCGTCGTTCACTGCTGCCCCTTCATGTCGTACGCAGGGGACCACCATAGTGGCCACAGCCTGCACTGACGTGACAGCTCGTTCGTGTGGTGGTGTCAATTCCGAAAGAACGGGGTAAGGATGCCCGTTTCGGGTGGCGTTCATCCGTGATTTCGCCAGCCCGTTCGACTACGGATGGGGGCCCGGCGCCCTTCGGGCCGACCAGGGACCCGCTGGCTGCGGGTCGACCGAAAGCCGTTGTCTACTGAGCGTCCGGGCCCCACCCGGGTCACACCTCCCGACCGGCCGGAACGTTCCCTCGTCGGCGCGGGCGCTGAGCCTGGCTCCCAGTGACGGTGCCCCGGTGCGGCACACCGTCCCTGACCCAGCGGCGCTGCGACGAGTGCGCGAACTGCTCCCCGGTCGGGCGTCCGGTGGTGGACTCGGCCGAACCTACCGGCCCGCTGCCGCTGGCTGTCAACAGCCGTTTGACCTGCGCGAACAGCCTCAAACCGCTGGTCAGCGCGGAGGATGCGCAGGTCGCGCGACGGGGCGGCGGCCGTCGATCACGGCCGCGCCACCCCGGGAGATCACTCGCCCGGCCGTACGAATGCGGCCGGGTCACTCGCCCGGTCGTACGAACACGGTCCGGCCGCCCACCACGGTCCGCAGACAGACCGGCAGCTCACGGCCGGGGGTCAGATCGGGCAGGCCGGGAGTGCCGGAGCGCGGGTCGGTGGACCAGCGGGCGACCCGGTCGTCCGGGGCCTGGACCACCAGTTCCCCGGTCCGCCAGACCGCGTAGTCGGCGGGCGCGCCCGGCACCAGGACGCCCGCGTCGTCGCGGCCGATGGCCCGCCAGCCGCCCCGCGTGTGCGCGGTGAAGGCGGCGCGTACGGAGACCCGGTGTTCGGGCGTGTGATGGAAGGCGGCGGCGCGTACGGTCCCCCAGGGGTCGAGCGGGGTGACCGGGCTGTCCGAACCGAAGGCGAGCGGGACCCCGGCCTTGAGGAGGGCCGCGTAGGGGTTGAGGGTGCGGGCCCGCTCGGCGCCGAGCCGCTGGGCGTACATGCCTTCCTTACCGCCCCACAGCGCGTCGAAGGCGGGCTGTACGGAGGCGATCAGACCGAACTCGGCGAAGGCGGCGATGTGCTCGGGCGTGAGCATCTCGGCGTGCTCGACGCGGTGCCGGGCGGCGCGGACGCGGGCCGGGCCGATCTTCTCGGCGGCGGCGCGCACGCCCTCGACGACGACGCTCACAGCGGCGTCGCCGATGGCGTGGAAGCCCGCCTGGAGGCCGGCCTCGGTGCAGGACGTGACATGGGCGGCGACGGCGGCCGCGTCCAGGTAGGCGGAGCCCGTGGTGTGGCCGGCGTCGGCGTAGGGCTCGTGCAGGCAGGCCGTGTGGGACCCGAGCGCGCCGTCCACGAAGAGGTCACCGGCGGCGCCGAGCGCGCCCAGCTCCCGCGCCTTGTCGGCGTCCTCCTCGGCCCAGTAACCGACGACCCTGGGTCCGCGCGTCGTTGTGGCGAGCCGCAGCAGGCCGGTGAAGTCGTCCTCGGAGGAGATCTTCGGCCCGCCGCACTCATGGACGGTGCCGATGCCGAGGGAGGCCGCGTGTGCGAGGGCGGTGCGCTGGGCTTCGGCGCGCTGTGCGGGCGTCACGGCCGCGAACGCGGCGGCGCGGACGGCGTGGTGGGCGTCGCTGGTGAGCGGGGCGTCCTCCCGGGAGACCGCACCGGGGACCAGGTCCAGCAACGCCGTGCTGACGACCGCCGAGTGGACGTCGATACGGGAGAGATAGAGCGGGCGTCCACCGGTGGCCGCGTCCAGCTCGGCGCGGCTCGGCGGGCGGCCGTCCGACCAGCGGGAGGCGTCCCAGCCGTGCCCGAGCAGGACCCGGTCGTCCGGCCGGGCGGCGGCGAAGGCCCGTACCCGCGCGAGGGCCGCGTCCAGGGAACCGGCCCCGGACAGGTCCAGGCCGGTCAGGGCGAGACCCGTCGAGGTGGTGTGGACATGGGCGTCGGTGAAGGCGGGGGTCACCAGGGCGCCGTCCAGGTCCACGACCTCGTCGACCCCGTCCGCGAAGGCGTCGGCAGCCCCCTCGGACCCGACCCAGGCGACCTGCCCGTGCTCCACGACCATCGCGGTCGCGAACGGATCGGCGGGACTGTGGACCTCTCCGCGGCGGAGGAGGACGGTCTGGGATTCGGGGCTGCGCTCGCTCATGGGAACCAGTCTCGCGCCTCACACCGATCACTCTGAACGAGGGGCGCCCTGAACGTGCCCCGAAAGGGGCGCGGGGAACTGCGCGACCAGCCCCCCAACCACCCGCAGCCGACGAACGGCCGACAGCTCAACGGCGCTCAAATCCGCGGCGGCCGCGCCTCGTAAGGCGTGGACAGCACCACCGTCGTCCGCGTCGACACCCCCGCCAGGCCGCGCAGCCGGGCCAGCAGCTCCTCCAGCTCGTGCGGGGTCGCCACCCGCACCTTGAGGATGTAGTTCTCGTCGCCCGCCACGCTGTGGCACGCCTCGATCTCGGGGACGCCGGCCAGCCGGTCCGCGATGTCGTCGGGGGCGCTGGGGTCGAACGGTTTGACCGAGATGAACGCCGTCATGGGCAGCCCGACGGCCTCCGGGTCGACGACCGCGGCATAGCCGCGGATGACGCCGCGCTGTTCCAGCCGGCGCACCCGCTGGTGCACGGCCGACGTGGAAAGACCCGTGGCCTTGCCCAGGTCGGTGTAGCTCATCCGCCCGTCCTTGACGAGCAGCTGCACGATTTGACGGTCCAGCTCCTCCATGGCGCAAAAGCTACCGTGCGGCTGATCTCCTGGGATACCTCGGCGGCGCAGGTCATGGCCGGTTCGTGATGTCACGAGGAGCAGGTTGTGAGCCTGCTGAGGGACAAAACCACCGCACCGGGCACCTGCGGGCGGCATGTGACGAAGGACACAGCCCCCGGGCAGGGTCCGTGATGGTCTCGTGATTACCGCCGAGACCGGACGGGAAGTGCTTGCTGTGGTCGAGGCCGCAGTGCCGTCACGGCCCAGCCCGAGGGGGAGTTACCCATGCAGAGTCTTAAGCGCCCTGGTCGTCCCACGCCCAAGCGCCCTCAGTTGGTTGTCGAGCCCGAGCCGGAGGGCGTCGAACCCGACCTCTACGAGGCCGAGGAGCTGGACGCGTACGACACGTTCGAGATGTACCGGGTGGTCTGCCCGGACTGTGCGCAGCCCATCGCCCTGCTGGCGGACGAGGAGTTCCTGCCGGAGCACGCGCTGTGCGCCTCGCCGTGGAACCCGTTCGGTCTGACGGTCTGTGCCGGTACGGGCCGTGCGGCGGCCGAGGCCCCGTCCGCGGACGAGTCGGTCGAGCCGCAGGAGCAGGACACCGCTCTCCTGCTCACCCTCCCGCAGGGTCTGAACTGGCGGACGCAGCCCTTCTCGCACGTCGGCGGCCCGGGCTCGCGCCCGATGCGCGTACCGGCGATGCGCCTCGGCGGCAGTGACGTCGGCCGTCAGGCCGCCTGAGTCACCGCACCGCAGCCCAGTAGCTGCCCTGCACCATGGCGCGCAGACTGCCGTGGTGCAGGATCAGTGTGTCCGGATCCGCCGGGACGGCGACCTCACCGAAGTACACCTGCCGATAGGCGATGCGCAGCATGACGATCGCGTGCCGCAGGGCGGCGTACAGGGTGTAGAAGTCCATGTCCCGCGGGGTGTGGCCGGTCAGCCGGGCGTAGCGGGCCTCGACGCGGTCGCGGCGCAGGAACCCGGGCAGTCCCGGCTGTCCGGAGGCGGCCGTCAGGTCCTGGAAGAAGCGGTGCAGATAGATGGTCCAGCCGAGGTCCACCTCGCGCGGAGCCGGTGCCGCCATCTCCCAGTCCAGGACGGCGACGGGGTCGAAGCCGTCGTAGACGACGTTCCCGATGCGCGCGTCGCCCCAGTTGAGGACCGGTGTGCCGGGCTCGCTCGGCCACAGCTCCGCAAGCCGGTCGAACGCGGCCTCGATCAGGGGTGAGCGGGCGAGTCCGTCCACCACCCAGTCGTAGTAGGCGCGTTGGGACTCGACATGCCGGCGCAGGGTGTCGCCCTCCCCGGGGAGGGCGAGGAACTCCGTCTGGGTGAGCGGGACCTGGTCGTGCAGCCGGGCCAACAGGCCGACGGACGCCGCTTCGAGTCGTTCACGTTCGGCATCGCTCGCCGCGTGCAGCCAATTCCCCTCGTACGTATAGGGCATGACGTCGGGTGGGACGTGGCCCTCGGCCCGTTCCATGACGAAGAAGGGGGCTCCGAGCGGTCCGGGGTCCTCCTCCAGCCAGAGGACGCGGGGCACCGGCACATCCGTCTGTTCGGCGACCAGCCGCATGGTGCGGTACTGGCGGGTGAGGTCGTAGGACGGGAAGACGGTGTACGCCGACGGGTCCGCCGCCAGTCTCAACGCGCAGGCGCGCTGCGGCGGATGGGGGTGCTCGACCTCGAACAGCAGGGTCTCGCTGGACATGCCGTTGGCGGCGGGGACCGTGACGCCGACGGCCTTGGCGCCGGGGAGCCGGGCGTCCAGCCAGGCGGTCAGCCGGCGGGTGAGGTCCTCCGGGTCGCGAGTCGTGGTGCGTGGGCGCGGTGTCGTCGTCATCCCGGTGTCTCCTCCGTCAGGGCGCCACCGAGTCGAAGCCGGTGAAGCCGCTCGGATCGTGTCTGCCGAACGAGCCGTGCTCGAAGATGCCGTGGCCGACCCGGCCGTCCAGCCGGAAGCGGGCGGAGTGGTCGGTGACGCCGTAGGCCGCGCGGGGGTGGGGCGCTGTCATGTCGTAGGTACGGCGGTCCACCCAGGCGTGGCCCTGCCAGGTGCCGTGCTGCCAGTCGTCCGCCGGTGGGTAGCCGGCGCCGATCGCGAGCGGCGAGGAGGCGAGGATCTCCACCTCCAGTTCCTGGGGCCCCCGCGCGTCGCCGAGGTGGACGACGGCGTGCTCCGGGTGGCGGGTGCCGGAGCGGTAGCCGATCTCGGCCCGGGGCCAGCCGAGTTGGCGGTCGCGCCGGCCGGGACGGACCAGGGTGGCGTCGTTCAGGGTGCGGTAGCCGTCGGCGTCCTCCTGGGTGACGACCATCAGGAAGCGGTCCTCGAAGCGGACCGGGCACCAGATCCAGTGGAAGCCCTCGGTCGGGTTCTCCTCGGCGAGCCGCCCGCCTTCCTCCCCCGGTATCGGGCGGACGCCCCAGCTGCGGTCCCGGGTGCCGGTCCAGCCGGCCGGGTCGACGCGGAACTCCTCGCCGCCGGCCCGGATCGCCCCGGACACTCCCCCGGCCTGCACGAACCTGCGGCCCTCCAAGGTCAGCCGGTCGCCCCGGCGTTGCAGGTGGTGCGGCTCCCACAGGGCCGGAAAGTCGCCGGTCCAGTTGAGGTCGCAGGAGAGCGCGTCGTCGTCGCAGGTCAGGCGGAATCGCCGGAGCGGCTCCTCGACCTCGATGCGCAGCGGGCCGACCGCCAGCCGCATCCGGTCGTCGCCGAGGGCGTCCGAGGCGCGTACCGCGTGCAGGATGTCCCCGGTGCGCAGGGTGGCGTAGGCGTCGATCACTCCGACGTTCGGGTAGACGCCGAGGCCGAGGATGAGCAGGGCGCGGCCGCTGTGGTCGAAGACGTGGAAGATGCAGCGGTCATAGGCGTTCCGGTCGCCGGTGGCGACGTGCTTCATGGAGAGCGGGACCTGGTGCACCGGGTACTCGTCGAGCGGTACGGGACGGTCGTCGGCCATGGCAGGCCTCCCCGGAGGCTGGAGACGGTCCGGCTGACGGTACGTCAGAAAACAGAGGGAGGCCAGATCCGGGACCGGACGTCCACGAACTCACGCGCGATTCGAGGGATCGGTGACCAGGGCGGCCGCCCCCGCGTTGGCCGGGCATGACGACCACCTACACCGCCCTCGGCCGTCAGCGCCGTATCTTCGTGCCCCCGCCCGCGGCATCGGCCCCGCCTCCCGCGCCGCAGGATCCGCCGATCTACCGCGATCTGATGCGGACCTGGGCCGACCGGGGCCGCACCCTGCCGGGCCGCCATGACCCGGAGTGGGTCAGGCTGGCGGCTCCGACGGTCTCACGCGGGCAGTTCAGCGACTTTCAGGTCCCGCCACATGACGGGCGATGACCATCCGCTGGATCTGGTTGGTGCCCTCGACGATCTGCAGGACCTTGGCCTCGCGCATATAGCGCTCGACCGGGAAGTCCGCGGTGTAGCCGTAACCGCCGAGTATCTGGACGGCGTCCGTGGTGACCTTCATCGCGGTGTCGGTGCAGTGCAGCTTGGCCATGGCGGCCTGCTTGGCGAACGGCCGGCCCGCGTCGCGCAGCCGGGCCGCCGCGAGATAGAGGGCCCGGCCGGCCTCGATCTGGGTGGCCATGTCGGCGATCATGAAGCGCAGGCCCTGGAAGTCGGAGATGGGGTGGCCGAACTGCCGCCGTCCGGTGGCATAGACGACCGCTTCGTCCAGGGCCGCCTGGGCGAGGCCGATGGCGCAGGCCGCGATGCCGAGCCGGCCGGAGTCCAGTGCGGACAGGGCGATGGCGAAGCCCTGGCCCTCGTCGCCGAGCCGCCGTTCGTCGGGGACCCGGACGTCGTCGAAGTGGACCTGGGCGGTGGGCGAGCCCTTCATGCCCATCTTCTTCTCGGGAACCGCCCCGCTCAGGCCCTCGGCGTCGCCGGGGACCAGGAAGGCGGTGATCCCGTGCGAGCCCTCACCGCCCGTGCGGGCCATGACGGTGTAGAAGTCGGCGATGCCGCCGTGCGTGATCCAGGCCTTGGTGCCGTTGATCACCCAGTCGTCGCCGTCCCTGACCGCCTTCGTGCGCAGGGAGGCCGCGTCGGAGCCGGAGGCCGGCTCGGACAGGCAGTAGGCGCCGAGCAGGCCGCCGCCGAGCATCGCGGACAGGTGCTCGACCTGCTGCTGCTTGGTGCCGTAGGCGGCGAGCGCGTAGCTCGCGAGGGTGTGCACGCTGACTCCGAGGCCGACGGTGAGACGGGCCGCGGCCAGCTCCTCCAGGACCTGGAGGTAGACCTCGTACGGCTGGTCGCCGCCGCCGTACTCCGAGTCGTACACCAGGCCGAGCAGGCCTGACGCGGAGAGCAGGGTGAAGACCTCGCGCGGGAAGCGTCCGGCGTCCTCCTCCTCGGCCGCCTGGGGCGCGATCTCGCGCTGGGCGATCTCCCGGACGAGTGAGATCAGGTCCCTCGCCTCGTCCGTGGGCAGTTGACGCTCCACCGGCTGCGGGTCGCGGTCGGACATGGCGTCGGTCTCCTCCCTGTCGGGCACCGGCGGCCACAGCCCGTCGGGTAGGGGCGGCTCCGCCTGTCGTTCGAGTGCGGCCGAGGTGGGCGTTCCGGGTTACGGAAGCTGCTGACCAGGGGCTGCGCAGTGAGTATGCCCGATCGGGGACCTTCCGTCACCAGTTAACGACCGCTTACTTCTCGAATTCCAGGACAACATCCGGGCGTCCCGAAATTGGTCCGAACCATTGACCCGACTGGTCTAGTCCTCCTAAGGTTCATGACCAACGCTTTACCGCGTTCATGCCAATCGGCGCGCGTTCCCCTCTCCCCCAGGAGGAGACACCCGATGCACACCTCTCACCGCTCCCGGTTCCGGGCGCTGCTCTCCGCGGCCTGTTGTGCCGTCCTCGGCGCCGGGCTGCTGGCCGGCGCGGGCACGGCGTCCGCGGCCGCCCCGTCCACCCCGTCCGCTCCCCAGGTGCAGGCCGGCTCCAAGGTCGTCGGCTACTTCACGGAATGGGGTGTCTACGACCGCAAGTACCTGGTCAAGAACGTCGAGACCTCCGGCTCGGCCGCGAAGCTCACCCACATCAACTACGCCTTCGGCAATGTCACCGGCGGCAAGTGCGCGATGGGCGACTCGTACGCGGCGACCGACCGCGCCCACACCGCCGCCGAGTCGGTGGACGGGGTCGCGGACACCTGGGACCAGCCGCTGCGCGGCAACTTCAACCAGCTGCTGAAGCTGAAGAAGAAGCACCCGAACCTCAAGATCCTCTGGTCCTTCGGCGGCTGGACCTGGTCGAGCGGCTTCGGCGAGGCTGCCAGGAACCCGGCCGCCTTCGCCCAGTCCTGCTACGACCTGGTGAAGAACTCCAAGTGGGCGGGTGTCTTCGACGGCATCGACATCGACTGGGAGTACCCGAACGCCTGCGGCAACACCTGTGACACCAGCGGCCGGGACGCGTTCAAGAACGTGATGGCGGCCCTGCGCTCGAAGTTCGGGAGCAGCGCGCTGGTCACGGCCGCGATCACCGCCGACGCGACCACCGGCGGCAAGATCGACGCGGCTGACTATGCGGGCGCGGCGCAGTACGTCGACTGGTACAACCCGATGACGTACGACTACTTCGGCGCCTGGGACGCGGCCGGGCCGACGGCCCCGCACTCACCGCTGAACTCCTACTCGGGCATCCCGAAGGCGAACTTCTACACATCGGCGACCATCGCCAAACTGAAGGGCCTCGGCATCCCGGCGTCCAAGCTGCTGATCGGCATCGGCTTCTACGGCCGCGGCTGGACCGGAGTGACCCAGGCGGCCCCCGGCGGCACGGCGACCGGTCCGGCGGCGGGAACGTACGAGCAGGGCATCGAGGACTACAAGGTGCTCAAGACCAAGTGCCCGGCGACCGGCACGGTGGGCGGCACGGCATACGCCAAGTGCGGCAGCGACTGGTGGAGTTACGACACCCCGGCGACCATCGCGACCAAGATGACGTACAAGAACCAGCAGGGCCTGGGCGGCACGTTCCTCTGGGAGCTGAGCGGCGACACCGCGGGCGGCGAGTTGGTCAAGGCCGTCAACTGACCCCGGTCACGGGGGGCTTGGGGCGGGGGTTCCACGAGACCTCCGCCCCTTGCACGTGTCAGGCTTCCCGGCGGGCCGGGGCCGGGGCGCGGTACGCGGGGTCCAGTTCCTCGATCGCGCGCATGGTGCCGCCGAGCGTCTTGACCAGCAGGTCGCGCATCGTGTCGCGGGAGAGTTCGGAGTGGGCGATCCAGTCGAGGGTGGCACCCTCCACGCTGCACAGCCAGGAGAGCAGGCCCATCCTGGCGAGCGGGGCGATGTCGGTGCGGCCGTAGGCGCCTTCGGCGATGGTCGCGACCATCGCCTCGCGCACCCCGTCCCGGATGGAGTGCACCTCGGTGTCGAAGCCGACGCCGCCGCTGACGATCGTGCGGTACGCGGCCTGGTGGTGCTCGGCGTAGCGCAGATAGCTGTCGACGGTGCGGTGGACGCGGTCCACCTGAGGCAGATCCAGGCCGCTCGCCGCGTAGGTGACCAGGTCGGCGACGGAGTCCTGGATGATCGCCAGGTAGTAGCCGCGCTTGGACTGGAAGTAGTAGTAGATCAGCCCTTTGGCGACATGCGCCTGCCTGGCGATGTCATCCATGGAGAGCGCGTCGTACGAGGTGTCGGCGAACAACTTCCGCCCGATGGCGATGAGTTCGGCACGGCGGGCCACCGAGCGCTCGGTGCCGCGCGCCCGGGGACGGGCGGCGGCACGCTGTTGACTAATATTCAATTTAGACCCTGGTCTCAGCGGGCTGCGGGACATCCGCAGTATGCCAGGTCGGATAGTGGGTCAGCTCACAGCAGCCCGAGTTGGGTCACCAGCATGGCGATGACCACGACAAGGGTCCAGCCCATGACGTGTTCCAGGACCTTCGGGCCGTCGTCCTTGGGGCCGCCGGTGCGAGCGCGGGCGGCGGTGGTGGAGTGCGTGGTCATGTCGTCCACCATGCCACCGATTGCGGCTTTTGCGGCGGAGAGCTTGGTCACAGCGGAGCGGCCCCCGGTCCGTACGGGGGCCGCCGTCGCACCCGGTCAGCGCACGCCCACCGCCGCGAGCGCCTTGCGCTGGCTCGCGGTCGGGCAGGCGGGAAAGTACAGGTAGCAGACGCCTCCGGTGCCGGAGGCGACCTTGCCACTGGCGTTGTACCGCTTGGTGCGCAGCCAGATGTTCTCGAACTCCCGCCGTGGATAGACCCGGCGGACCGCGTCGTCGTCGGCCGAGAACGGGTCGTTGGCGATCACATCGCCGTCCGCGGTGAAGCCGATCACCGTCATGAGGTGCCCCGAGGTGCCGTAACCGGCGCCCGTCAGCTCGCTCTCCAGGAACGACTGGGACGTTATGGCCGGGATGCCGGCCGCGATCAGCGTCTCCAGGTCGGTGAGCGAGCCGAGTCGCGTTATCACGCCCTGGAGATCCTTGTAGGTGGCCGCGTAGGCGGCGTTGAACGGCCAGTTGCCGCAGCCCGCGTACTGGTAGTCGTAGGTGGAGCGGGCCGCGAGGCAGACCTGGGGATCGGTGTACGACGGGTCGACCCAGGCCAGTTGCGCGGGGGTGGGCCGGCCGCCCCAGTACTCGACGATCATCTGCGAGGAGGTCGGGCTGCACCAGGCCTCGCCGCCGTTGTCGTACTCGGGGTACTGGCCCTTGTGGATCTCCTGCGAGTAGCGCGGGACCTTCAGCTCCCGGGCCAGGCCCGGGGTGGAGGCCGGGACGGTGAAGCGGTCCGGGACGTCCGAGCCCATGGCGCCGATCCGCCAGACGGTCGGGGTGAGTTTGGTGCCGGGCTTGCGGTAGAGGGTCAGGCGCAGTTGGTACGAGGTGAGACGCAGGCCGGTGGTGGCGTCGTCGATGGCGAAGGTGTCCGTCCAGATACTGCTCTTGCCGTCGGTCTGGCCGTCCACCGAGGTCCGCCTGATGTCCTGGTCGCCGGCCGCCCAGCGGCCCATCACGTACCAGGGGGTCGCGGTGCCGTCGGAGTAGGTGCCGTGCAGTTCGACCTGGATCCAGGTACCGGCCGGGGTGTCCGCGTTCCAGGAGGCGATGGTCTCGGTGGCGGGCACGGTGAGCCGGTGCACCGGGCCGGTCCAGGTGCCGTACTCCCAGCGGGCGGTGGTGCCGGTGTGGGGGTCGGTGTAGGAGGTGGTGCCGGCCGGGGTGCCGATCACCACGCCGGGGCGGTTCCCGGCGACCGCAACGACGCCCTCGGCGGTGCCGGTCTCCCAGTCGCCGTGGGTGGTCCACGAGCAGTAGTCGACGGGACGGGTCTGGGCCCGGCCGGTGTCCTCGGTGTCGGTCTCCGGCGCCGCGGCCGCGGGGACCGCCGGGACCACTGCCTGGGCCACGGCGGCGGCCGCGACGCAGGCGGCGGCCAGAACTGTTCTGCGGGACGGCTGTTCGGCTCTGCTCATGGGTGGACGACCCCCAGGTGGGCACGGAGCTGCTGGTCCGGTACGAGACTGTGCGCCAACTATGGAGCAGGCCGCATGCCCCTGCCAGCACTTCCGCCCATGGCACGCCCACCAATATTGGTCTTGTCCACTGAAAGGGCCCCGGCGCCCTTCGCCGGGGCCTCCTTCACCGCCGTCAGATGAGGTCCATCGCGGCGACCTCGTCGGGGCGGCCGTAGCTGACCGGGCCCTGGAAACGGCGGCGGGCGGTGGCGAACCACCAGACCGTGGCCACGACCAGGACGACGGCCAGCGCGATCGGCGCGTAGTTGAAGGTGTCGACGGTGATCGGTGAGGCCTGCGGCAGCATGAACAGGACGCTGCTCAGCAGGATCCAGATCACCGCCAGCCAGCCGACCGGCCTGCTCCAGCGGCCCAGGTTCCACGGCCCCGGCTGGAACTCGTCACCGAGGCGCAGCCGCAGGAACACCGGCACGGCGTAGGCGAGGAACAGTCCGACCACGTTGACGCTGACGATCGCGGTGAACGCCGTGTGCGACCACCAGCCCGGCACGACCAGGGCGAGGGAACAGGCCACCGCCAGCCAGACGGCCTTGACGGGGGTACGGGTGCGCGGCGAGACCGAGTGCCACAGGCGGGAGCCGGGCATGGCGCCGTCACGGGAGAAGGCGAAGATCTGCCGGGTGTTGCTGGTGAGGTTGGCGAGGCCGCAGAAGAGCATGGCGCCGATGACGACGAGCAGCATCGCCTTGGCCCAGCCCATGCCGAGTCCGTCGATGAGAATCTGGACAGGCGGCGCGGAAGAGCTCGCCACCTTGTCGTAGTCGCCGATGCTGTACACCAGCGCGAGCATCAGGACGAGGCCCGTGATCGCCGAATAGCCGATCGAGCGGATGATCCCCCTGGGGGCGTTCACGGTCGCCCGGACCGTTTCCTCGGACATGTGGAAGCTGCCGTCGAAGCCGGTGAAGGTCCAACTGGTGACCAGCAGGCCGAGCATGCCGCCGTAAAGGCCGTTGGTGAAGCCGGTGTTGTTCACGAAATGCGTCACGAAGGACGCCGACTGGTGGTGGGCCGGCATCACGATCAGTGTGCTCACGATCACCACGAGTCCGATCAGCAGCCACCACACGGAAATCCGGTTCAGCAGGGCGACGAGCTGCACGGTGTAGGTGTTGGCGAGCCCCTGGACCACGATGATCAGGGCCGTGATCAGGACCGTCTGGTGGGCGGTCGGGGTGTACGAGGGCCACTGCAGGGCGACGAAGGCCTGGATGAAGGTGGCGGCCGCGTATCCGGTGGCCGCCGTGCCGCCGATCTGGCCCACGAAGTTCAGCCAGCCCGTGTACCAGGACCAGGCACCCTTGTGCCGCTTCGCGAGCTTGCCCGCGGAGAAATACAGCGCGCCGCTCGTCGGATAGGCGGAGGCGACTTCCGCCATGGCGGCGCCGATGCACAGTACCATCACACAGACGCCGATCCAGCCGAACACGAGAATGCGGGGGCCGCCCGCGTTCATACCGAATCCGAAGGACGAGAAAATACCCGAGAGGATATTGATGATGGTGAAGGATATCGCGAAATTGTCGAACGCCTGGAATCGGCGGGTGAGTTTCCGTGGATAACCCATCGCGTGCAGGGTCGCATCGTCGTCGTCGCGGATGACGGGGTCCGCTGTGCGTTCTGACACTTACCGGCCTTTCTCTCTGTGAGGGTCTCTCTACGAGGGGACGGGCAGGCCGCAGGCGCGGCGGGCCCGGGAGAGCTGCTCGACGGGCTCGCCGAAGACGCTCCAGGGCATCCGTGAGGCGTACCGCCCCATGGCCGTGAAGACCGCCCTGGCCTCGAACTCACGCTGGGCCATGACCAGCGCGTGCGCGAGGTAGGCCAGGTCGAGCACCGGGGTGAAGCGGTATCCGGCCACCGTGGGCAGCCAGTTGCGGTAGATCGACAGCGCGGTGGCGCGCCACTGCGGCTGCTCCCAGACCCGCTCGGCGAGCAGTTGGGTGGGGTTGTGGCTCTCCACCAGCGCGACCAGGGGCAACAGCCGTATCGCCGAGTCCGCGGGGGCCCGCTGGGCGAGGAAGGCGGCGACGTCCCAGGCGGCGTTGACCAAGCCGCCGTAGCGGGTGAAGAAGAAGGACAGGAAGCGGTGGTGGGCCTCACGGTGCCAGGGGTCGAGGGCGAGGGTGTGCGCGAACAGCCGCCAGGGGCCGGGCGGCGAGGTCAGCAGGCCGCCGGGGGCCCGGTCGTGCGGGCGGTGCAGCCGGGCCATGGCCAGCTTGGCGGCCCAGGGGGTGGGGTCGGCGGGGTCGGTGACGGAGGCCCGGTCGCAGGCGGCGAGGGCGATCCGCTCCAGCGCCTCGGCGCGCTCGTCGCGGGCGTCGGCCGCCCGGATCGCCCGCTGCACGGCCACCCGGGCCCACATCAGCGCGGATTCCGGGCTCGGCTCCTCGGCCAGCCAGCGCTCCACCAGATCGGTACCGGCCGCCTCGGAGGCCAGGACCAGGGAGCGGTGGGCGCGTAGGGCGAAGTCGGTGCGCGTCTCGGCCAGGGCCTCGCGGGCGCTGCGATATCTCCCGGCGCGCACATCCACGCACACGCTCGCGAGCAAGCGGTCATCGGCCGCCGGATGCCATACGTACTGCCCTTCGAATAACTCCGCGGCCATCTTCCCCTGTCCATCTCCGTTCGACGCGTCGCAGTCGCGCAGAAAGCACCCTACTCAGCGGCGGGCGCACCGGGAACTTCCGATTTCGACATATCGGTCAGTGGGTCGGAAATATTGGCGGGCCACTGGAGAACGGCTCGAAATTAGTTCAAGCCGCTACTTTTCCGGGGCGGTGAACGCCCGCTATGCGCCGCACTACTAGAATGTTTCCGGAAAACACCCCACACCACGCGACACCACACCACACCTCAGCACACCTCGGGAATCGTCATTCACCGTCTCGCTGCCACGCTCCAGGGCCTGCCGCCCTCCTGCGGCCCGGTCCGTCTCGTCGGCGTCGACGGGCACGCCGGCTCCGGAAAGACCACCTTCGCCGGGCGGTTGGCCACCGCGCTGGGCGGGGCGCCGGTGCTCCACCTCGACGACATCGCCAGCCACGAGGAGCTGTTCGCCTGGACCGGCCGGCTGCTGACCCAGGTGATCGAGCCGCTCGGCCGCGGCGAGACCGCTCACTACGCGCCCTACGACTGGCGCGCCCGCACCTTCGGCCCGCCCCGCCCGCTGCCGCCGGCCCCGGTGATCCTCGTCGAGGGCGTCGGCGCCGGCCGGCGGGCGTTGCGCCCGTTCCTGGCGCGGCTGCTGTGGATGGAGGTGCCACCGGACGAGTCCTGGACCCGGGGCAGACTGCGGGACGGCACGGAACAGCGGGACTTCTGGGTCGAATGGGTCCGGTCGGAACGCGCGCACTTCGCCGAGGACCCCTCAAGGCCGTACTCCGACCTTCTGGTGACACAGTCACAGAAGGGGTACGAGGTGCTTCCGGGGCCCGTGAACACCGTTGGACCGGACCAGACGGTCACTCACCGTGAGGGACCGTCGGCAGTGTGCTGAACTTGTGAAGAGGGGCCTGTAAGAAGTTGCCTCAGTACCTCAACTCGGCTTGACCCAAGGGCCGTACAGGACTTACGTTCTGAATGTGCGGCCCTTGGGAGCCGCCCCGCAGTCGCGAAGCCCCCGGTTGTTCCCCCGTGATCGGGGGCTTCGTTCTGCCCTTTACCCCTTTTGTGCACGCGGCGTGCGCTTCCTTGCTCACCCTCGGTCACCGAGCCGCGTCCGCCCGATCTGCTCCCACCTCGCCAAACGGCCTGTGCGGCACCCTTCGGCGGGCGGTGGAACCGCAGGTACGATGCCCTCGGTGCGACCTTCGAACGGCTGCTTCGCGCATCTGCAACTCCGGTCCGCGGCACAGCGGTTCGACCAACGGCGGCCATCGGGGGGAGCCCGGGGGCCAACCACGGGGGCACGGTTTGTGGGGGACGTGATGGATTTCGGCACGCAGGGCCCCGAGGCCCCGGCCGACCTCGCCTGGCTGCGAGGTGTGGACGCCTACACGATGGGCGCCTATCCGCAGGCGGAGGAGGAGTTCCGCGCCGCGGTACGGATGGATCCCGGGATGGCCGACGCCTGGCTCGGGCTGCACGCGCTGCGCGTCGACACGACGACCGCGCTGCTCAGAATGTTCCGGCACCGGGACCGCTTCGGAGAACAGCGCGCCCGGCACCGCCGGGCGCTCAACTCCTGGTACTGGCTGGGCTGGTGGGTGCAGCCGGTCCTTGAGAACCCGCGCGATCTCCTGCTTGCCCATGCTTCCCACTGGCTGGACGGCCGGCACGTCCCGGAACTCGACCGGGCCCTCGCCGGGCTGCCGCCCGTGGACGCCGACCCCCAGGTCCGCTTCCTGCACGCCTGCCGGGCCTACCTGGTCAAGGACTGGGAGCAGCTGGTACGGCACACCGACCCGCTCCTCGACGACGCCATGCTCGGCATCGAGGCGGGGCTCTTCGGCGGCATGGCCCGGGTCCGCCTCGAAATGTACGGCCAGGCCGAACCGCTGCTCTCGGCGGCGCTGATGCGCTGCCGCAGCGAGCAGCCGCAGCGCAAGGAGCTGCGCTACTGGCTGGCGCGGGCGCACGAGGGCACCGGGCGCAGCGCCGCCGCGCTTCCGCTGTACCGGGCCGTGCACCGGGTCGACCCCGCGTTCATGGACACCTCGGCACGGCTGGCCGCGATCGCCGAGGGCGACGGGTACGACGACAGCGCCGACCTCGCGGCGATCACGCTCACCGGCGCCGGGCAGGACGTCGTGGACGGGCCGGACCTGCTCGACCCGCTCTTCGGTACGGAGGGCCGCGATCTGCGGTTCGGGGAGTCCGAGCCGCCGGCCGGGGCGATGCCGTCCGTGGTCGATCCGGCGGTGCGCGAGAAGGTCGTACCCTCGCCTCCGCTGCCGGCCGGGCCGACCGACCCCGCGTTGCTCGAGGAGGCGTTGGCCGAGCTGGAGCGCATGGTCGGGCTCGAGCCTGTGAAACGGCAGGTCAAGGCGCTGTCGGCGCAGCTGAACATGGCCCGGTTGCGAGCCGGGCAGGGGCTGCCGGTGCAGCCGCCGAAACGCCACTTCGTCTTCTCCGGCCCGTCGGGCACCGGGAAGACCACGGTCGCCCGGATTCTCGGACGGGTGTTCTATGCACTCGGTCTGCTGGGCGGGGACCACCTCGTGGAGGCGCAGCGGGCCGATCTGGTGGGCGAGTATCTCGGCCAGACAGCCGTGAAGGCGAACGAGCTGATCGACTCCGCGATCGGCGGGGTGCTGTTCGTGGACGAGGCGTACTCGCTGTCCAACTCCGGCTACGGCAAGGGGGACGCGTACGGCGACGAGGCATTGCAGGTGCTGTTGAAGCGGGCCGAGGACAACCGCGACCACCTGGTGGTGATCCTGGCCGGCTACCCGGAGGGCATGGACCGGCTGCTGGCCGCCAACCCCGGGCTCTCCTCCCGCTTCACGACCCGCGTGGACTTTCCCTCCTACCGCCCCCTCGAGCTGACCTCGATCGGCGAGGTGCTGGCCACGGAGAACGGTGACGCCTGGGACGAGGAGGCGCTGGAGGAGCTGCGGTCGATCGCCGGCCACGTGGTCGACCAGGGGTGGATCGACGAGCTGGGCAACGGACGGTTCCTGCGGACGCTGTACGAGAAGAGCTGCGCGTACCGGGACCTGCGGTTGTCGGTGTATCCCGGGGCGCTGTCGCGGGACGACCTGGCCACGTTACGGCTGCCGGACCTGATGCAGGCGTACGGGGAGGTGCTGTCGGGGCGGGGACCGCAGGATCCGGCCGGTATGTAGGTGCGGGCGGGCCGTGCCCCGTAGGGGCGCGGGGAACCGCGCGACCGGCCACAGCCGGCCCGCAGTTCCCCGCGGTGTTCAGCCCACCGCCACTTCCTCCGGCTCTCCGCTGGCCCGGGGCTCGGGCGGCCTGGTCGGCCGTTCCGCCCGGTGTGCCGGGTCCGTCACCTCGCCCACCAGCAGTTCCAGCACGTCCTCCAGTGCCGCCAGCCCCAGGACCCTGCCGTGGGCGTCGGCCACCTGTGCGAGGTGTGTCGCCGCTCGGCGCATCACCGTGAGCGCGTCGTCGAGGGGCAGCTCGGCCCGCAGGGTCGTCATCGGGCGCCATATCTGCTGCGGCACCGCACGGTCGGAGTCCTCCAGGTCGAGCACGTCCTTCACGTGCACGTAGCCCATGAACGCACCGGACTCGGCGGCGACCGGGAAGCGGGAGTACCCGGTGCGGGCGGTGAGTTCCACGATCTGGCCCGGGGTGACCGACGGGGGGACCGTGATCAGGGACTCGCGGCGCAGGAGTACGTCGGTCACCGGGCGGGAGCCCAGTTCCAGCGCGTCCTCCAGCCGCTCCTGCTCCTCGGGGTCGAGGAGGCCCGCCTGGCCGGAGTCCTCAAGGAGCCGGTTGAGCTGCTCGCTGGTGACGACGGCCTCGACCTCGTCCTTCGGCTCCACCCGGAACAGCTTCAGGATGCCCTGGGCACAGGCGCCCAGGGCGACCGTGATCGGCCGGCACACGCGCGCGAACGCCACCAGGCCGGGGCTCAGCCACAGCGCCGCCTTCTCGGGCGCCGCCATCGCCAGGTTCTTCGGCACCATCTCGCCGATGACCAGGTGGAAGAAGACGACTCCGGCGAGCGCGATCACATAGCCCAGCGGGTGGATCACGCCCTCGGGCAGGTGCACGGCCTCGAACACCGGCTCCAGCAGGTGTGCCACGGTCGGCTCGGCCACCGCGCCCAGCGTCAGCGAGCAGACGGTGATGCCGAACTGGGCCGCGGCCATCATCTGCGGGAGCCGTTCCAGGCCGTAGAGGACCTGGCGTGCCCGGGCCGTGCCCAGCGGTTCGATCTGGCTGCGGCGGACCGAGACAAGGGCGAACTCCGCGCCCACGAAGAAACCGTTGGTGAGCACCAGCAGGGCAGCGAAGACCAGTTGGAGAACGCTCATCGGACGGCCTCCGCGACGGCGGGGGCGGTGCGGACCAGGCGGACCCGCTCGGCGCGGTAGTGGCCGACCCTGCGGACCGACAGCCGCCAGCCGGGCAGCTCGGCCCGGTCGCCGGGCGCCGGGATCCGGCCGAGAAGGTCGGCGACCAGGCCGGCGACCGTCTCGTAGGGGCCCTCGGGAACGTCGAGTCCTATCCGCTGGAGGATGTCGACGCGGACACTGCCGTCGACGTCCCATGCGGGCTTGCCGTCCTGCGGCGGGGCGGCCGCGAGTTCCGGCGCGTCCGGGCTGTCGTGCTCGTCGCGGACCTCGCCGACGAGTTCCTCGACGATGTCCTCCAGGGTGACCACCCCGGCCGTACCGCCGTACTCGTCGACGACTACCGCGATGGGCTGCTCGGAGCGGAGCCGGGCGAGCAGCGGCTGGACCGGGAGGGTCTCGGGGACGAGCAGCGCCTTGCGGGCGATACGGCCGACGGGGGTGCGCAGCCGGTCGTGGACCGAGACCGCCAGGGCGTCCTTGAGGTGGGCCATGCCGACGATCTCGTCGATCTTCTCCCGGTATACCGGGAAACGGGACAGGCCGGTGGCCCGGGTGAGGTTGACCACGTCCTCGGCGGTCGCCGAGTCCTGGAGTGCGCTGACCTTCACTCGGGGGGTCATGACGTGCTGCGCGGTCAGCTCGCCCAGGGACAGGGTGCGGACGAACAGGTCGGCCGTGTCCTGCTCCAGCGCGCCCGCCTGGGCGGAGTGCCGGGCCAGCGAGACCAGCTCACCCGGGGTGCGGGCGGAGGCCAGTTCCGCGGTGGGTTCGACGCCGAGGGCGCGGACCAGCCGGTTGGCGACCGTGTTCAGCGCGGCGATGACCGGGCGGAACAGGCGCGAGAAGCGGGCCTGCGGGCCGGCGACGAAGCGCGCGACCTGGAGCGGCTTGGAGACCGCCCAGTTCTTGGGCACGAGTTCGCCGATCACCATCTGGATCGCCGAGGCGAGCAGCATGCCGACGACGACCGAGATACCGGAGACGGCGCCCTCGGGGAGGCCGATCGCGGTGAACGGGCCGCGCAGCAGCTCGGCCAGTGCCGGTTCGGCGAGCATGCCGACGACCAGGGAGGTGATGGTGATGCCGAGCTGGGTGCCGGAGAGCTGGAAGGACAGTTCCTTCAGCGACTCGACGACCGTACCGGCGCGCTTGTCGCCGTCGGCGGCGGCCTTCTCGGCCTCGGGTCGCTCCACGGTCACCAGGCCGAACTCGGCGGCCACGAAGAAGCCGTTGGCGAGGATGAGCAGGAGCGCGGCCGCCAGGAGCAGCAGGGGGGTGGTCATGATGCCGCCGCCTCCGATTCGTCACGGACCCCGAAGCGGGGGTCCGCGGTATGTCGGGAGGGGGCGGCGCAGGTACTACAGGACGATCCGTCCATCGCCGGAGAGGGTCACTCCTCGGGTAGCAGGAACCCCTGTGCGCCGGGCGCGCTACAGGGGTGGAGGCGGGACGTGAAAAGCCTCCGCCAACAGATTAATCAAGACAGGGCCCACTACGGCAGGGTGGACGACCCGGAGGTGGCCCCGAAGTTGCGTGATTTCAGCCCTGGTGCTGCTCGGGGTCGTGGATCGCGTGGGCCTCGGCGAGGGCCCGCAGCGCCTTGGCGTCGGCGATGGCGCGCTGCTTGGCGATGCCCGGCTGGATGCCGAGCACGGGCAGGCTGGTGCCGTCGCTGAGGTTCAGGAACACCCACGGGTCACCCGGTCGGAGGTTCACCTGGAGGATCTCCGCCCAGTCCAGACGCCGCTTGCTGGCGATGTTGACGACGGTGACCCCGGACTCGTCGGCGACCACCTTCACCCGGGCCAGCTGGGCCAGCACCCAGAAGATCAGCGCGCCGGTGACGACGAAGCTGAGCTGCTCCCCCGGGCCGAGCTGTTCGAGGAGCAGCGCGACCCCGGAGATGGTGGCGAAGATGGCGACGCCGGCGGTGAGCAGGATCACGCGGGTGTGGCCCGGCCGGAAGGTGACGGGAAGGGAAGGAAGCTCGGACATCTCTCGAGGGCGTTTCAGAGGCGGCAGGCGTGGATGGCCGTGGTCAGGATGGCGCGGGCGCCGATGTCGTACAGATCGTCCATGATCCGCTGCGCGTCCTTGGTGGGGACCATGGCGCGGACGGCGACCCAGCCCTCGTTGTGCAGCGGGGAGACGGTCGGGGACTCCAGGCCCGGGGTCAGCGCGACGGCCTTCTCCAGCTGCTCGACCCGGCAGTCGTAGTCCATCATCACGTACGTCCGGGCGACCAGGACGCCCTGGAGGCGGCGCAGGAACTGCTGGACCTTGGGTTCCTCGATGTCGGCGCCGGCCCGGCGGATCACGACCGCCTCGGAGGTCATGATCGGCTCGCCGAAGACCTCCAGGCCGGCGTTGCGCAGCGAGGTGCCGGTCTCGACGACGTCGGCGATGACCTCGGCGACACCGAGTTCGATGGCGGTCTCGACGGCGCCATCCAGGTGGACGACGGAGGCGTCGACGCCGCTGTCGGCGAGGTACTTGGCGACGATGCCCTCGTAGGAGGTGGCGACCGTCTTGCCCTTCAGGTCCGCCAGGCCGTCGGCCGCGCCCGGCTTGGAGGCGAAGCGGAAGGTGGAGCGGGCGAAGCCGAGCGGCAGGATCTCCTCGGCGTGGGCGCCGGAGTCGACAAGCAGGTCACGGCCGGTGATGCCGATGTCGAGGCGGCCGGAGGAGACGTAGATCGCGATGTCCCGGGGGCGCAGGTAGAAGAACTCGACGTCGTTGACCGGGTCGACGATGCGGAGTTCCTTGGACTCCCGGCGCTGCCGGTAGCCGGCCTCATGCAGCATGTCCGCCGCAGGTCCTGAGAGGGAACCCTTGTTGGGGACGGCGATGCGCAGCATGAGGTCGGCTTCCTTTACTCGAAAAAAGGGGGGTTTGTCGGAAAAGGTTCTACAGGTGGGCGTAGACGTCGTCCAGCGAGATCCCGCGGGCGACCATCATCACCTGGACGTGGTAGAGCAGCTGCGAGATCTCCTCGGCTGCCGCTTCCTTGCCCTCGTACTCGGCGGCCATCCAGACCTCGGCGGCCTCTTCGACGACCTTCTTGCCGATGGCATGGACCCCCTTCCCGACCAGCTCGGCGGTGCGGGACGTGGCGGGGTCGCCGTGGGCGGCCTTGTGCTGGAGCTCGGTGAAGAGCTCCTCGAAAGTCTTGTTGGACATGGTGAGCGCCAGACTACGCCAAACGCCGCGTCGCTCAGTGCCAGGGTTCAGATACTGAGCGGAGGGTGGCCGCCGTCGCCACCGCCGCCGTCACCGCCTCGTGGCCCTTGTCCTCGTTGGAGCCCGCAAGGCCGGCCCGGTCCAGGGCCTGCTCCTCGTTGTCGCAGGTGAGCAGGCCGAAGCCGACCGGGACGCCGGTCTCGACGGAGACCTGGGTGAGCCCCTGGGTGACGCCCTGGCACACGTACTCGAAGTGGGGGGTGCCACCGCGGATGACGACGCCGAGGGCGACCACCGCGTCGTAGCCGCGGCCGGCGAGGGCCTTGGCGGCGACCGGGAGCTCCCAGCTGCCGGGGACCCGCAGCAGGGTCGGCTCGTCGATCCCCAGGTCGCGCAGGGCGCGCAGGGCGCCGTCCACCAGTCCGTCCATCACCTTCTCGTGCCACTGGGCCGCGATGACGGCGACCCGCAGGTCGCTGACATTGCGTACGGACAACTCCGGTGCACCCTTGCCGCTCACGTCTCTCCTCAGTGCTGTTTCTTTACTGGTTGCCGCAGCCGGACACGGCAGGGGTGTCCAGCCAGGGCAGGTCGTGGCCCATCCGGTCCCGCTTGGTGCGCAGGTAGCGGAGGTTGTGCTCGCCCGCCTGTACGGGCATCGGCTCCCGGCCGGTGACCTTGAGGCCATGGCTGAGCAGCGCGTCGGTCTTGTCGGGGTTGTTGGTCATCAGCCGGACGCCACGGACGCCGAGGTCGGTGAGGATCTGGGCGCCGGCGGCGTAGTCGCGGGCGTCGGCGGGCAGGCCGAGTTCCAGGTTGGCGTCGAGGGTGTCCCGGCCGCGCTCCTGGAGTTCGTACGCGCGCAGCTTGGACAGCAGCCCGATGCCCCGCCCCTCGTGTCCGCGCAGGTAGACGACGGCACCCCGGCCCTCGTCCTGGATGCGCTCCAGGGCGGCGTCGAGCTGGGGGCCGCAGTCGCAGCGGGCGGAGCCGAAGACGTCTCCGGTGAGGCACTCGGAGTGGACCCGGACCAGGACGTCCTCGCCGTCGCCGATCTCGCCGTGGACGAGGGCGACGTGCTCGATGCCGTCGGTGGTGGAGCGGTAGCCGTACGCCGTGAAAGTCCCGTGCCTGGTGGGCAGGTTGACCTCGGCCTCGCGACGGACGGTGGGCTCGGCGGAGCGCCGGTAGGTGATCAGGTCGGCGATGGAGATGATCGTCAGGCCGTGCTTGCGGGCGAACGGGATCAGCTCGGGGAGGCGGAGCATCCTGCCGTCCTCGCCGGCGATCTCCACGATGGCGCCGGCCGGACGCAGGCCCGCGAGCCGGGCCAGGTCGACGGCGGCCTCGGTGTGACCGTTGCGGGTGAGGACGCCGCCGGGCCGGGCGCGCAGCGGGAAGACGTGGCCCGGGCGGACGAAGTCCGTCGGCTCGGCGCCGCCGCTCGCCAGCAGTTGGAGCGTGGTGGCGCGGTCGGCGGCGGAGATGCCGGTGGTGACGCCGTGCGCGGCGGAGGCGTCCACGGAGACGGTGAACGCGGTCTTCATGGACTCGGTGTTGTCCTCGACCATCTGCGGCAGCTGGAGCCGGTCGAGTTCGGCGCCCTCCATGGGCGCGCAGATCAGGCCGCGGCACTCGCTCATCATGAAGGCGATGATCTCGGGGGTGGCCTTCTCGGCGGCGATGACGAGGTCGCCCTCGTTCTCGCGGTCCTCGTCGTCGACGACCACGATCGGGCGGCCGGCCGCGATGTCGGCGATGGCCTGCTCGACCGGGTCGAGGGTGAGGTCCTCGATGCCGTCGGTGCGGTAGAGAATCGGTGGGACAAGAGGGACGGCGCGAAGCGCCTCGTTCGGGGTGGTGGTGGGCGACGGGTGGGCAGTCATGCGGGTGCCCCTTCCAGAGCGGGCCGCGTGCCCTGGCGGGAGCGCAGCCACCAGTCGCGCATGCCCCACAGGACGAGCGCGCCGTAGATGACGTAGACGAAGCCGGAGAAGGCGTAGCCGTTGGCGAAGTTGAGGGGGACGCCGACCAGGTCGACCAGGAGCCAGGCGATCCAGAACTCGACCATGCCGCGGGCCTGGGCGTACATGGCGACGACGGTGCCGACGAAGATGTAGGCGTCCGGCCAGGGGTCCCAGGACAGGGACGGGTTGGCCTTGAAGAGCAGGGCGACGGCGACGGTGCCGACGGCCGCGGCGGCGACCATGGCGCTGCGCTCGCGCCAGGTGGCGAACCGGGGGGCGATGTGGCCGTCCCCGCCGTCTTCGACCCTCCCCTTGTTGCGGTTCCACTGCCACCAGCCGTACAGCGCGACGACCATGACGACGGCCTGCTTGCCGGCGCTGCCGGTGAGATGGCCGTAGAAGGCGCCGAAGAGGATGAGGCCGGAGGCGAACTGGACCGGCCAGCTCCACAGGTCGCGGCGCCAGCCGAGGGCGAGCGCGATCAGGCCGAGGATGTTGCCGATCATGTCCGACCAGAGGATGTGCTGGCCGAACAGGACGTAGGCCTCGGAGTTCAGCCAGTTCACCGGCCTGCTCCCTGCGTGTTCGCGAGCAGCCGCTCCACGTACTTGGCGACGATGTCGACCTCGAGGTTGACCGGGTCGCCGGGCTGCTTGCGGCCGAGCGTGGTCAGGTCGAGGGTGGTCGGGATGAGGCTGACGGTGAAGTAGTCGGGACCGGCCTCGACCACGGTGAGGCTGATGCCGTCGACGGTGATGGAGCCCTTCTCGACGACATAGCGGGCGAGGTCGGCGGGGAGCGAGACCTTGACGATCTCCCAGTTCTCGGACGGGGTCCGGGACAGCACCTGACCGGTGCCGTCGACATGGCCCTGCACGATGTGGCCGCCGAGCCGGGAGCCGACGGCGGTGGGGCGCTCCAGGTTGACGCGGGAGCCGACGTCCAGCGCGCCGAGGGAGGAACGCTTGAGGGTCTCCTGCATGACGTCCGCGGTGAACTCGTCGCCCTCGTGCTCCACGACGGTCAGACAGACCCCGTTCACGGCGATGGAGTCGCCGTGCTGTGCGCCCTCGGTCACTACGGGGCCACGGAGCCGGAAACGGGAGGCGTCGCCGAGGTTCTCGACGGCGGTGATCTCACCCAGCTCTTCGACGATTCCGGTGAACACTTCCCGGGTCCTCCTGCCTCAACGGGGCACGGACTCCGGGGCCTGTCGACGAACGACAGAAAGGACGGAAGAGCACACCGGGAGCGACGCCGACAAGGTCCCGCCCGTCACGGACGAGACCAGATACGGCGGCGCGCACAGGTACATGCTCGCCCGCCGCGCACTGCCTCCCATCCGGACTTTAACCGTCGGTCCAGGAATTTCACCTGGTCAACCGGCCGCTGGAAGCGGACGGGTCGCGGACTGTAACCGCCGGTTCGGAGTTTCACCGACCCCGGAGTGCGCTGCTTCTGGTACACGGCCAGTGTGCCACGCCCGGGGGTGGTCCATGCAGGGGAACCGTGTGGGCTGCCTCACAGACCATGCCACTGGACTTCCCTGACGGGCCATCACGCGCCTGACCGGCGCCCAACGGGCCCTCGGACCAGGCAACTTGACTTGATCCGCAGCTATTGACCCTACTGGTCTAGTCCATTTATCGTTCGTGCGAGCCCGGCGGCGGTGACGACGGCCCTTGCCCGTCGCCGGGTCGTCCACCCAGCGGTCTGGTCAGCGGTCCCGCGGCGCGAACAGTTCGTCCTGTGCGCGCTCCCGTGCCGTCAGCAACGCTCCGCGCAGCACCGCCCCGCCGCCGAGGGCACTCGCCCGTACCTCCGTGGCCAGCGGGGACATCCCGCGCAGCCGCTCCTCGACCCGTGCGGCGAGCGCGGCGCCGCCGGCCGAGCCGATCTCGCCGCCGAGGACCACGCACCCCGGGTCCAGGATGGCTACGACGGCTGCCACGCCTACGGCGATGCGGTCGGCCAGGGCGTCGAGGAAGCCGGTGGAGTCCGCCGGGTGGGGCCGGCGGTCCCCCGCGGGTCCGTCGTGGCTGGTCGCGCCCACGCGGCGGTAGCCGCACATCGAATACGGTCCCGTGCCCCTTCGGGGCGCTTCCCTGAGCCGGACCGCCTCCGCCACCAACCGCGCGGCCGCGGGCTCGGGGTCCGCCGGCCCGGCCGGGTCCAGCCCGTGTTCCGCGGCCAGTTCGGTGATCGCGGCCGCCCCCACCAGCGAGTGGTAGCCGCCCGCGCAGTCCGTCGCCGACGGCAGTGAGCGGGTGCCCGGTACCGGCAGGAAGCCGATCTCTCCCGTGCCGCCGGAGGCGCCCCGGCGCAGGCTGCCGTCCAGGACGACGGCGGCGCCGCAGCTGTGCCCCAGCCAGAGCAGCACGAAGGTGTCGCGGTCGCGGGCGACACCCTCCTGCTGCTCGGCGAGGGCGGCCAGATTGGTCTCGTTCTCAACGCCGACCCGGGCCTGCGGGAACCGCTCCTGGAGGGCGGCGACCAGCCGGCGGTGCCAGGCCGGCAGGCCCGCCGAGTCGCGGAGTTCGCCGCTCGCCGGGTCGATGAGCCCGGGCGCCCCGATGCCGACGGTGTGCAACCGCCCGCCGCCGACGGCACCCGCCTCCTTGGCCGTCCGCTCGACCAGCTCCACCGCCTGCTCGACGGCCGCCGCCTCCCCCGCGGCCACCCTTCCCGCCTCCGGCCCGACCGGCACCGACCCTTCGGCCAGCACCCGCCCCACCAGGTCGGACACCAGCACCGAGACGCTCTCGGTGCGGACGTCGACGGCGGCCAGACAGGCGCGGTCGGCGACGATGCCGTACAGCCGGGCGTTCGGTCCCCGGCGCTGTTCACCGGACTCGCCGACCACGGTGATCAGGCCGGACGCGGTGAGCCGTTCCACGAGGTCGGCGACGGTCGGCCGGGACAGCCCGGTCAGCTGTTTCAACTGCCCTGCCGTGAGCGGGCCTTGCTGCTGGAGCAGGGTCAGCGCGAGCCGGTCGTTGATGGCCCGGGCGGTGCTCGGTGATGCGGGCATGACGGGCATCCTCCCAGATCGACGCGGCCCAGGACGGCCACATCGCTCCCTATCTATCAGGCAGGGTCCCTGATAGTTTACGGCGCGACAGCGGGGCGGCAACCGCCCGGGGAGGGGCAGGACCATGAAAGCCATGAGAGACGCGGGCTACGAGCAGCACGAGGTGAAACGCGCGCGGTACGCCGTCGCGGCCGTCTTCACCGTGCACGGTGCCGTCACCGGCTCGTTCGCGACCCGGGTGCCCTGGATCCAGGACCATGCCGGCCTGAGCGCCGGCCAGCTCGGCTTCGCGCTCGCCTTCACCGCGTTCGGTGCCTCGTGCTCGATGCCGCTGGCGGGCCGGATCAGCCACCGCTTCGGCAGCCGTACGGCGCTGCGCGGACTGATCGCGATGTGGACGCTCTCACTGGTCCTGCCGTCGCTCGCGCCGAACCTGTACACGCTCTGCCTGGCGATGTTCGTGTACGGCGCCAGCGCGGGCATGGCCGACGTCGCGATGAACGCGCTCGGCGTGGAGGTCGAGCGGCTGCTCGGCAGGTCGATCATGTCGGGGCTGCACGGCATGTGGAGCGCAGGCGCCCTGATCGGCTCGGCGGCGGGCACCCTCGCCGCACACCTCGGCTCGGACGCCCGGCTGCACTTCGCGCTGGCCGCCGCGGCCCTCACCGCGCTCGGTGTACTGGCGGCCGGCTGGGTGCTGGACGTGCAGCCCGGCGAGGACGAGGAGCCGCCGCCGCGGTTCGCGCTGCCGCCCCGGTCGGCGCTGCTGATCGGCACGGTCGGCTTCTGCGCGGTGTTCGCGGAGGGGGCGAGCCTGGACTGGTCGGCGGTGTTCCTGCGGGACCGGATGGACAGTTCGGCCGGGCTCGCGGCGGCCACCACCACGGGGTTCATGCTGACCATGGCGATCGCCCGGATCAGCGGGGACGCGGTGGTGAACCGCTTCGGCACCGTCCGCACCGTGCGCGCCGGGGGTGTGCTGGCCGCGCTCGGCGGGCTGCTGATCGTCCTCGCCGGGCATCCGGCGGTGGCGATGACCGGTTTCGCGCTGATGGGCCTCGGCATCGCGGTCGTCGTACCGCTGTGCTTCGCGGCGGCCGGGCACGCCGGGCCGAACCCCAGTCAGGCCATCGCCGGCGTGGCGACGATCACCTACACCTCGGGGCTGATCGCGCCCAGCCTGATCGGCGGGGTGGCCCAGGCGACCAGCCTGGTGGTGTCGTTCGGTGTGGTCACGGCGCTCACCTGCGGCCTGGTGGCGTTCGCGGGTGTGCTGCGGCCCGGGGAGCGCGGAGCGCGGGCGGAGGTCAGCCCGCCGGCCGCAGCAGTTCCCGGCCCGCGGCCCTGAACCGCTCGCTCCACGGCGTGGGGCGCAGGGTGGCCGCGTCCAGCCGGACCAGGACCCGGGTGCCGTGCGCGTAGGTGGTCGCGCCGTCCGCCGAGCAGAACCGGAAGCCGTAGGTCAGGCCGGTGTTGCCGAGCCGTTCCAGCCACAGATGGACGGCGTAGGTGCCCGGGCGGGTGACCGGCGCCTCGTAGCCGATCCGGAGTTCCCGGACCGCGTTGCAGGCGTCCTCGGCCGCGGCCCAGTCGCCCTCGAAGGCGAAGCCGTGCCCCTGCCAGAGCTCGGCCCAGGCCCGCTCGACCATCACCGGGTAGCGGGCGTTGTGGAGCAGCCCGAGCGCGTCCAGGTCGTCGAAGTGGACGGTGACGGGGATCAGCCGGCCGTGGGACAGGGCGGGGGCGGTCGGGGCTTCGGCGGTCACGGGTGGGGCTCCTGGGCGTTGCTGACATTGCGCTGACCTTCAGCTGACGCCAGTCTAAGCGAGCGCTCAGGAGCCCTACCGGCGGCCTCAGCCCGCGATCGAGTCGAGCTGCTCGGCGGCCGGCCGCAGTGCCCAGAGGTCACCGCCGGGCGGGGCCTCCAGCTGTCGTACCGCCCGCTGGGCCGCCTTGTCGCCGGCGTCGGCCGCCGCGTGGACGACGTCGGACGCCGCGTAGCGGTAGAACTCCAGCTCGGGATAGGGCCAGGCGGTGGCCCCGGTCGCGGCGGGCAGCAGATAGTCCACGGCCTTGAACAGGCTCTGCCCGTCCGGCCCCCGGTAGGTCCAGAGGTCCACCCCGACATGCCGGCCGATGGCCGCGAGCCGGGTGTAGGCGACCAGGTCGAAGGTCGAGTAGTGCCAGCTCCTGGTCCGGGCCAGCTCCTGCGGCTGGCTTCCGTCGGCCGCGATCTGCGGGTCGATCCGCCTGGCCCGCGCGTCCAGCACGGTCTTCTTCGCCAGTGCCTTGTCGCCGGTCGCGTAGGCGAGGGCGGCGAGCTGCATGTCGTAGAAGGTGCCGTGGTTGTTGGCGGCGGCGCCCTCCTCCTTGCCGAAGGCGCTGTTCTTCAGCCAGTCACGGAAGTCCGTGTTCCAACTGCGCATCCCGGCGCGGTCGTCGGCGCTCCAGCCGGGTGCGCCGGTGGCGAGGATCGCGAGGGCGTCGACCACGCTCGTGTACGACTGGGAGAAGTCGATGATGCCGATGGCCCGGCCGTCGTACTTGCACGGGATGAACTGGGCGTGGTCGAGGTTCGGGTTCATCCGGGTCGCCGGGTCGAGGAACCAGGTGCGCAGGACCTGTCCGGCCTTCTGCGCGTACTGCTGCTTGCCCGTGTAGTACCAGGCCAGGGAGAGGTCGTAGGTCGAGTCGAAGACCTTCTCCACGTCCTGGCGATCGGTGCCGGTGTCGACCTCGGGATTGCGCTGGCCGTCGCGCTGGACGTAGGGGCAGCCCCACGGGTTGTCGGCGGTGGGTGTGGTGGTGGGCCACCAGTAGGGGGCCTGGCTCAGGTAGTCGTGGACGTCACCACCGGGCGCGGGCTTCGGTTTGTCGACGACCGTCCAGGGGCCCTGGTCCAGCCAGGCGTCGGCGCGGGTCGTCAGGTCCTTGACGGCGCGGCGGAGTTGGGGGTCGCCGTGGTCGAGGTCAGCCTTGGTCCGCTGGAGGCGAGCGCCGTCGAGCACGGCGGTGTCGGGGGCCTTCGGCGCCCTCGCGGTCGCATGGGCGGAGGGGACGAGGACGGCCCCGATGGCCGCCAGTGCCGTCAGGACGACGGCCGCGCGGGATCTTCCACTCATCGAGCACTCCGATCAGACAGGAAGCAGCCGGTAATCAGGTATGTGAACTTGGTTCACGAGTGGGACCGTGCGAGCGTAGGACCGCCAGGTGGCCATGACAATGGTTCGGACCGTCTTCACGTACGAAACCGTCTTCACAGCTCTTCGAAGAAGGCGATCCCCCACCATGGATCTCGGCGTGCGCCGGAAAGTGCACGGTGACGGGCGCACGCCCGCGCCCGGAGCGGTGGTACGCCCCGGCGAACGGCTCTCCTGGCCCCGCACGGTCGGGCTCGGCGCCCAGCACGTGGTCGCGATGTCCGGTGCGTCCTTCGTGGCGCCCCAGAACCCCTGATGAGCGCGAAGACCGGCGCTTCCCCGCAGAACGCGAGGGCGCGGGACGAATCCCCACTCTCACGGCCCGTCCTGTCGGCATGCACCTGAACCGCATGTTCCGCTAGTCGTCGAGCCCCCGGTACGGCCGGCGGGTCTCAGCACCAACCCGGCAGCACATCAAGGAGCAAGACCATGGCGGGCTTCGGCTGGAAGCTGCACGGCGACGGCAAGAGCCTCGCACCGGGTGAGGTCGTGAGACCGGACGAGCGACTCGCCTGGGGGCGCACTGTCGGTCTCGGCGCGCAGCATGTGGTCTCCATGATCGGCGCCTGCTTCGTCGCCCCCATCCTGATGGGTCTGGATCCCAACCTTGCCGTGATGGCCTCCGGCGTGGCCACCATCCTGTTCCTGCTCATCACCCGGGGCCATATTCCGAGCTACCTGGGCAGCAGCCTGTCGTTCATCGGTGTGGCCGCCGTCATCAAGGCACAGGGGGGTGACGCGGCGACGCTCACCGGCGCGCTGCTGGTCGTCGGCGCGGTCCTTTTCCTGTGCGGGGCGGTCGTACGCGCTCTCGGGGCCCGCGTCATCCACGCCGTACTGCCTCCCGTGGTCACGGGCGCGGTGGTCATGCTGATCGGGTTCAACCTGGCTCCGGTCACCGCGGGCACCTACTGGCCCCAGGATCAGTGGACGGCGCTTCTGACCATGCTGTTCACGGGTTTCGCCCTTGTGGTACTGCGCGGCTTCTGGTCCCGTATCGCGATCTTCCTCGGGCTGACCTTCGGGTACGCCATCTCATGGGTCTTCGACCGCGCGTTCGGTAAGATCCACTCCCCCGCCGGCGGCACCAAGCCGGTCGGCCACTGGCGTCTCGACCTCTCGAGCGTGCCCAAGGCGGACTGGATCGGCCTTCCGACTTTCCATGCCCCGAGCTTCTCCCTCTCGGCGGTCGTGGTCGCCCTGCCCGTCGTCATCGCCCTCGTCGCCGAGAACGCGGGACACGTCAAGGCTGTGGGTGAGATGACCGGTGAACCACTGGACGACAGGCTCGGTACGGCGATCATGGCCGACGGTACGGCGACGGTGCTGTCGACGTCCGTGGGCGGCCCTGCCACGACCACGTACGCCGAGAACATCGGTGTCATGGCCGCCACGCGTGTCTACTCGACCGCGGCCTACTGGTGCGCCGCCGCCTTCGCGATCCTGTTCGGGCTCTGCCCCAAGTTCGGTGCCGTTGTGGCCGCCATTCCCGGCGGCGTCCTCGGCGGCATCACGGTCATCCTCTACGGCATGATCGGCCTGCTGGGCGCCCAGATCTGGGTTCGTTCCCGCGTCGACCTCTCCAACCCCCTGCACCTGGTTCCGGTGGCTTCGGGGCTCATCATCGGAATCGGCAACGTGAGCCTGACCCTCACGCCCAACTTCCAGCTCAGTGGCATCGCGTTGGGAACGCTGATCGTCGTCATCGGCTACCACGCCCTGCGCGTCCTGGCTCCCGCCCACATGACGGACGAGCCTCCGCTCCTTGAACCGGGCAATCCGGGGTACGACCGAGGCATGCCGGGCGGATCGTGATCGCAGGCGCTCGCGGCTTGAAGCGGTCTCGGACCGTCACGACTCAATGCCTCTGCTGGGATTCGCCGGGAAGGAAGTCCCGGGCAATGGCATTGAACGCGTGCGGCGCCGTCGTGGGCAACAGATGGCCGACGTGTGGAACCACCGACGACGCCAAGTCGTAGGCGTACGACGGGGTGAAGGTCCCGGCGGCGCCCTTGCAGCCGTCGGACTCCCCCGGCAGCTTGATCCACAGGTAGGCGTCGATCCGCGCCTGACCGGTGTGCAGCGTGGGCGCCTGCCCGATCCGCCGCCCCGCCGGGTCGCACCAGGCGCCGTTCGCCGGGGGGCCGTTGCCGTTGCGGCTGGTGTCGATCACCGCGCCGAGCCCGGCCGGGCCGCCGAGGGCGTCGAGGACCCGGCGGTCGTAGGCGATCTCGTCCGCGGTGGTCCGGAAGTTGGAGACGTTGCTGAAGACGCCGTCGCCCGACCTGGCTCCGGCCTGCCTGAGCAGGGCCGCCTGCCGGGCGGGCGGGTTCCAGCCGGAGTGCCCGGCGTCATAGTAGACCCGGGTCTTCGCGCCGGCCGCCTTCAGCACCCGGCCGGCGCGGGCCAGCGAGGCGAACCGGGCGGCACGGTGGGTGGCCGAGAGGCACCCGGACTGGGCGATGGAGTCCGGCTCCAGGATCACGATCACCTCGCCGGAGCCCAGCCCCCGCGCGAAGGCGTCGATCCAGCCGTCGTACGCGCCGAGATCCGGCGCCCCGCCCTGCGAGGCCCCGCCGCAGTCCCGGTCCGGGATCGCGTACGGCACCAGCACCGGGACCCGGCCCTGCGCAAAGGCCGCCGAGGTGACGGCGCGGACGCGGGAGGTGATGGTCGCCGGGGCGAAGTCCGCGAACCACACGGCGGCCGGCCGGCCGGCGATGCGGTTCGCGATGACGGCGGCGCGCGGATCGTCCGGGTGGGCGCGGACCCAGTCGGCGACCTGGGAGTCGGGGTGGCGGTAGAGGCGGGGCGCCTGCTGCCCGCGCACCGTGGGAGCGGCCGGGGTCGCTGTGGTCCGCCGGGGAGTCGGTGACGGCTTCGGGACGGACGGCGTACGGGACGACGCCGTCTCCCGTGGCACCGAGTCCCGTGGCGCCGAGTCCCGTGGCACCGAACCCGTCGTACGCACCGCCGTCGTACGCACCACGGTCGTGCGCACCACCGCCGGCCGGGCCTGACCCGCTCCCCCGCCGCCCTCCTCGCCGAGCGCCGAGAGCATCCCGGTCGCGGTGCCCACGGCGGCGACGACCGAGGCCACGACAAGCACGACCGCCCGCCTCCCCTCGCCGCTGGGCCGGGCATGTGAGCCAGGCACGCTGTGCTCCCCCTCCCGCGCCACGGGCCCGTCCCCCGTTCCGGGGATGCGCCGGGCCCGTCGGCACGCCCGCCAGCCTAGGGCTGGGACCCTTCCCCCATGGCGCACTCGGAACACCTCACCGCTCCGGTCGACACCGTCGTCTTCCGGATGCGCGCCCTGGACGCGGCCCTGCCCGAGCGGGACGGGATCGCGGTCTTCAACCGTGTCTACCTCTCCGTCACGGAGGAGGTCGAACGGCGGCTGGACGCCGGCCGGTTCGGGGACCCCAGAGCCGCCGCGACGCTGGACGTACGGTTCGCGGAGCGGTACCTGGCCGCCGTGGACGCGGCCGCCGACGACCGCCGTCCGCCGGCCTGCTGGCGGCCGCTGTTCCAGTTCCGCCGCCATCCCGGTGTACGACCGCTGCAGTTCGCGCTCGCGGGCATCAACGCCCACATCGGGCACGACCTGGCGCTGGCCGTGGTGGACAGCTGTCGTACGCTCGGCTGCGAACCGGCCGATCTGGAGGACGAGTTCGACCGCGTGGGCGAGCTCCTCGTCTCGTTGGAGGAGCGCATCCGCGAGGATCTGATGCCGGGTCCCGACCTGCTCCAGATCGCCGATCCGCTGACCCATCTGCTCGGTTCCTGGAGCCTGGAGCGGGCCCGGGACGCCACCTGGTCGGCGGCGCGGGCGCTGTGGGCGCTGCGCCGGTTCGGGGACCTGGCCGAGGAGTTCACCGAACGGCTGGACGCGGCCGTGGGGCTGGCCGGCCGGATGCTGCTCACCCCGCTGCGCGGCTGACGTGGCCTGATCCGATCGACGCGCGAGCCGCTTCGGGATCCCTTTGTGATCGCCTTACGTTGACGGCCCGCACCCGATCACGAAGGAGCACCGGAATGACGACGCGGCTAGGCCTCGGCCTCCCCCAGATGCGGCAGTATTCCCTCGGCACGGACGTTCCCGACGTGGCCCGCACCGCCGAGGAGATCGGCTACGACAGCCTGTGGGTCTTCGAACGGGCCCTCTTCCCGGAGCCCGCCACCCAGGGCCTGTACGGCATCGCGGGCCTCCCCTGGCCGGACTCGTACCGGGATGTGGCCGAGCCCCTGGTCACGCTCGCCCTCGCCGCCGCGGCCACCGAACGGGCGCGGCTCGGCAGCAGCGTGCTGGTGGCGCCGCTGCACGTCCCCTTCCAACTGGCCAAGTCCCTGGCCTCGCTGGACGCGGCGAGCGGCGGCCGGGTGATCGCCGGCCTGGGCACCGGCTGGTCGCTCGACGAGTACGCGGCCGCCGGCATCCGGCCATTCGAGGAGCGCGGCAGGGTGCTCGACGAACTGATCGAGGTGTGCCGGGCGGTGTGGGGCCCGGACCCGGTGAAGTACGACGGCCGGCTGACGAAGATCGCCTCCGCCGTGGTCGGTCCCAAACCCGCCCGACCGATCCCGATCCTGCTGGCCGCGGGCAACAAGAAGGCCCAGCGGCGGCTGGTCGACCACGCCGACGGCTGGCTGCCGGTGGGCATGGGCGCCGAGCAGCTGGCCGGCCAGTGGCGGGAGTTGCAGGACCTGGCGGCCGAACGCGGCCGCACGGACCCGATCCAGACGGTCGTGCGGGTCAACGCCGTGTACACGGCCAAGTCCTATGACGGCACCGACCGCCGCCCCTTCCAGGGCAGCGCCGACCAGATAGTCGAGGACCTGGTGGCGCACGCGGCGGTCGGCCTGGAGGAGATCCTGGTCGACCTCCAGACCACTCCGCGGGACGTCCAGGAGCTCAAGGACGTCGCCGCGGAGGTGTACGAGAAGGCTCGGGCGGCCGGGGTCTAGTGCCGCGGCAGGCAACGTCTGCCCGTGCGGGAGCGGCGTCCGGGGCGTTCTCTGGGGGTCCCCCCGGCCGGAGGCTGGGGGAGTGCCGGACGGAAGCCCTCGTACGGGATGTACTCGGGCTTTCGGCCGGTGCGGCGAGAACGCGTGTCGGGCGTCGCGACGCGGCGAACGTTGCCTGTCGCGGTACCAGGTCGTGTCCGAGGGGTCGTGGAATTGCGCGGCCTCGCCTTGGCAGCGCAGCGATGATGTGCGGGTGTTCTACGACGATCTCAGCGAGTACGCCTACCCGGATGATGATTCGTTCATCGACAGGGAGTCAGGCTTCTACGGACTCTGGTACCGCCCGGAATACACCCGCCTGAACATCGGGTGGTCGGAGGCCGGCAGACGGCACTCGACAGGAACCGTCCCTACGGCGTTCGTGGAGAAGCTGAAGGCTGTTCAACAGGTCCAGTGGATGAACGTCTGCCTGGGGGTGCACGAGTGCGACCTGTGTCCTGAGGGAGTGGCTCCGGAGGGGAACGGAGAGGTGCGGATCCCGGGCGAGCCCGGGATTGCCTATGCTGCTCCGTTCCTGATCACGCACTACATCACCGCCCACGACCACTGCCCGCCTCAGGCCTTCATCGATGCCGTTCTCGACGTCGATGTCGACGCGTGGGCTGCCACGCGGTGGCCTGATGTCCCCTTCCCCTGGGTCCCGGATGGTGCGGAACGCATGCTGGAGTAGAGGCGGGCGGATCTCACGTGCGCAGCCACAGCCGGATCGAGGCGACGGTGACCGACCGGTCCGTTGCCGGAACAGAATCCCGTTGATCACCCGGCGGTGACAATGCCACCGGCCACCCCGGCCCGCGCTCCGTGGCAGATGCGGCTCCAGCCGAGCCCATTCCTCATCGGAGAGATCACCCCGCCCCACGTCGACCGAAACGATCCACCGCGAGGCGAGTCACGCGACCCATCGGACACGGCCCAGGCTCAGCCGAGACCGCTGTGCGCGGCCCACAACGTCCCGGCGCGGCTGGCCGCGTCGACAATCAGAGCTGCCAGTTCTGGTTCGTCGGGGACCGGGAACGAGACATATGCGCCCCGACCACCGCCGACTGGTCGGCCATAGGCTTTCGCGGCGAGGTGACCGTCCGGGAGAAGCCGGACGTTGAGCGTGGTCAGTTGGAACTCTTCACCACGTCGAGTGTCCGTCCAGCGGAGAGCCTGCGGGATCGTGACGTTGATCGCCAGAGCACTCACTTCCAGGTCGCTGCTCATGGACGGATGCTCTCACGCGAGTCGCACAGGCGGCGGGCGAAGCAGACAGTTTGATCACGACTCGAAACACGCCCTAGTCCTCGGGGAGTTCGACCGGCGCGATCTCGTCGTAGACGTCTCCGGGGCCCGGGTTGGCCGGGTCGGTCTCGCCTCCGAAGTGGTGCATGACGCCCCAGACCGCGTTCAGCGCGGTCTGGACGGCGCCCTCGGCCCAGCCCGCCGTCCAGGAGATGTCGTCGCCGGCGAGGAAGATGCCCCGCTTGTCCGCGGGCAGCCGGTCCTGCACGAAGTGCGTGAACAGGCGCCGCTGGTAGCGGTAGTGGCCGGGCAGGTTGGCCTTGAACGCGCCCATGAAGTAGGGCTCGTTCTCCCAGGAGACGGTCACCGGGTTGCCGATGATGTGCTTCCTGATGTCGACCTTCGGATAGATCTCGCCGAGCGACTTCAGCATGACCTCCATCCGCTCGTTCGCGGACAGCGGCAGCCACTTCAGGCTGTCGTCGCACCAGGTGTAGGAGAGGCAGATGACGGCGGGCTTGTCCGGGCCGTCGTCGAGGAGGTAGGTGCCGCGCGTCATGCGGTCGGTGAGCGTCATCGACATCACGTCCTGGCCGGTCGGGTTTCCCCTGTCGTCGACGGCCTTGTCCAGCCAGAACGGCCGGTCCACGGGGACGAACAGCTTCGAGGACTCCATGTAGTGGGTGCGCTCGATGGCGGTCCAGTGGTCGATCGGGAAGAGCGAGTCGTCGCACGCGATCTTCGACAGCAGCATCCAGGACTGGGCGGTGAAGATCGCCGCCTGGTAGGTGCGGATGTCGCCGTTGGCGTCCGTCACCGTGATCCGGTTGCCGGTGGTGCGGTGCAGCCGGGTCACGGCGGGGCGGGGCTCGCCGTTCTCGTGCAGTGTCGCGAGCGAGGTGCCGTAGGCCCAGTGCACGATCTTCTCCGGCTCGCGCTCCCAGAGCCGCAGCGGGAGTTGCTGGCTGCCGCCGACGATACCGCGGTGGTGGTCGTCGGCCTCGGTGTAGACGACGCGCAGGATCTCCAGGATCGAGTTCGGGAAGTCCGTGTCCCAGCCGCCCGTTCCGAAGCCGACCTGACCGAAGATCTCGCGGTGCCGGAAGGACCTGAAGGCCTCGGACTCGCAGAGGAAGCCGTAGAAGGTCTGGTTGTCGAGCTTCTCGACGAGCCGGGACCAGATCTCGCGGATGCGCGGCACGTCCCGCTCGCGCAGGGCGCGGTTCATGTCGGAGAAGTCGGCGCCCTCTTCGAGGCACTTGTTCCAGGCGTCGGCGACGTCACGGTAGACCTGCGGCAGGTCGGCGGCCGTCTCGGCGTAGTGCGACTCGCCCTTGAGGTCGACGACGGTCGAAGGGGTCGCCTCCGCCAGGGGGTTGGGGAAGGGCCGGGTCTCCAGTCCCACCAGGTCGATGTAGTGCTGGAGGGCGGTGGAGGAGGGCGGGAAGCGCATCGCGCCCATCTCGGCGCTCAACGAGGGGTCGCAGCCCTCGAAGCCGACGGTCCGCAGCCGTCCGCCGATCCGGTCGGCCTCGTACACGACCGGCTTCAGGCCCATCTTCATCAGCTCGTAGGCGGCCACGATGCCGGACAGCCCACCGCCGATGACGGCGATCTCGGTGCCGTGCTCGGTCGCCGGTATCTGGCCGAGGCCCGCCGGGTGCGCGAGGAAGTCGTCGTACGCGTACGGGAAGTCCGGCCCGAACATGGTGATCGGCGGCTGCTGCTCGTCTGCGTGCTCGACGGCGTTGGGCACGGTGGACGTCATGGGGTACGGACTCCTTGCGACATGCGAAAAGGTGCGAGAAGAGGGGTGGGGGGGGGGAGGTCAGACCAGGGACCCGTAGAGGCCGGGGCGGCGGTCCTTCAGATACGGGTTCGCCTCGCGGGAGGCGGCGAGGAGGGCGGGGTCGACGTCGGCGAGGAGGAGTTCCTCGCCGCGGCCTGCGCGGGCACGGGCGACCCCGTCGGGTCCGGCCAGCGCGGAGAGCCCGAAGAACTCGAACTCGCCTTCGTGGCCGATGCGGTTGGCGTAGGCCACGTACATCTGGTTCTCCCAGGCCCGCACCGGGACCAGGGACTCGGCGACGAGTTCGAACGGGTGCATGTTCGCCGTCGGGACGAGCAGCAGGTCGGTGCCGGCCAGGGCGTGGGCGCGGACGGGCTCCGGGAACTCCACGTCGTAGCAGATCATGATCCCGACGGTGAGGCCGTTCAGCTCCGCCTGGACGACCGGCTGGTCGCCCGGGGTGAAGTGGTCGCGCTCGAAGCCGCCGAAGAGGTGGGACTTGCGGTAGTTCGCGAGCCGGGTGCCGTCGGCGGAGATCAGCTGGGCGGAGTTGTGGACGGCGTCACCGGCACGCTCCGGGTAGCCGTAGGCGATCGCCAGGCCGTGCCGGTGGGCCAGCTCGGCGATCGCGTCCGCGCTGTCGCCGTCGGCGGGCTCGGCGAGGCGGGCGATGTCGTCGCCGATCGCGTAGCCGGTCAGGAACATCTCCGGGGCGACGAGCAGCGCGGCGCCCGCGGCGGCGGCCCGGCCGGCGGTCTCGTCGAGCACCTTGAGGTTCTCGACGGTCGAGCCGGGACGGCCGGAGCTCTGGAGCAGGGCGGTGCGCATACGGGTCCTCACCGGGTACGGAGGGGGTCTGGGGCCCTTTAGACGGTAAGTCGGCGGGCCGGGCCGGACAAGGAGGAGCCGTTGCGCGTGGCCGAGCGGTTCGTTGCGTGATACAGGCGCCGGGCGGCGATTCGTTGCGCCGGAGTCCTCCCTACAGCTCCCTCAGCCGCTCGATGATCTCCTTCAGCAGCGCGGGGTCGGCGCCCTGACCGGCCGGTTCCACCTGGCGCGGCCGGTCGATGCGGACCAGGCCGGCCTCGGCGAGGTCACCGAGCAGGACGCGTACGACGGTGAGCGGCAGGTCGGCGTCCGCGGCGAGTTCGACGACCGGGCGGGCACCGCGCCGCACGAGGGCGAGCAGGGCGGCGCGGGCATGGTCGACGTCCGGCTCGGCCGGGTCCGCGTCCACCGCCGTGACCTGGGACATGAGGTCGATGGTGTGCCGTCCGGACGGCTCGGTACGGCCACGGGTCACGGTGTAGGGGCGGACCAGCGAGCCGGTCTCGTCCTCGTACCAGTACTCGTCGCTCACCGCGGGGTCAGGGGGTCGAGCGGGCGGCCGCGTCCAGGTGGCGGCCGAGGCGGCGGACGAGCAGGGCCATCTCGTGGGCCAGCTGGCCGACGTCGGTGCGGACGTCGCTGAGGACGGCGAGCCGGCTGCCGTGCCCGGCCGGGGTCACGAAGAGGTAGGCGTCGTCGAGCATCACCATGGTCTGCCGCACCTCTCCGGCGCCGAATCGGTCTCCGGCCGAGCGGGCCAGGCTGTGGAAGCCGGAGCAGACGGCCGCGAGATGCTCGATGTCCCGCCGCCGCATGCCCTCGGAGTGGCTGAGCGGAAGCCCGTCCGCGGTGAGCAGCACAGCCTGCCGGACATGGTCGGTCCGGGCGACCAGGTCGTCGAGCAGCCAGCCGAGATCACTGCCGGGCCGGGCGCCGGGCCCTGGGCCGTCGCCAGGCAGCGGGCCGCGGCCGGACCGGGAAGCGGAGGCAGCGCCACCGGAACCGGCGGCCGAACCGGGGGCAGCGGCCGAACCGGGGACGGCAGCCGAGCTGGAATCGGCGGCCGAGCCGGGGCCGGCGGACGAACCCGAACCGGCGGCCGAGCCGGGGCCGGCGGTCGAGTCGGGTGGCTGGGGCTGGTCGTCACTGGTCATGGTCGGCGCGCGTCCTTTCCTCGATGTGGTCCGGCTCCTCGGGTCCGGTCGGAAGCCCCCTGCGCCCTCGGTCAAGGCCGCGCTGGAAGGCTCCGAAGACCGCCCGCATCTCGTCGGCGTCCAGTTCGCGCTCGACGGGCGGCGCCGGGGCCGGCGGGCCAGCGGCGCGCAGTTCGGGGGCGAGGGAGGCCTGGCGGGTGCGGGTGGGCAGGGCCGGGGGCACGTCGCGGGTGGGCAGGGCCGGGGGCACGTCGGGGGCGGGATCCTCGATCCGGCTCGGCCGGGGCTCCATGTCGTGGCCCGCTCCGGCCCCGCCGGCCGGCGCCGACGGGGCCACTCCGCCGAGCGCCGGGGATTCCCCGGCGCTCGCCGTACCGCCGGGGGGCGGCAGGACGTCGACCGCCGACGCGGGTCGGCCCTCCGCACGCGTCGGCCGACTGCCGTGTTCCTCCGCGGACGGCCGCCGCCCTCGCTCGTCTCCCCGTCGGCCGCTCTCCGGCTCCACCTCCGCCAGCACCGCCGTCGGCAGCAGCACCACCGCGGTGGTGCCCCCGTACGGCGAGTCCCGAAGGGTCACCTCGATGCCGTGCCGGGCGGCCAGGCGGCCCACGACGTAGAGGCCGAGGCGGTCGTGGCGGGTCGGGTCGAAGGCCTCGGGGTCGGTGAGGGTGCGGTGGGCCTCGGCGAGCTGCTCGGCGTCCAGGCCGAGGCCCCGGTCGTCCATCTCCAGGGTGAAGCCCCGGCCGACCCGGCCGGTGCGCAGGGTGACCTGGGTATGCGGCGGCGAGAACACCGTGGCGTTCTCCAGCAGCTCGGCGACCAGGTGCACGACGTCGGCGACGGCGTCCGCGGCGACCCCGACCTCGGGCATCGGCGGCACCACGACCCGGGTGTAGTCCTCGATCTCGCCGACCGCCGAGGACACCACGTCTGCGACCGGCACGGGCCGCCGCCAGCGCCGCCCGGGGGTGGCGCCGGAGAGGATGATCAGGCTCTCCGCGTGCCGGCGCATCCGGGTGGTCAGATGGTCGATACGGAACAGCTCGCCCAGGACGGCCGGGTCGTCGGTGCGCCGCTCCAACGTGTCGACGAGTTTCAGCTGCCGGTGGACCAGGGCCTGGTTGCGGCGCGCGATGTTGAGGAGGACCGCGAACAGGCCCCTGCGCAGCGTGGCCTGCTTCACCGCGGCCTCGACGGCGGCCAGCCGCGCCCTGTTGAACGACCGGCCGACGTCCCCGATCTCGTCGTCCCCGGCCTCCCGGGCGGCCAGCGGCGGCGCTTCGGTGACCGCGTCCACGTCCTCACCCGCGCTCAACCGGCCCATCAGGGCGGGAAGTTGATGCGCGGTGAGCAGGTCGGCCGCGTCCCGCAGGGTCTCCAGACGGCGCGAGATACGGCGTGCCCCACGCACCGCGAACCACAGCGAGAGCCCCGCCGCCGCCAGCCCGACCACAGCGACGACGACCGCCTTGGTCAGCTCCCCGTAGGCGAAGGCCCGGCCGCGCGCGGCGGAGTTCTCGGCGGACTCGGTGCACAGCAGCATGTACTGCTTGACGGCCCGGTCTGTGGTCGACCGCCAGGTGTCCGCGGCGACGGCCGCACCGGCCCGGTCCGCGCCCGCCCGCAGCAGCGCGTCCTCGCCGCGCACCAGCGAGCGGTGCAGTTCGCCGCGCTGGAACCGCTCGAACAGCGCCCGTGAGTCGGACGGCAGGTCGGGGACGTAGGTCCGCTCGAAGACACGCCGGTCCTCGATGGTCGCGGTGAGGCCGTCGTACTGCCCGTCGGTGAGCCGCCCGGCGGCCCGTGCCCCCGCGACCAGCGCGTCCTCGCGCGAGACGAACTCCCGCACCCGCACCAGGTCGATCACCACCTGCGACTCCCGGGCCAGCTGTCCGGCCTGCAGGGCGGTGAGGGTGGACTCGACGTCGAAACCGGGCTCCACCAGGGCGCTGTAGTCGCTGACGGCGCCGTCCCAGGAGATCTTCCGGGACAGCACCCGCTCGCGCAGTCCCTCCAGCCCGCCGGTGGCGGTCACCATCGCGTCGAGAGCCTCGCGTTGCCGGTCGCTGAGGCGGCCTCGGTCACCGCCCCGGATCGCGTCCCGCATGGCGTCCACCGCCCGGTCGGTGCGCCGCTGCTGGGCGAGCAGGCCGGCGGCGTTCGCCGTGTCGAGCCGGGCGCCCAGGTAGGCCGCCGACAGCCGCCGTTCGATCTGGATCTGCCCGACGGCGGTGTCGACGGGGGTGCCGAAGTCGTCGTACACCCCCTGGAGCCGGATCAGCGCGCGTAGTTCGGCGGTGACGGAGACCATGGCGAAGCTCCACAGAGCCGTCAGCGCGACGGCCGGTGCGAGGGCCAGCGCCACGATCCGCGCGCGGACGGTGGTGGGTCGGCGAGCGAAGCGGGATGAGGGTCCCCCCGGCCGGAGGGTGGCGGAGGGCCAGCGCATGGATTGCCTACCGGTGTTACCAGCGAGTAAGGAGCCCGGCACAACCTACGGGATGCCCCCGATGACCGCAATGGTTGCCCCCGGTAACCCCGAGTCAGGACTCGACGGCGAACGTGCTGACGACGGCCGCGTGGTCGGAGGGCCAGTCGTTGCCCGCCACCTCGGGCCAGGGCAGGGGGATGCCGCTGACGTAGGTCCGGGAATCGACTACGCGCAGCCCCCTGTGCAGCACGTAGTCGATCCGGTCCTGCGGCTCGGGCCGCCCGCTGCCGTCCTCCCGCACGGGATGGATGGGCGACCAGGTGTGCCCCGGCGCGGTCACCGGATCCGGATGGACCTCCCGGTAGGAGTCGCGGAACCCCGCCTCCTCGGCCGCCTTGGTCACCGGCCACTCGACGTCCGTCCAGTCCAGGTGGGACGGGCAGTTGAAGTCCCCCACGAGCACCACGGGCACCGGACCGTCCCCGATCCGCCGCAGCGCCTCCCGGAACTGCCCGAGCCGCAGCTCCTCGTGGGCGATCAGCTCGGCCGCCCCGAGCCCGTCGAAGTGGAACTCGTAGGGACCGTATGGCGTGTAGTGCAGATGCGCGGTCCAGATGTCGACCTCGCGTCCGGGACGTACGGCGATCCGCACCCCGGCGGCTCCGTAGAAGCCGACCTCCGGGTCGCCGAAGCGGGCGGTGATGGGGTACCGGCTGATGATCCCGAGGTTCTCCCCGGCCGTGTGGTGGTGCCAGCCGAGGGCCCCGGCGAGTTCCCGGGCCGAGGTGCCGGCGGTCTCCTGGAGTCCGACGACGTCCGCGCCGGCGTCGAGAACGGCCTTGACCTGCTTGGCCCGGTGGTCGTCGATCCGGCTGCCGCCGAGCCACAGGTTCCAGGACATGACCCGCAGTTCGGGTACGGCCATGTCGCTCAGCTCCTTCGGGGTGACCCCGACGAGGGTGTCCCGGACGGTCCGGCCCAGGGCGCCCCCGATCGGTGCGAGCGAGGGCACGGCGAGGACCGCGCAGCCGGCGGCCTCGGCGGAGGCGACCCCGGTCTCGGTGTCCTCGACGGCGACACAGGCCGCCGGGTCGACATCGAGGGCCCGGCAGGCGGCGAGGTACGGGTCGGGGGCGGGCTTGGTGCGGCCGGTGTCGTCGGCGGTGACGGAGGCGGCGAACCGGCCGGCGCCGAGCGCGGCGAGCACGAGGTCGGCGACCGCGCGTGGGGACGCGGTGACCAGGGCGGTGGGAACGCCGGCCGCGGCCAGCGCGTCCAGCAGGTCGAGGGCGCCGGGGCGGGGCACGATGCCGGTGCGGACGCGGTCCGCGAACTCCCGGTGCAGCTCGGCCGCGAGGTCGGCGCCGGACCTGCCGGTGCTACCGGCCAGCCACTGGGCGGTGTACTCGACCGGCCGGCCCAGCACATCGGGCTCGTCGGCCTCGCCGAGCGTCCGCCCGGCAACGCGTTCCACCGCCTCCCACCACAGCCGCTCGGTGTCGACGAGCGTTCCGTCCATGTCGAACAGGACGGCCTGGAGCGGGAGTCGGGGGTGGGGGGTCACGTTGTTGTCATTCCTTACTTCTGGGCTTCTGGCTTCTGGATACTTCCGGGCCGGGCTTCTGGAAGCGCTACTTCTGGGTACGGTCCGCCACGAGCACCGGCCGCTCGGGCAGCGACACGCTCACGGCGGCTCCGGCGCCCAGACCCGCGGCCTCGTGGGCGGGCAGGTCGGCCTTGGCCTCGGTGCCGTCGGCGAGCCGTACGGTGACCCGGACGACCGCGCCCAGGAAGGCGGTGGCGACGACGGTGGCCGTACCGGTGTCGTCCGCGCGCACATGGACCGCCTCGGGCCGTACGAGCACGTCGACCTCGCTCGCGTCCGGCGCCTGTCCGTCGACCGGCAGCCGCTGACCGAGCACCTCGACCCGGTCGTCCTTCAACGTGCCCGGGATCCGGCTCATCGTGCCGACGAACTCGGCGACGAAGGCGGTGGCCGGACGGCCGTACAGCTCGGCGGGCTCGGCGCACTGTTCGAGCCGCCCGGCGCGCATCACGGCGACCCGGTCGGCGACGGACAGCGCCTCCTCCTGATCATGCGTCACGAACAAGGTGGTGATCCCGAGTTCCTGCTGGAGCCGGCGGATCTCCTCGCGGAGCGTCAGCCGGACCTTGGCGTCGAGGGCCGACAGCGGCTCGTCGAGGAGGAGCACGCGGGGCCGCAGGGCGAGGGCACGGGCGAGCGCGATGCGCTGCTGCTGGCCGCCGGAGAGCTGGTGCGGGAACCGCTCCCCCTTGTCACCGAGCCCGACAAGGTCCAGCAACTCGGCGGCCCGGGACCGCCGTTCGGCCGTACGGACCTTGCGCATGCGCAGTCCGAACGCCACGTTGTCGACGGCGTTCAGATGCGGGAAGAGGCTGTACGACTGGAAGACCATCCCGGCGTCACGACGGTGCGCCGGGACCGAGGTGACGTCCTCGCCGTCCACCAGCACCGCGCCGGAGTCGGGGTGTTCGAACCCCGCGAGCATGCGCAGCGCGGTGGTCTTGCCGCAGCCGGACGGCCCGAGCAGGGCGAGGAACTCGCCGGGGCGGACGGTCAGATCGAGTCCGTCGAGGGCGACGGTGGCGCCGAACTCCCGTCGCAGGGACCGGAATTCGACAGTGGCGGCGGTGGTGGCCTTCTCAGGCGTGCTGACACTCATGGTTCATCCCCGGGAGGAAGCGGTTCGGTCACGGCCGCCGGCACCGGCGAGCGCGAGGAGCAGGGCCCAGGTCACCAGGAGACTGAGCACGGACACGGCGACGGACATCTGGGCCTGCGAGCCGCCGACGTTGTAGATCCACACGGCGAAGGGCTGGAAGCCGAGCAGCCGGGCGACGGTGAACTCGCCGAGCACCAGCGCCAGGGTGAGGAAGGCCGCGTTGAGCAGTGCCCCGCGCAGATTGGGCAGCACCGCCCGGACCAGGGCCTGCGGCCAGTTGGCACCGCAGCTGCGGGCGGCCTCGACGAGGGTGCGCACGTCGATCGCGCGCAGTCCGGCGTCCAGCGCCCGGTAGACGAAGGGCAGCGCCATCACGACGTACGCGAGGACCAGGACGACCGGGAAGTCCGGGTTCTGGATGGCGACGAACGTCTCGAACAGCGGGGTCCGGGAGAGGTGGTCCGGCCCCCACTTGAGCACGCTCGCGATGCCGGCGACGAACGCGATCGGCGGCACCACCAGCGGCAGCGAGCAGACGATCTCGACCACCGGACGCAGCTTGGGCGCGCTCAGCCGCAGGGCGACCACGGCGGGCACCATCAGCAGCAGCACGACGACGATGGTGGCGACGGCCAGTTCCAGCGAGAGCAGCAGGCTGGACGTGAACCCGTCGGCGGACAGGATCTGGCTGTAGGCGTCGAAGGTGACGCCCTGGCCGGGCACGTCGACCGTGAAGACGACGGAGGCGCCCAGCGGGACCAGGAAGTAGAGGGCGGCCAGGCCGAGGACGGCCCAGCGCCAGGGGGTCAGGCGTCGAGCCATCGGGCACTCCGTCGTTGCAGGGGCAGGTACACGGCCATCACCACGCCCGCCACCAGCACCATGTCGAGGCTCAGGGCGAGGGCCACGTTCTCCTGGCCGACCAGGACGTTGCCGGAGAGGGCGTCGGCGATCTGCAGGGTGACCAGCGGGACCGCGCTGCCGACCATCGCGGCGGCGGTGGCGTAGGCGGCGAAGGCGCTGCCGAAGAGCAGCACGAGCCCGCCGAGCAGCGAGGGCGCGAGCACGGGCAGCGCCACGAACCGCCAGTACTGCACGCCGGTGGCGCCGTTGTTGAGCGCGGCCTCCCGCCACTGGGTGCGCAGGCCGTCCAGGGCCGGGGTGATGGTGAGGACCATCAGCGGGATCAGGAAGTACAGGTAGACCAGTACGAGCCCCCAGAAGCTGTACAGGTTCCAGCCGTGGTCCGCGAGATGCAGGTGCACGGTGAGCACACCGGCGTTGCCGAGGGTCGCGACGAACGCGAACGCCAGCGGCACACCGCCGAAGTTGGCGAGCACGCCGGAGGCGGTGAGCACGGCCTCGCGCAGCGCCCGGGAACGCGAGCTGACCACGGCCTGCGCGAGCGGCAGCCCGAGGACGGCGGCGATGAGGGCGGAGAGCGCGGACAGCTTGACGCTGCCGACGAGGGCGGTGAGGTAGGGCCCCTGAAGGGAGTCCGTGAGGTTCCGGCCGGTGTACGAACTCGCCCCGCTGGCCGGGTCCTTGACCGTGAAGGCGCCGTTCAGCATGGCCACGGCCGGCAGCCCGAAGGCGACGGCCGTGAAGACGAGCAGCGGGACCACGGCCAGCCAGCCGGGGGCGCGGCGCCGCCGCTTCTGGGAAGCGGCGGGCGCCACGTCGGCCCGCGTGAGCGTGGCCGTCATCCGGAGACGGCCTTCGACCAGCCCTGCCCGAGGACCGTCTTGGCCTTGTCCTGCTGGGCCTCGGTCGGGAAGGAGGGCGTGCCGGAGACCGCGGGCAGCTTGGCGGCGGCCGTCTTGTCCAGGGTGCCGGCGGACTCCATGGAGGTCATCAGGACCGGACGGGCGTAGCCCTTGAGCCACAGGTTCTGGCCCTCGGTGCTGTACAGGTACTCCTGCCACAGGCGGGCGGCCGCGGGGTGCGGGGCGTCCTTGTTGATGGCCTGGGAGTAGTACTGGGCGTACTGGCCGTCGGTCGGGATGGCGACCTTCCAGTCCACGCCCTTGGACTTGAACTCGTCGGCGTACCCGGCGTTCAGGTAGTCCCAGTCGATCGAGATGGGCGTCTCGCCCTTCTCGACGGTGGCCGGGGTGGACTCGACGGGCGTGTAGTTGCCGTTCTTCTTCAGCTCGGCGAAGAAGTCGAGGCCGGGCTGGATGTCGTCGAAGGAGCCCTTGTTGGCGAGCGCGGCCGCGTACACGCCGCCGAAGGCGGAGCCGGACTTGGTCGGGTTGCCGTTGAGGGCGACCTGGCCCTTGTACTGCGGCTTGAGCAGGTCGGCGAAGGTGGTCGGGCAGGTCTTGACGCGCTTGGCGTCGCAGCCGATGGAGATGTAGCCGCCGTAGTCGTTGTACCAGCGGGCCTGCGGGTCCTTCTGGCCGGTGGGGACGTCGGCGTACGAGGTCACCTTGTACGGCGCGAGCAGCCCCTGCTGGGCCGCGCTGAGCGCGAAGGAGGAGCCGAGGTCGAGGACGTCCGGGGCCCGGTCCTGGCCCTTCCGCGAGGTCACGGCGTTGATCTCGTCCTGGCTGGAGCCGTCGGGGCTCTCGTCCTCGATCTTGATGCCGTACTTCTTCTGGAAGCCGTCGATGATGGCGCCGTAGTTGGCCCAGTCACGGGGCACGGCGATGATGTGCAGCGTGCCCTCCTTCTTCGCTGCGGCGACCAGCTTGTCCATGCCGCCGAGGTCGGTGGCGGAGGTGGCGGTGGCGGCGTTCTTGCCGTCGGAGGTGGTGGACGACGCGTTGTCGGGGGCGGCGCCGCAGGCGCTCAGGGCGAGCGCGGCAACGACGGCGAGGGAGCCGCCAAGGACGGCGGTTCTCGGCAGGGACACGGTCACGGTCTCTCCAGGGAGTACGCACGAGGGTGGGTGGCGCTGTGGGTGGCACGGGCGAACTTGTCTGAACAAGTTGGCTCACAGTACGCCCGGCGCGGGTGTCGGGACTGTGAACTCCGGAAAAACCCTGGCCCCCAATTCCCTGCACACTCCTGGCCGGTTCCGGGCTGACACGAATCACCCGGGAACGTCGATTAGGCTGGTCACGCTGTGCACAGCGGCCTATCCAGAGGGGAAGCATGACGGCGCGACACGAGGAGATCGCCGACGAGCTGCGGCGCGCCATCGACCGTGAGGAGTACACCGTCGGCAGTCGGCTGCCCTCGGAGACGGAACTGGCGGCGCAGTACGGCGTCTCCCGCGGCACCGTCCGCCAGGCCGTCGCCGCGCTCACCTCCGAGGGGCTGATCGGCTCCCGTCAGGGCGCCCGCCGGGTGGTGCTGGCGAGCCGCCGCAGCCAGAGCTTCGCCGAGCTGCGCAGTTTCGCCCAGTGGGCGAGGTCGATGGGCCGTGAGGCGACCGGGCACGTGGTGTCCCAGGAACACCGCCCCGCCACCCAGGAGGACGCCGTCCGCCTCCAACTAGCCGTCGGTACACCGGTGTTGCACGTACTCCGGGTACGCGGCCTGGACGGCGAACCGGTGTTGCTGGAGCGCACGGTGTACGCGGACTGGATCGCCCCGGCGGTGGCGGCGATAGAGCCGGAGTGCCCGTCGGTGACTCAACGCCTTTACGAGGACACGGGGTTGGTCTTCGCGTACGGCGAACACGTCATCGACGCGGTCGCCTGCGGCGCACGGGACGCCGAACTGCTGGGGGTGCGCCGGTCGAGCCCGCTGCTGCGGGTGCGGCGGGTGACGACGACACGGGAAGGACGCCCGGTGGAGTGGTCGGACGACCGGTACCGGTCGGACGCGGTGAGCTTCAGCGTGCACAACTCCATCGACAGCAACGCGCTGGCGCGGATGACCGCGGAATAGGGGGCGGGGGGTGCGGACGCGTTGCCGGGTGCGGGTGCGTGGGGGTTGCTCGCGCAGTTCCCCGCGCCCCTGAAAGCAACTCAGCTGGTCCCACCTTCAGGGGCGCGGGGAACTGCGCGATCAGCCACGAACTACCGGCACCCGGCAGGACAAGCGCACCCCCCGAGATCGGTCCCGCTCTCACCCCGGCGCCCCTGAGGAGAACCTCCTCAGCAACGGCGACAGCACCAACACCGACTTCGTGCGCTCGACGAACGGCTCTCCAGCGATCCGCTCCAGCACCCTCTCGAAGTGCCGCATGTCGGACGCGAAGACCTGCACGACCGCATCGGCCTCACCGGTGACCGTCGACGCGGCCACCACCTCCTGGTACCGCTCCAGCCCCCGCTGGATCGTCTCCGGAGAGGTGTTGCGCCGGCAGTAGATCTCGACGAACCCCTCCGTCTCCCAGCCGAGGGCCGCCGGATCGACTCGCACGGTGAAACCCGTGATCGCTCCGGTGGCGCGCAACCGGTCCACCCGCCGTTTGACGGCGGGCGCGGACAGGCCGACCAGTTGCCCGATGTCCGCGTAGGAGCGGCGGGCGTCCTCGGCGAGGGCGTGCACGATGCGTTCGTCGAGATCGTTCAGCAAGGGGTCGTTCAGCTTTCAGGTGTTGCAAGACGGGACCGGCGATAGCCGTACAGGAAGTAGAACACGAGCCCGACCGCCAGCCAGGCACCGAAGACCACCCAGGTGACGGCCGACAGGCTGCCCATCATCCAGACGCAGAATCCGAAGCCCAGCGCGGGCAGCAGCGGGGACAGCGGCACGCGGAAGGTACGCGGCATCGCGGGACGCGTCCGGCGCAGCACCACCACCGCGATGTTCACCAGGCCGAAGGCGAACAGCGTGCCGATGCTGGTGGCGTCGGCCAGCTGCCCCAGCGGGATCGCGGCGGCGAGGACCCCGCAGAAGAGGGAGACGATCACGGTGTTGGCCCGCGGCGCGCCGGTCTTCGGGTGGACCTTGGCGAACACCTTGGGCACCAGGCCGTCCCGGGACATCGCGAAGAGGATGCGGGTCTGGCCGTAGAGGACGGTCAGGACGACGCTGGCGATGGCGACGACCGCGCAGGCGGCCAGCAGGGTGCCCCAGAAGCTCTGGCCGGTCACGTCCCGCATGATCTGGGCGAGGGCGGCCTCGGAGTCGTTGAACTGCCGCCAGGGCTTCGCGCCGACGGCGACGGCCGCGACGAGGACGTACAGCGCCGTCACGATGACCAGCGACAGCATGATGGCCCGGGGCAGGTCGCGCTGGGCGTTCTTGGCCTCCTCGCCGGCGGTGGAGGCGGCGTCGAAGCCGATGTACGAGAAGAACAGCGTCGCGCCGGCCGCGCTGACGCCGGCCATGCCCAGCGGCATGAAGTGCGCGTAGTTGCCGGACCTGAAGCCCATGAAGCCGATGGCGCAGAACAGCACCAGCGCGGCGATCTTCACACACACCATGATCGTGTTGGCGCGCGCCGACTCCTTGGCGCCGCCGAGCAGGAAGACCATCGCGAGGAGGACGACGATCAGGGCGGGCAGGTTGAAGACACCGCCGTCGACGCCGGGTGGCGCGGACAGGGCCGTCGGGAGGGTGACGCCGACGGTCCCGGCGAGCAGTTCGTTGAGGTACTCGCCCCAGCCGACCGCGACCGCGGCGACCGAAACGCCGTACTCCAGGAGCAGACACCAGCCGCAGACCCAGGCAATCAGCTCGCCCATCGTTGCGTATGCGTAGGAGTACGAGGAGCCGGCGACCGGGATGGTGCCCGCCAGCTCGGCGTAGGAGAGCGCCGAGAAGAGCGCGGTCAGCCCGGCGATCACGAAGGAGAGGGTGACGGCCGGGCCGGCCTTGGGAACGGCCTCGCCGAGGACCACGAAGATGCCGGTGCCGAGGGTGGCGCCGATGCTGATCATCGTCAGCTGCCAGAGCCCGAGGGAACGCCGGAGCGTGCCTCCTTCGCCCTGCCCGCCTTCGGCCACCAGCCGCTCGACGGGCTTGCGCCGCATCAGCCGGGCACCGACGGAGGGGGAGGCGTCGGTTCGTGGGGGTGCGCCTTGGTCGAGCACGCGCGGCTCCTTCTCGCTGCGGGTCTGGGCGGCCGGGACCGGCGGCGCCCATCCCGCTGGGCCCCACCGAGCGGGGTCCCGGCCACGCCACGTACAGCGCATGACCCTATGAGCCAGCCCTTCACGGGCGTAATGCAGCAACCTTGCACGTACCCGCAAGATCGTTGCGTGTGTGGAAGGAGGGTGCACATTCATTGCGTCGGTGGTGGAGCGCCCCTCAGGGGCGCGGGCTGTATCGACATGCGGCTCCGCCGCGCGGGCACGATCGACCCCCACGCAGCCGCACCCGAAAACGCCGCCCCCGGCGAAGCGCCTAGCTCCAGCTCGCGTGCAGCGGCTTGCCCTCCGCGTAGCCCGCCGCGCTCTGGATCCCCACGATCGCCTTCTCGGCGAACTCCTCCAGGGACCCCGCACCGGCGTAGGTGCACGACGACCGCACGCCCGCGATGATCGAGTCGATCAGGTCCTCCACACCCGGCCGGGCCGGGTCGAGGAACATCCGGGACGTCGAGATGCCCTCCTCGAAGAGTGCCTTGCGGGCCCGGTCGTAGGCCGACTCGTCGGACGTACGGTTGCGCACCGCACGTGCCGAGGCCATGCCGAAGGACTCCTTGTACAGCCGGCCGTCGGCGGCCTGCTGGAGGTCGCCCGGCGACTCGTACGTGCTGGCGAACCAGGAGCCGACCATCACGTTGGACGCGCCCGCGGCCAGCGCCATGGCGACGTCCCGCGGGTGCCGGACACCACCGTCGGCCCAGACGTGCTTGCCGTACTTCTTCGCCTCCGCGGCGCACTCCAGGACCGCCGAGAACTGCGGCCGGCCGACGCCGGTCATCATGCGGGTGGTGCACATGGCGCCGGGGCCCACACCGACCTTGATGATGTCCGCGCCCGCGTCGACGAGGTCCTTGACGCCCTCGGCGGAGACGATGTTGCCGGCCGCGATCGGGACCTGTGGGTCGAGGCCGCGGACCAGCTTGATCGCGCTGATCATCGACTCCTGGTGGCCGTGCGCGGTGTCGATGACGAGCGTGTCGACGCCCGCGTCGAGCAGCTGCTTGGCCTTGTCCGCGAAGTCCCCGTTGATCCCGACGGCGGCGGCGATCCGCAGCCTGCCCTGCGCGTCGGTGGCCGGGGTGTAGAGGGTGGCCCGCAGGGCGCCCTTGCGGGTGAGGATGCCGGCGAGCTTGCCGTCCCGGTCGACGGCCGGGGCGTAGCGGCGGTTGGCCGTGTCGAGCTTGTTGAACGCCTGGCGCGGGTCGATGTCCGCGTCGAGCAGCAGCAGGTCGCGGGACATGACCTCGGCCAGCTGGGTGAAGCGGTCGACGCCGCTGAGGTCCCGGTCGGTGACGACACCGACGGGGCGGCCGTCCTCGTCGACGACGACCCCCGCGTTGTGCGCGCGCTTGGGCAGCAGGGCCAGCGCGTCGGCGACCGTCTGGTGCGGGGCGAGCACGATCGGGGTGTCCAGCACCAGGTGACGGCTCTTCACCCAGGTGATGACGTCGGTGACCACGTCGATCGGGATGTCCTGCGGGATCACGACGAGTCCGCCGCGCCGGGCCACCGTCTCGGCCATCCGCCGGCCCGCGATCGCGGTCATGTTGGCGACGACCAGCGGGATGGTGGTGCCCGTGCCGTCCGGCGAGTTGAGGTCCACGCCCTGACGCGAGCCGACCGCGGAGCGGCTCGGCACCATGAAGACGTCGTCGTACGTCAGGTCGTACGCGGGCTGGATGTCATTGAGGAAACGCACGTGCCGCACATCCCGGTCGATCAGAGGTGACCCCCGGACCGGCCGGCCAAGGGGAAGAGCACGTACTTCATTGTCCCATGGCGACCGGTATGCGGTGCCCGGGACGAACGTCCAGGCAGGTCAGGGACGCTTAGGAGGAACCTCCAAGGGTGGTGGGCACGGCTTCTCGGGTCAGCCGAGGGCGAGCGCCACCGTCAGCCCCGGTTCGCCGGCGGCCGCCTGGGCGAACACGTCCTGGGCGGTCTTCCACTCGTCCGGCCGGGTCCCCGCGTAGCCCTGCCAGCCGGTGACGACGAGGAGGAGCCCGCGGTCGACCGCCTCCGGCGGCCACACCGAGGGATCCCGGAGGCTGTCAGCGAGAGCGTCCCAGTTGCGGCCGAACCAGTCGGGCAGGCTCAGGGCGGCGACGGCGCGGTCCATGAGACCGGCCTTGTCCACGACGCCGGCCAGGTCGAGGGTCACCAGATGCGGACTCGTCGTCATCTCAGCACCGCCTGGGAGAAGTTGCAGGGATCACGGTGTAGTAGATCCCACCGGTGTGCCGGGTGACAATGCGCACCGGCGTCACGCCTTCCCGGGAGCGGCGGGCAGGTCGTCGAGGAAGTCCCCGGACGGCACATGGAAGAGCGTGCCCGTGACCGCCGTGGAGAAGTCGAGGATCCGGTCGTGGGCGGCCTGCGGAGTGCCGAGGAACATGTTGTCCAGCATGCGCTCGATGACGTCCGGGGTGCGGGCATATCCGATGAAGTAGGTGCCGAACTCGCCCTGGCCGGGGCTGCCGAAGGGCATGTTGTCACGCAGGATGTCCTGCTCCTCGCCGTCCGGTCCGGTGACGGTGTTCAGGTCGACGTGCGAGCCCGGCTCCTCCAGCTCGATGTTGGTGGCCTTGGTACGGCCGATGATCCGCTCCTGCGTCTCGACCGGCAGCGCGTTCCAGGCGTCCAGGTCGTGCAGGTACTTCTGCACGACCACATAGCTGCCGCCGGCGTGCGCGGGGTCCTCCGCGCCGATCAGGACGGCCCTGCGGGCGGCGGCGCCGACCGGGTTCTCGGTGCCGTCGACGAAGCCCAGCAGGTCGCGGGCGTCGAGGTACTTGAAGCCCTGCACCTCGTCCTCGACGGTCACCGCGTCCCGCAGCCGGTGCATGATCTCGGCGGCGAGCCCGAAGCAGAGGTCGAAGCGGCCGGCCCGGATGTGGAAGAGGACGTCGCCGGGGGTGGCGACCGCGGTGTGCCGGGAGCCTTCCAGTGGCCGGAAGGGATGCAGTCCGGCCGGGCGCGGGTGGTCGAACAGCCGGTCCCAGGCCTCGGAGCCGATCCCCGCGACACAGCTCAGGGCGGCCTCCGGGGCGCCGAACCCGAAACTGCGCCGCAGCGAGCTCAGATCGCCCAGCACCTCCCGTACCCGCTCCTCGTGCCCGGGGCGGACGGTGACCACCAGGAAGATCGCCGCGGTGGTCAACGGCCCCAGCACAGGCTGTGGTTCGGCTTCCCCTGCGGACTGGGGTTGAGTGCTCACCGTGTCCTCCCGATGCGATCGGTTCTCGGCCTGTCATACACGTACGCCGTACACATGATCGGGGTTGGCGACGCCCGGTCGACGCAGACGCTCCATGCGACGGCGTCGAGATCGGCTCACAGAGTGCGGGGACGGACGACCGACCCCGTCCAGCTCGGTGAGGGCGCTGCCCGTGCGGTTCGATCGAAGATTTCTGGTTCGATCGAAGATTTTCTCGCCGTGCCGGAATAGACAGACCTGTCTATGCGGTTGCCAGGTCATATAGACAGACCGGTCTACTCACTCAAGCGTCTGTGAACCGACGACCTCCGGCCCCGTCCCCGCGAAGGATCTCCCCGATGAACCACCTCGCAGCGCACGCGCGAACCAAGCCGTCGAGCAAGCCGATCCCGCCGCGCGCGGCGTTCTACGTGCTCGCCTCCATCGTCGTCTCCTTCCTCGCCGCCTCCAGCGCGCCCACCCCGCTCTACGCGTCCTACCAGGCCGAATGGGGCTTCAGCCCGATCACCACCACGGTCGTCTTCGGCATCTACGCGATCGCCGTGCTCTCCGGCCTGCTGGTCCTCGGCAAGCTGTCCGACCACGTCGGCCGCCGCCCCGTCCTGATCGCCGCGATCGCCGCCCAGGCCGTCGCGATGGTGCTGTTCTCCACCGCCGGAGGCGTCGGAGAACTGCTCCTCGCCCGGGTCGTGCAGGGCCTGTCCACCGGCGCCGCGCTCGGTGCGGTCGGCGCCGCGATGATGGACATCAACCGCTCCCGGGGCACCGTGGCGAACGCCTTCGCCCCCGGCCTGGGCACCGCGACAGGCGCCCTGGTCAGCGGTTTCGTCGTGCAGTACCTGCCCTCCCCCACCCACACGATCTACCTCGGCCTGCTCGGTGTGTTCGTGGCCCAGGCCGTCGCCATCGCCCTCATCGACGAGACCGTCACCCGTGAGCCCGGCGCCCTGGCCACCCTGGTGCCCGAGATCAGGCTCCCGCGCACGGTCCGCGGCGCGGCCCTCGCGGCGGCCCCGGTCATCTTCGCGGTCTGGGCGCTCGCCGGGTTCTACGGCTCCCTCGGCCCCGCCCTGGTCCGTACCCTGGTCGGCTCCGACTCCGCCGTCTACGGCGGCCTCGGCCTCTTCGTCCTCGCGTTCGTCGCGGCCGCCTCGGTCCTCGTGCTGCGCAACGCCCGGGCGACGACCGTGATGTACACCGGCATCGGCGCGCTGGTCGCCGGCGTCGCCGTCACGCTGCTGGCCGTCGACCGGAGCGCACCGGTGCTGTTCTTCGTCGGTACGGCCGTCGCCGGCTTCGGCTTCGGCAGCGGCTTCCAGGGCGGCATCCGCACCGTGCTGCCGCTGACCAAGCCGCACGAGAGCTCGGGCGTGCTGTCCCTGTTGTTCGTCGTCGCCTACCTCGGCATGGGCGTCCCCTCCGTCATCGCCGGAACGCTGGTGGTGCACGGCGGCGGACTGGTCCCGACCTCCGAGGAGTACGGCGCGGTGGTCATCGCCCTGGCACTGCTGGCCCTCGCCGCCCTGCTGCTGCGCGGCGGTCCGCAGACCGCGCCCGGGGTGCTGGTGGCCTCGGGAGGCTCGCCCGCCGTCGAGGCCCGCGAAGCCGAGCGCGCCGACGTGGCGTCCCGGTGACTGAGTAGACCGGTCTGGTCGGCCCTAGACTGCAGGCGTCGAGAAGGTGAGTGGTGAGTGGCATGACGAAGACGTTGACTGCCAAGGCTCCCACGGCCCGGGAGCGGCTGCTCTCGGCCGCGAACGAGTTGTTCTACGCGGAGGGCGTGCAGACGGTCGGGATCGACCGGATCATCGAGCGCGCCGGGGTCGCCAAGGCCTCGCTGTACAACACCTTCGGCGGCAAGGAACAGCTGATCCGCGCCTACCTCGACTCCCGGTACGCCAGGGTGTCCACCCGGCTGCTGCGTGCCGTCGACGGCACCGAGGATCCGCGGGAGCGTCTGCTGGCCGTCTTCGACGCACAGGCCACGCTCTTCGCCGAGCAGGGCTATCACGGATGCGCCTTCGTGGCGGCCAGCGCGGAGGCCAAGCAGGGCAGCGCCATCGAAGAGGTCTCCGACACCTACCGTGCCTGGGTCCGGGCGCTGTTCACCGACCTCGCCGCGGAGGCCGGCGCCCCGGATCCCGAGGGCCTCGCCCGCCAGCTCCACCTGCTGTACGACGGGGGCGGCGTGTCCGCGCGGATGGACCGCGACCCGTCGGCGGGCGCGGTGGCCCGGCAGGCGGCCACGGTCCTGATCGACGCGGCACTGGCCACCCGTTCGTCAGAGCCCGTTTCCTGAGGCCTGTTTCCTGACGTCCGTTTCCTGATGCCCGTTTCCTGACGTCCGTTTCCTGATGCCCGTTTTTCTGACGTCCGTTTCCGAGAGCGCGTTCCTGAGGGCGCGTCTCTCGTCGGCCGTGCTGTTCGCGCCCCCTCCCCCCTTTCCCCCCTCTCTCTTCCCCTCCCCCTCCCCCAACGGAGATGAGTCATGTCCACGATCCGATCGGTAACGGTCTCCGAGCCGTCCGGGAAGCTGCACGTCGTCGAGCGCGAGGCCGTGGCGCCCGCGCACGGTCAGGTCCGCATCGCCGTGGAGGCCTGCGGGGTCTGCCACACGGACTCGCAGTTCGTCGACAACCACCTCCCAAGGCTCACCTTCCCCGTCACGCCCGGCCACGAGATCGCCGGCCGGATCGCGGAGGTCGGCCCCGGTGTGCGGCGCTGGGCCGTCGGCGACCGGGTGGCCGTCGGCTGGTTCGGCGGCCACTGCACCTACTGCGCCCCCTGCCGGCGCGGTGACTTCGTGCACTGCGAGCAGGCCCAGGTGCCCGGCCTCGCCTACCCCGGCGGCTACGCCGAGTCCGTCACCGTCCCGGCCAACGCGCTCGCCCGTGTCCCGGACGAGCTGACGGCCGTGGAGGCCGCGCCGCTGGCCTGTGCGGGGGTCACCACCTTCGCCGCGCTGCGCCGCGGCCAGGCCCGCCCCGGAGACCTGGTCGCCGTCCTGGGCCTGGGCGGCCTCGGCCACCTGGGGGTGCAGTTCGCCGCCCGGATGGGCTACGACACGGCGGTCATCGCGCGAGGAGAGGAAAAGGCTTCCCTGGCCCGGGAGTTGGGCGCCCGCCACTACATCGACTCGACCCGGCAGGACGTGGCGGGCGAGCTGACCGCGCTCGGCGGCGCGAGTGCCGTTCTGGCGACCGCGGCCAACGCCGACGCCATGGCCGTCGCGGTGGACGGGCTGAAGGCCAACGGCGAACTGCTCGTGGTGGGCATCGACGCGGCCCCCATGCAGCTGTCCCCGCTCCAGCTCATCACCAACTCCCGTACCGTGCACGGCCATCCGAGCGGCGACGCCATGGACGTCGAGGACACCCTCGCCTTCGCCGCGCTGCACGGGATCCGCGCCTGGGTCGAGGAGGCCCCGCTGGAGGAGGCCGCCGCCGCGTACGACCGCATGATGCGCAACGAGGCCCGCTTCCGGATGGTGCTCACCACTGGCGCCTGACACGGGCACGAGCCGCCCTCCGCCCTGACAGGGACGGGCGGGAGCGCCGCGGCAGCGTTGTCATCGACGCCGCCGCGGCGCTGCCGTGATCCCTGTCAGGAACCGTCGGGGTCGGAACGGTTCAGCGTCGGCTTGGGCGTCGGCCCCGCCGTCATCAGGTAGTCGGCGGCCGAGGTGTCGGTGACGAGGCTGGTGACCAGCCCCGACCTCAGCACCGCGTCGATGGCGGCCGCCTTGCGCTGCCCGCCCGCGATCGCGACGACCTCGGGGATACGGCGCAGCTGGTCGGCCTTGACCGTGATGCATCGTTCCCCCAGGTCGCGTCCGACCCGGCGGCCGTCGGCGTCGAAGAGGTGCGCGGCCATCTCGGCGGCGACACCGAGCGTGGCGTAGTGCGCACGCTCCTCGTCGCTGAGCATGTCGTGCACCGTCGAGATGCCGCGCTCCCAGGAACCGATGGAGACACAGGCGACCGTGACCTTGTCGAAGTACTCGAAGGCCCGGGCGATACCGGTCTGGTTGCGCAGCGCGGCCGCGGTGGCCGCGTCCGGCAGCAGCATCGGCGCGTAGATGGGGTGGGCGTCGCCACCCGACACCTGGGCGGCACGCCGGACGGCCTCGACCGAACCGCGCTCGGAGGTCCCGGCGTCGTACACGCCCGTCAGCTGCACCACCGTGCACGGGGGCAGCCGGTCGAGCGCCGCCGCCATGTGGATGGTGGACCGGCCCCAGGCGAGACCGAGCACATCGCCCTCGTTGACGAGCTCGCCGAGCAGATCGGCGGCGACCTCACCGAGGTTCTCCGGGTCGGGGGTCTCCTCCGCCTCGGCCGGGGACTCGACCACGACAGCGTGCCGCAGGCCGTAGCGGGCGCGGAGCGCGTCGGAGCGCTCGGCGTCCAGTTCGGCCGGCACACGGATCTCGATGCGTACGAGATCCCTTTCGAGGGCAGTCTCCAGTACCCGGGCCACTTTGAAGCGGCTGACGCCGAACTCCTCAGCGATCTGGATCTTGGACTTGCCCTCGAGGTAGAAGCGGCGGGCCATGGCCGCCGCCTGCACCAGCTCAGCGGGTCCCATCCGCATGGCTGACCGGCCCGCCGACATACCCGACACGGTCATCTCCTCACTGCTGTTCACACTCTGGATACGCCGTTCATCCTTGCAGATCCGGCGCAGTCGATCAGCCCTGATCGGAGCCGTTCACGTTCCCGTACCTCAGTGGTCGCACGCCCAGGACGCGGCGGCGGTGGCCGCCTCGGCCTGGGTGCGTAGTGCACGTACCGCCGCTGCCGGGTCGTTTGCCCCGTACACCGCCGAACCTGCCACGAAAACGTCGGCCCCGGCGTCCGCGCACCGCTCGATCGTCGACGCCGAAACTCCACCGTCCACCTGGAGCCACAGCTCCAGTCCGTGCTTGCTGATCAACTCCCGGGTGCGGCGGATCTTCGGCAGCATGATGTCGAGAAACGCCTGGCCGCCGAAGCCCGGCTCCACCGTCATGATGAGCAGCATGTCCAGCTCGGGGAGCAGATCCTCGTACGGTTCGATGGGCGTCGCGGGCTTGAGCGCCATGGAGGCGCGGGCGCCCTTCGCGCGGATCTCGCGCGCCAGCCGCACCGGGGCGGCCGCCGCCTCCACGTGGAAGGTGACGGAGGAGGCACCCGCTTCGACGTACTGGGGTGCCCAGCGGTCGGGGGCGTCGATCATCAGATGGCAGTCCAGCGGGGTGTCCGTGGCCCGGGCCAGGGACTCTACGACCGGCACGCCGAGCGTGAGGTTCGGGACGAAGTGGTTGTCCATGACGTCGACGTGGAGCCAGTCGGCGCCTTCGACCGCCTTGGCCTCGTCCGCGAGGCGGGCGAAGTCGGCGGACAGGATGCTGGGGTTGATCTGCGCGGCCATGCGTCAAGCGTGCCATGCCCCGACGGCGGGGGCCGCGTGGGGTTCGGGGGCGGTTGCGGATGAGCGTCGGCCGCGGGCCGGTGGGGGCTGCCCGCGCAGTTCCCCGCGCCCCCTACCGGGCGCCGCACGGGCGTGTCCTTCGTCCACCATCTCAGCCGGTCCGCCGGATCAGCGCCAGGTACATCGCGTCCGTGCCATGCAGATGCGGCCACAGCTGTACATCCGGGCCCTCACCGAGAGCCGGCACACCGGGCAGCAACGGACGCGCATCCAGCAGCTCCGTCTCCGGCCGCTGCTTCAGCACGTCCTGGACCACCGCCCGCGTCTCCGCGAGATGCGGCGAGCACGTGGCGTACCCGACGACCCCACCCACCCGCACCGAGTCGATCGCCGTACGCAGCAGCGCACGCTGCAGTGGGGCGAAGTTGTCGAGGTCCTCGGGCCGCCGGCGCCAGCGCGCCTCCGGACGCCGCCGAAGGGCGCCGAGACCGGTGCACGGCACGTCCATCAGCACCCGGTCGAAGGTGCCGGGACGCCACGGCGGCCGCGTGCCGTCGGCGGTGATGACCTGGTACGGCCCCGGATTGCCGTGCAGCGCCTTCTCCACGAGGCCGGCCCGGTGCGGCTGCTTCTCCGAGGCGAGCAGCACGGCCCCGCGCTCCGCGGCGAGCGCGGCGAGCAGCGCGGCCTTGCCGCCGGGCCCGGCGCAGCCGTCCAGCCAGGTCCGGTCCGGGCCGTCGAGCGGCACGTTGGCGAGTGCGAGGGCCACCAGCTGGCTGCCCTCGTCCTGCACCCCGGCCCGGCCCTCCCGCACGGCCTCGATGGCACCGGGCTCCCCGCCCTCGCTGAGCCGCACCGCGTACGGCGACCAGCGCCCCGGCACGGCCGCGTCCTCGTCGAGCAGTTCCTCGGCGGTGGCCCGCCCGGGCCGGGCGACCAGGGTCACCTCGGGCCGTTCGTTGTCGGCGGCCAGCAGTTCCTCGATCCCGGCACGGCCCCCGCCCAGCGAGTCCCACAGCGCGGAGACGACCCACCGCGGGTGCGAGTGCACGACGGCGAGATGGTCTTCGGGGTCCTGGTCGTAGGACGGCGCGACCTTCGCGAGCCAGCCGTCGAGATCGTCCTGCGCGACCTTGCGCAGCACGGCGTTGACGAACTTGGCCCGCCCGTCGCCCAGCACCACCCGGGCCAGCTCGACGGAGGCGGAGACGGCGGCGTGCGACGGGATCCGCGTGCCGAGCAGCTGGTGCACACCGAGGCTCAGCACGTCCAGCACCGGCGGGTCGACCTCGCGCAGCGGCCGGTCGACGCACTGGGCGATGATCGCGTCGTACGTCCCCTGCCGGCGCAGCGTCCCGTACACCAGCTCGGTGGCGAGGGCCGCGTCCCTCCCGTCGAAGTCGTCTTTCTCCCGCGCCTTGCGCAGCAACGGCGGCAGCACGAGGTTGGCGTAGGCGTCCCGCTCGTCCACGGCGCGCAGCGCCTCGAAGGCGAGGAGACGGACCGGGTCCTTCTGGGGACGGCGGTAGGGCTTGGCGGGCCGACGCGGCCCCCGGGACTGCTGGCTCACGAAAAAGGTGCTCCGGGTATGGGAGTGATGCGACTCCCAGCGTACGCCGCGCGCACCGGAAAGCCGCTGCTGAGAAGGGGAGGCTCAGTCGCCGAGGGTCTCACCGGCGCCGATGCGCACGCCACGCGCCCAGTCGGCCGCCCGCATCGGCTTCTTGCCCTGGGCCTGGACCCAGAGCAGTTCCACGGCGTACGACCCCGTCCCCACGTGCGCGCTGTTCTTCCCGACGGCGAGCTGGGCCGGGGCGAGATCGGTCCGCTCGGGCACCGGGGTGACCTGGATCAGCTTGAGCCGCTCACCGCGGAAGGTGGTCCAGGCGCCGGGGGCGGGAGTGCAGCCGCGCACCACCCGGTCGACCCGCAGCGCGGGCGCCGACCAGTCGACCTTCGCGTCCTCGACGGTGATCTTCGGGGCGAGGGTGACGCCCTCGGCCGGCTGCGGTACGGCCTTGAGGGTGCCGTCCTCGACGCCGTCCATGGTGGCGGCGAGCAGCCCCGACCCGGCGAACGCGAGCCGTGTCAGCAGATCACCGCTGGTGTCGGTGGGCCGGATCTCCTCGGTGACGGTCCCGTAGACGGGCCCGGAGTCGAGGCCCTCCTCGATCAGGAAGGTGGACGCGCCCGTGATCTCGTCGCCCGCCATGATGGAGTGCTGGACGGGCGCCGCGCCACGCCACGCGGGAAGCAGTGAGAAGTGCAGATTGACCCACCCGTGGGCCGGCACGTCGAGGGCGACCCGCGGCAACAGCGCACCGTAGGCGACCACCGGGCAGCAGTCCGGCGCGATGGCCTTCAGCCGCTCCAGAAACTCCGGGTCGCGCGGCTTCTGCGGCCTCAGCACCTCGATCCCGGCCGCCATCGCCCGCTCGGCCACCGGCGAAGCGATCAGCCTGCGGCCCCGCCCGGCCGGCGCGTCGGGCCGCGTGACCACGGCGGCCACCTCATGCCGCCCGGAGGCGATGAGAGCGTCGAGAGCGGGAACGGCGACTTCGGGGGTACCGGCGAAGACAAGCTTCATGGGCGACTGAGGGCCTCTCGGACACGACGAACACGGGCAACGCACAAGTCTAAGCCGCAACCCAAAACCACCACCCCCAAACCACAGCCCCGCAACCCGCTGCCCACTGCCCACTGCCCGCTGCCCGCTGCCCGCTGCCGCACAGCCTCGCTGCCGCTCAGCCCGCACACCACGAACGACCAAGCGCGAACCGCGAACCACGGCCCGTAGCCCATAGGCCGCGGACTGCGGCCTACGGGCTACGGGCTACGGGCTACGGGCTACGGGCTACGGGCTACCGGCTACCGGCTACCGGCTACCGGCTACCGGCTACCGGGCTGCGGGCTACCGGGCTGCGGGCTACCGGACTGCGGGCTACCGGACTGCGGGCTGCGGGCTGCGGGCTGCGGGCTGCGGGCTGCGGGCTGCGGGCTGCGGGCTGCGGGCTACCGGGCTACCGGGCTACGAACCGCGATCCACGAACCGCAATCCGCCGACGGCGAACACCCCCACAGGTCGCTCAACCTCTCTGCCAACCGAACGGGCGGTGCGCGGGTGGGAAAACCCGGCGTACGCATATGCCCACACGCCCCCACACCGTGACCAGCGGAGCGCCCACGCGTTGGTCAAGGAAGAGTTGACCACCACGGGCCGCATACGCGGCCCATTCCTTTCAACGCCGGTTCGAGAGGCTTGTTCATGGCCGACCACGCAACCCACGACGCCCAGGCCCGGGCCAGCCTGCACTTGTTGGTGCGGGACATCGAGCGGGTCCGCCGGCAGGTGGACGCACTGCGCACGCTCACCGCCCAGTTGGGCAACGTCTACCGCCCGCGCCGCTCCGGCCCGTCCACGGGCTTCGTCGTCTACGGACGCGCCCCCGCCCCGACGGTCCGCCTCGCCCAGGAACTCCGGGACAGTGTCGAAACCCTGGTCACGGCCGCCGTGGACTTCGACCGCTCGCTCGGCTTCTCGTGGGACGCGGTGGGCTCCGCCCTCGGCGTCACCAAGCAGGCGGTGCACCGCCGTTACGGCGCCCGACGCGCCACGTCCCAGCCGACACCGGCCGCCGAGACCGAACGGCCGACCGAGACGACCGGCACCCGCACGCTCAGCATGGGCGCAGGCCTGCCCACGGTCCCCACGGTCCCGGCTGCCCGCTCCATGCCGACACAGCCGACCGCGGGCAGCCCCACCCTCCGCGACGAGGCGAGGCCAACAGCCTTCCCCGGCCCACGCAACGGCTGACCCAGCACAACGGCTGACCTCAAGGGGCTGACCCGCCCGCCCTCTGCCCTCCCGGCAAACACCCGGGAGGGCAGCCGTCTGCCAGCCGTCTTTCCCTGTCTCTCTCCCCCCGGCATCCCCCATCTCCCGCACTAGCCGATGTCCGGCGGATCGACCCGCACCCGTACGGCCTCCCCACTCCCTCGTGCCATCCGCGCGGCCTGAGCCGTCTTCAACGCGGCCGCCAGCGCGGCACCGCTCCCCGGCGGTACCCGTACCAGCGCCCTCTGCCAGTGCTCCCCGGGCGGCGGCGCCCCCGCCCGCCGAGGCGCCCCGGCGCGCACCACGGGCACCGGAACCGGCCCCAACACCTCCGCGTCCGACGGCAGTTCGGCCATGGCAAGGAACTCCGCGAGCGCCTCCGCCGGTCCCGACACCGCCGCCATCCGCGACACCGGCGGAAAGCCCAGCTCGGCCCGCTCGGCGAGTTCCCGCACCGCGTGCCCGACGGGATCCCAGCGCACCAGCGCCTGCACAGGCCGCAGCGTGGGCTCCGCGACGACGACCACGGTGCCGCCCTCCTCCTGCGGCCGCACCAGCGCCCCGGCCGCGATCCACCGGCGCAGCGCATCCTCACCGGCACGCAGGTCGGGCCGCCCGAGCATCGCCCAGCCGTCCAGCAGCAGCGCCGCCGCATAGCCGCCCTCGGCGACCGGCTCGGCGCCGGGTGTGCTCACGACCAGCGCGGGCGTCCCCGGGACGGTGTCCAGCACATGCTCGCGCCCCGAGGTCCGTACGGGTACGGCGGCAAACGCCCGCCCCAGCTCCTCGGCGGTCCGCCGGGCGCCGACCACCTGGGCGCGCAGCCGGAAGCCGCCGCACTCGGGGCAGTGCCAGTCCGTCTCCTCGCGCCCGCACCACCCGCACCCCAGCGCCCCGGCATCCCGGGCCTCCAACGGACCGGCGCAGTGCCGGCAGCGCGCCGGCGCCCGGCACTGGGCGCAGGCCATCCGCGGCACATACCCCCGCCGGGGCACCTGCACGAGCACCGGCCCGTGCCGCAGGCCGTCCCGTACCGCCTGCCAGGCGAGCGTCGGCAGCCGCGCGGCCCGCGCGGCCTCGTCCCGCGCGAGGTCCCCGTCCCCAACGGTCCGCACCAGCGGCGCGGCCCGCCGTACCTGTTCCCGCCCCGCCACCAGGGGCCGCGCCCAGCCGTTCTCCACGAGCTGTGCGGCCTCCACCGTGCAGCTCCAGCTCCCCAGCAGAAAGCCGCACTTGTCCAGCGCGGCGCGCAGCAGCAGCACATCCCGGGCATGCGGCTGCGGGGCGTGCTGCTCGCTGTGGCTGTCGTCGCCGTCGTCCCAGATCGCGACGAGCCCGAGGTCCCGTACCGGCGCGAACATGGCGGCCCGCGTCCCCACCACCGCCCGCACCGAGCCGCGGCTGACGGCGAGCCACTGCGCGTACCGCTTCTCGGGCCCGGCGTCGGCCGTGAGCAGCGCATGCCGCCCTTCGCCCAGCACATCGGTCAGCGCGGCATCGACCCGCGCGGCGGCCCGCCCGTCCGGTACGACGACGAGCGCGCCGCGTCCCGAGGCGAGCGTGGCGGCGACGGCCCGGGCGGTCTCCTCGCTCCACCGGGGTCCCGGCAGGGCGTTCCACACCGCACGCGGCGCGCCGCCGGAGGCCAGCGCCTCGAGGAAAGCCGCCCCGTGCTCGTACCGCGTCCAGGATCCGGCGTCGGGCACCGGCGGGGGCGGCAACGGCTCGGGCGAGGTCCGCTTCTCGGCCCGCGCGCTGCGCGGCGGCACGGCCAGCTGCAACACGTCCGCGAGGCTCCCCGCGTACCGGTCGGCGACGGCCCGCGTGAGCCGCAGCAGTTCCTCGCTCAGCACCGGTTCGGGCGACACCACCTGGGCCAGCGCGGCCAGCGGCCCCGCGTACTCGGATTCGGCGAGCCGCTCCACGAGGAACCCGTCGATGAGCCCCCCGCCCTCCCGGCGCCCGTCCCGGACCCGGTGCCGGCCGGCTCCGAACCGCACCCGCACCCGCACCCCCGGCTGTGCGTCGGCGTCCAGCTCGGCCGGAACGGCGTAGTCGAAGTACCGGTCGAGATGCAGCACACCCTTGTCCACGAGCACCCGGGCGACCGGCAGCCGCTCGGCCAGCTCCGCCCCCCGCCAGGTCCGCGGCTTGGCCCGGGGCACCTTGGCCCCCCGCACGCTCTCCCGAATGAGCGCGAGCTGCTCCGGCGGCGCCCCTTCGACGCCCCCGCCCCCCTGCCCGTTCTCGCTGCTCACGCTTGCATTCTTACCAAACGCCACTGACAGCCGACGCCGCCCGAGATCATTCCGACCGCGGACCGCCACCCGGCGCTCCTCTGCCTTGGGCCACTCGGCGATACCGGTCGGTGCCCGCGGCGAAGCCTCCGAGACGTCTGAGGACGACCGACGACGAGCCTTCGCCATGACATGCCGAGGCCCGGCCCCCTGGAGGGAGACCGGGCCTTCGGGCAGGTGCGGGGAGTCGGCCGGGTCAGAGGCCCGCGGCCTTGCGCAGGGCGTCCACGCGGTCCGTCTTCTCCCAGGTGAACTCGGGGAGCTCGCGGCCGAAGTGACCGTACGCGGCGGTCTGGGCGTAGATCGGGCGGAGCAGGTCGAGGTCGCGGATGATGGCGGCCGGACGCAGGTCGAAGACCTCGTCGATCGCCTTCTCGATCTTCTCGTGGTCGATCTTGGCGGTGCCGAAGGTCTCCACGAACAGACCGACCGGCTCGGCCTTGCCGATCGCGTAGGCCACCTGGACCTCGCAGCGGGAGGCCAGGCCGGCCGCGACGACGTTCTTGGCGACCCAGCGCATGGCGTAGGCGGCGGAGCGGTCGACCTTGGACGGGTCCTTGCCGGAGAAGGCACCGCCACCGTGGCGGGCCATACCGCCGTAGGTGTCGATGATGATCTTGCGGCCGGTCAGGCCGGCGTCGCCCATCGGGCCGCCGATCTCGAAGCGGCCGGTCGGGTTGACCAGGAGGCGGTAGCCCTCGGTGTCGAGCTTGATGCCCTCGTCCAGCAGGGCCTTCAGCTCCGGCTCCACGACGAACTCGCGGATGTCGGGGGCGAGCAGCGACTCCAGGTCGATGTCCGAGGCGTGCTGGCTGGAGACGACGACCGTGTCGAGGCGGACGGCCTTGTCGCCGTCGTACTCGATGGTGACCTGCGTCTTGCCGTCCGGGCGCAGGTAGGGGATGGTGCCGTTCTTGCGGACCTCGGACAGGCGCTTCGACAGGCGGTGCGCCAGGAAGATCGGCAGCGGCATCAGGGTCGGCGTCTCGTCCGTCGCGTACCCGAACATCAGGCCCTGGTCGCCGGCGCCCTGCTTGTCGAGCTCGTCCTCGTCGCCCTCGACCCGCGACTCGTACGCGGTGTCGACGCCCTGTGCGATGTCCGGGGACTGCGCGCCGATCGACACCGAGACGCCGCAGGAGGCGCCGTCGAAGCCCTTCTTCGAGGAGTCGTAGCCGATCTCGAGGATCTTGTTGCGGACCAGCGTCGCGATGTCCGCGTACGTCTTGGTCGTGACCTCGCCGGCCACATGCACCAGGCCGGTGGTGATCAGCGTCTCGACGGCGACCCGGGAGGTCGGGTCCTCGCGCAGAAGCGCGTCGAGAATGGTGTCGCTGATCTGGTCAGCGATCTTGTCGGGGTGACCCTCGGTCACGGACTCCGAGGTGAACAGGCGACGGGACACAACGCTCCCTGGGGTTGCAGCGGCTGCTGGCTGATCATTGGCGGACGACACGGTGGGCTGCACCTGTGCGTCGTCCGAGAACAGTTTATCGGTCGCGCTCCGCCGCCGGCCCACCTGTCTCGACACTCGGAAGTGCTGTGACCTGCGGCACGGGCATTCTGCCCAATGGGCGGCGGCGTTGACCAGAGCCACCGCACCCTAATGTGACGTCCGAGAAAGTTGACATACGGCTGAAAAAAGTTAAGCCAAACGGGCTGCCACCAGATCCCACACGATGTCGGCGAGAGCCTCCTTGGGCCCGTGCGGCACGGGCGTCTCACTGCCGTCGGCACCGAGCACCACGGCCTCGTTCTCCTCGGAGCCGAAGGTCTTGCGCTCCCCCACCTCGTTCACCACGAGCAGGTCGCAGCCCTTGCGCGCCAGCTTGGTCCGGCCGTTGGCGAGGACGTCGTCGGTCTCGGCGGCGAAGCCGACGATCACCTGTCCGGGCCGCGCCCGGTCGGCCGAGATCTCCGCGAGGATGTCCGGATTCCGTACCAGGACGATCGGCTCGGGATCCTGGCCGTCCTTCTTCTTGATCTTCCCGGTCGCGTAGACCGCGGGGCGGAAGTCGGCGACGGCGGCGGCCATGACCACGGCGTCGGCGTCGGCGGCCGCCTTCAGCACCGCCTCCCGCAGCTGTACGGCCGTCCCCACCGGGACGACGTCCACGCCGGCCGGGTCGGGCAGACCGGTGGTGTTGGCCGCGACCAGCGTCACCCGGGCGCCCCGCGCGGCGGCCGTGCGGGCGAGGGCGTAGCCCTGCTTGCCGGAGGAGCGGTTGCCGAGGAAGCGGACGGGGTCGAGGGGCTCGCGGGTGCCGCCGGCGGAGACGACGACATGGCGGCCCGTCAGGTCGGGCTCCCGCGCTCCGCGCGCCAGGATGCGACGGCAGTCCTCGAAGATGTCCGCCGGGTCGGGGAAGCGGCCCTTGCCCGTGTCGACCCCGGTGAGGCGGCCGACCGCCGGTTCGATGACGACGGCGCCGCGGCGGCGCAGCGTCGCCACGTTCTCCTGGGTGGCCGGGTGCTCCCACATCTCGGTGTGCATCGCGGGGGCGAAGACGACCGGGCAGCGGGCCGTGAGGAGGGTGTTGGTGAGCAGGTCGTCGGCGAGGCCGTGGGCCGCCTTGGCGAGCATGTCGGCGGTGGCGGGGGCGACCACGACCAGGTCGGCGTGCTGGCCGATCCGGACGTGCGGGACCTCTTCGACGTGGTCCCAGACCTCGGTGGAGACGGGGTTGCCGGAGAGGGCGGACCAGGTGGCGGCGCCGACGAAGTGCAGCGCGGAGGCGGTGGGCACGACCCGGACGTCATGGCCCGACTCGGTGAACCTTCTCAGCAGCTCGCAGGCCTTGTACGCGGCGATGCCACCACTGACCCCCAGCACGACCTTCGGCTTGTCCACCGTCTCTCCCCGCACTCGGCTCCCGTGCACCGGCTCCGGCGCACGACTCCATCACACACCACAGGCCCGACAGTCGGCTGCCGGGCCTGTGGATAAGTCAACTGCAATACGAAAGTACTACTGCAGTGCTACTGCGCCGGGCCTTCGACGGCCTCGGACGTCAGCAGACCCGCGTTGATCTCGCGCAGGGCGATGGAGAGCGGCTTCTCGTGGACGTGGGTGTCGACGAGCGGACCGACGTACTCCAGGAGACCCTCGCCGAGCTGCGAGTAGTACGCGTTGATCTGGCGGGCACGCTTGGCCGCGTAGATCACGAGGCTGTACTTCGAGTCGGTGGCCTCGAGGAGCTCGTCGATCGGAGGGTTGATGATGCCCTCGGGCGCGGTGATGGAAGAGGACACGCTCTGCCTTCCGATGGATGGGAAAGATTCAGTCTGAATGATCAGAGACGATCACACAACGTCCATCAAGGCTAGCAGCTCGCGCGCCACGTCCTCGACAGAGGTGTTGACCAGGGTCTCGTCGAACTCCGGCTCGGCCGCCAGCTCGATCTTGGCCGCGTCCAGACGGCGCTCGATCACCTCGGGCGGCTCGGTGCCCCGTCCGGTGAGCCTGCGCACCAGTTCCTCCCACGACGGAGGCGCCAGGAACACCAGCCGACCCTCCGGCATGGACTCGCGGACCTGCCGGGCGCCCTGGAGGTCGATCTCCAGCAGCACCGGCACACCGGACTCCAGGTGCTCCAGCACCGCCTGCCGCGGGGTGCCGTAGCGGTTGCCCGCGAATTCGGCCCACTCCAGGAGCTCGCCGTTGGCGATGAGCTTGTCCATCTCCTCGTCGGAGACGAAGAAGTAGTGCACTCCGTGCTTCTCGCCCGGGCGGGGCTTGCGAGTGGTCGCCGACACCGAGAGCCAGACCTCGGGGTGCACCTTGCGCATATGGGCGACGACCGTGCTCTTGCCGACCCCGGAGGGGCCGGAGAGCACGGTCAGCCGCGGACGTACGTCCGGGGGCTCGGGGGTCGTCCCCCGGAATGTTGCAGCCATGCAGCGATTATTCCAGCAATCGCGGGTTGCCCGGGACGGCTGTCCCGGACGGCCCGGCGATCAGGAGCCGGTGCTGCCGAACTCGCGCTCCAGGGACGCGATCTGGTTGGAACCGAGGCCACGCACCCGCCGGCTCTCGGAGATCCCGAGTCGCTCCATGATCTGCTTGGCGCGGACCTTGCCCACGCCCGGCAGGGACTCGAGCAGGGCGGAGACCTTCATCTTGCCGATGACGTCGTTTTCCTGACCCTGCTTGATGACCTCGTGGAGAGAGGCACCGGAGTGCTTGAGTCGATTCTTGACCTCGGCCCGCTCCCGGCGAGCCGCGGCGGCCTTTTCGAGCGCGGCTGCGCGCTGTTCAGGGGTAAGGGGCGGAAGAGCCACGCCTACGTCACCTCGGATGTCGAACTGTCGGATACGGACCGGTGAGGAACCTAGTCGCCCCACACCTGGGGAGCCACGAGCAACACGCTTGCCCGTTCACCCTGCTCGGAGACTAGCGGGCAAGTCCGCCAGAGTCAGCGAGAACAGCGGAAAAGTCCTGGTCAGCCTCCGTCAGGCCGGACATTTCAGACATACTGCCCAGGATTTGAGGATGTATTCACGCTGAACCCGTCGTCCGAGCGCCCACCGAAGCGCTCCCGGACCACTCGTCGGAGTCCTCACCGACCTGCGACGACATCCCGGATCTCGCCCGCGAACCGCTCCGCGGCCGCCCGCAGGGCCCCGGCATCGGGACCGTGACGCAAAACACCTCGGCTCACGTTTGGAACCACGTTGCGCACCGCCGACCCGAAGACCGTGGGCAGGTCGGCCGCCGTCGCCCCCTGCGCCCCGACGCCCGGCGCGAGCAGCGGGCCGTTGATGTCGAGGTCGTACGACGACAGATCGCCGACCGTGGCACCCACGACGGCGCCGAAGGAGCCCAGCGGCTCCTCCCCCGCGTTCTCGGCGGCCAGGTGGGCCAGCATGGTCGCGCCGACCGTCCGGCCGTCGCCGCGCACCGCGTGCTGCACCTCGGGGCCCTCCGGGTTCGAGGTCAGGGCCAGCACGAACAGGCCGGCCCCGCTCTCCCGGGCCAGCGCCACGGCCGGGCTGAGCGAGCCGTAGCCGAGATAGGGCGAGACCGTCAGGGCGTCCGAGAACAGCGGCGCGTCCTTGCTCAGGTAGGCCTCCGCGTACCCGGCCATGGTGGAGCCGATGTCGCCGCGCTTGGCGTCCATGACGACCAGCGTCCCGGCGTCCCGTGCCTCCCGCACCACCCGCTCGAGGACGGCCACCCCGCGCGAGCCGAACCGCTCGAAGAACGCGCTCTGCGGCTTCATGACCGCGACCCGGTCGGCCACCGCCTCCACCACGGTACGGCTGAACCGCTCAAGCCCTGCCACGTCGTCGTTCAGGCCCCACTCGGAGAGCAGCGAGGCATGCGGGTCGATGCCGACGCACAGCGGACCGCGCTCGTCCATCACACGGCGCAGCCGCGCGCCGAAGGGCTCCAACGGGCTCATACGGCCTTCCTCACATCGGCGCCGACCGCGTCGGCGAGCGTGGCGTACGGGCTGGTGCGCAGGCGCGCCGCGAGCCCCTTGTGGAGGTCGCGAGCGTAGAACGGCCCCTCGTAGATGAAGGCGCTGTAGCCCTGGACCAGCGTGGCACCGGCCAGGATGCGCTGCCAGGCGTCCTCGGCGTTCTCGATGCCGCCGACACCGACCAGGGTGATCCGGTCGCCCACGCGCGCGTACAACCGCCGCAGCACTTCCAGGGACCGTGCCTTCAGCGGCGCCCCGGAGAGCCCTCCGGTCTCCTTCACCAGCTCGGGGCCGGAGCGCAGTCCGAGGCCCTCGCGCGCGATGGTGGTGTTCGTCGCGATGATCCCGTCGAGCCCCAGCTCGACGGCCAGGTCGGCGACGGCGTCGACGTCCTCGTCGGCGAGGTCCGGCGCGATCTTCACCAGCAGCGGCACCCGGCGGTCGGTGACGGTGAGGTCGGCGGCCTCGCGCACCGCGCTCAGCAACGGGCGCAGTGCCTCGGTGGCCTGGAGATTCCGCAGTCCGGGCGTGTTCGGGGACGACACGTTCACGACCAGGTAGTCGGCGTACGGCGCGAGCCGCTCGGCGGACTTCACGTAGTCGCGGACCGCCTCGGCCTCCGGTACGACCTTGGTCTTGCCGATGTTGACACCCACGACGGTCTTGAAGACGGGCTCACGGGAGGCGAGCCGGGCGGCGACGGCGAGCGAACCGTCGTTGTTGAACCCCATGCGGTTGATCAGCGCCCGGTCGGCGACCAGCCGGAACAGCCGCTTCTTGGGATTGCCGGGTTGCGCCTCGCCGGTCACGGTGCCGATCTCGACATGGTCGAACCCGAGCATCGACATCCCGTCGATCGCGACGGCGTTCTTGTCGAATCCGGCGGCCAGCCCGAAGGGCCCGTGCATCCGCAGCCCGAAGGCCTCGGTACGCAGCTCCTTGTAGCGAGGCGCCAGCGAGGCGGCGACGAAGGTACGCAGCACGGGGATGCGGACGGCGAGCCGGATCCACCGGAAGGCGAGGTGGTGGGCCTGTTCCGGGTCCATCCGCTTGAAAACGAGATTGAAGAAGATCTTGTACATGGAGTCCTCATGCGAAGGGGGACACCGACGTACGGTGCCCCCCATGTCGACAGCTGGGCAACGCGCCCCTTCAGGGGCGCGGGGCGGTACTCGATATGCGGCGCCGCCGCGTGGGCGCGACCAGCCACAACCGGCCCGCAGCAGAACAACGGCCTGTCAGTCCCGCGCGGCCGTCAACCTCTCCGCATGCTCCTGAAGCGACCGCACCCCCACGTCCCCGTGGTTCAGCGCATCGATCCCCTGCACGGCCGCCGCCAGCGCCTGCACCGTCGTCAGACACGGCACCGACCGGGCCACCGCGGCCGTCCGGATCTCGTACCCGTCCAGGCGACCCCCCGTCCCGTACGGGGTGTTGACGATGAGGTCGACCTCGCCGTCGTGAATCAGCTGAACGATCGTCTTCTCGCCCTGCGGACCAATGCCCTCCGACTGCTTGCGAACAACGGTCGCGTTGATGCCGTTGCGCTTGAGCACCTCGGCCGTGCCGGACGTGGCGAGCAGTTCGAAGCCGTGGGCGACCAGCTCACGCGCCGGGAAGATCATCGATCGCTTGTCGCGGTTGGCGACCGAGATGAACGCGCGGCCCTTGGTCGGCAGCGGCCCGTACGCCCCCGCCTGCGACTTGGCGTACGCCGTGCCGAAGACGGAGTCGATGCCCATGACCTCGCCGGTGGAGCGCATCTCCGGGCCGAGCACGGTGTCGACGCCCCGGCCGTGGATGTCGCGGAACCGCGACCACGGCATGACCGCCTCCTTGACGGAGATCGGCGCGTCGAACGGCAGCTCACCGCCGTCGCCGCGGGCCGGCAGCAGGCCCTCGGCGCGCAGCTCGGCGACGGTCGCGCCCAGCGAGATCCGGGCGGCGGCCTTGGCCAGCGGCACCGCGGTCGCCTTCGAGGTGAAGGGGACCGTACGGGACGCGCGCGGGTTGGCTTCGAGGACGTAGAGGATGTCCCCGGCCATCGCGAACTGGATGTTGATCAGACCGCGCACCCCGACGCCCTTCGCGATGGCCTCCGTCGAGGCCCGCAGGCGCTTGATGTCGAAGCCGCCGAGCGTGATCGGCGGCAGGGCGCACGCCGAGTCGCCGGAGTGGATACCGGCCTCCTCGATGTGCTCCATGACGCCGCCGAGGTACAGCTCCTGGCCGTCGTACAACGCGTCGACGTCGATCTCGATCGCGTCGTCCAGGAACCGGTCGACGAGCACCGGCCGGGAGGGGCTGATCTCGGTGGACTCGGCGATGTAGGCGGCGAGACGGGTCTCGTCGTAGACGATCTCCATGCCCCGGCCGCCGAGGACGTACGACGGCCGCACCAGCACCGGGTAGCCGATCTCGTCGGCGATGGCCTTTGCCTCGGCGAACTTGGTGGCGGTGCCGTGCTTGGGGGCCGGCAGACCCGCCTCCGCGAGGACCCGGCCGAAGGCGCCCCGGTCCTCGGCCGCGTGGATGGCCTCGGGGGACGTGCCGACGATCGGCACGCCGTTGTCCTTCAGCGCCTGCGACAGACCCAGCGGCGTCTGCCCGCCGAGCTGCACCACCACACCGGCGACCGGACCTGCCTGCTGCTCGGCGTGGACGATCTCCAGGACGTCCTCCAGGGTGAGCGGCTCGAAGTACAGCCGGTCGGAGGTGTCGTAGTCGGTGGAGACGGTCTCGGGGTTGCAGTTGACCATCACGGTCTCGTACCCGGCGTCCGACAGCGCGAAGGACGCGTGCACGCAGGAGTAGTCGAACTCGATGCCCTGGCCGATGCGGTTGGGACCGGAGCCCAGGATGATGACGGCCGGCTTCTCGCGCCGGGCGACCTCGGTCTCCTCGTCGTAGGAGGAGTAGAAGTACGGCGTCTTCGCGGCGAACTCGGCCGCGCAGGTGTCCACCGTCTTGTAGACCGGGCGGACGCCGAGCGCGTGCCGGACCTCGCGGACGACGTCCTCGCGCAGCCCGCGGATCTCGCCGATCTGCTGGTCGGAGAAGCCGTGCCGCTTGGCCTCGGCGAGCAGGTCGGGGGTGAGTTCGGCGGCGGCCGCCAGCTCGTCGGCGATCTCCTTGATCAGGAACAGCTGGTCGACGAACCACGGGTCGATCTTCGTGAACTCGAAGACCTCCTCGGGCGTGGCGCCCGCACGGATGGCCTGCATGACGGTGTTGATCCGGCCGTCGGTGGGCCGCACCGCCTCGTGCAGCAGGGCCTCCTTGTCGCCGGGCTCGCCGACGAAGGTGAACTGGCTGCCCTTCTTCTCCAGCGAGCGCAGCGCCTTCTGGAAGGCCTCGGGGAAGTTGCGGCCGATGGCCATCGCCTCGCCGACCGACTTCATGGTGGTGGTCAGCGTGGAGTCGGCCTGCGGGAACTTCTCGAACGCGAAACGCGGGGCCTTGACGACCACATAGTCGAGCGTGGGCTCGAACGAGGCCGGGGTCTCCTGGGTGATGTCGTTCGGGATCTCGTCGAGGGTGTAGCCGACGGCCAGCTTCGCCGCGATCTTCGCGATCGGGAAGCCGGTCGCCTTGGAGGCGAGCGCCGAGGACCGCGAGACGCGCGGGTTCATCTCGATGACGATGACCCGGCCGTCCTCGGGGTTCACCGCGAACTGGATGTTGCAGCCGCCCGTGTCGACACCGACCTCGCGGATCACGGCGATGCCGATGTCCCGCAGGGTCTGGTACTCGCGGTCGGTCAGCGTCATCGACGGGGCGACGGTGATCGAGTCACCGGTGTGCACACCCATGGGGTCGAAGTTCTCGATGGAGCAGACGACCACGACGTTGTCGTGCTTGTCGCGCATCAGCTCCAGCTCGTACTCCTTCCAGCCGAGGATGGACTCCTCCAGGAGCACCTCGGTGGTGGGCGAGAGGGTCAGGCCCTGGCCGGCGATCCGGCGCAGCTCCTCCTCGTCGTGGGCGAAGCCGGAGCCGGCGCCGCCCATGGTGAAGGACGGCCGGACGACGACGGGATACCCGCCCAGCTCGTCCACTCCCGCGAGCACCTCGTCCATGGAGTGGCAGATCACCGACCGGGCGGATTCACCGTGCCCGATCTTGGCGCGCACGGCCGCCACGACATCCTTGAAGAGGTCGCGGTCCTCGCCCTTGTTGATGGCTTCGACGTTGGCGCCGATCAGCTCGACGCCGTACTTGGCGAGGACGCCGTTCTCGTCCAGCGAGATCGCGGTGTTGAGCGCGGTCTGGCCGCCCAGGGTGGGCAGCAGGGCGTCGGGGCGCTCCTTGGCGATGATCTTCTCGACGAACTCCGGGGTGATCGGCTCGACATAGGTCGCGTCGGCGATCTCCGGGTCGGTCATGATCGTCGCCGGGTTGGAGTTGACCAGGATGACGCGCAGGCCCTCGGCCCGCAGGACGCGGCAGGCCTGGGTGCCTGAGTAGTCGAACTCGGCGGCCTGGCCGATGACGATCGGGCCGGAGCCGATGACCAGGACGGACTGGATATCGGTGCGCTTAGGCACGCTGGCCCTCCATCAGGGAAACGAAGCGGTCGAACAGGTAGGCGGCGTCGTGCGGGCCGGCTGCTGCTTCGGGGTGGTACTGGACGGAGAAGGCCGGCTGGTCGAGCAGCTGCAGCCCCTCCACGACGTCGTCGTTCAGGCAGACGTGGGACACCTCGGCGCGGCCGAACTTCGTCTCGCTGACCTGGTCGAGCGGGGCGTCCACGGCGAATCCGTGGTTGTGCGCGGTGACCTCGACCTTGCCGGTCGTACGGTCCTGGACCGGCTGGTTGATGCCCCGGTGGCCGTACTTCAGCTTGTAGGTGCCGAAGCCGAGCGCGCGGCCGAGGATCTGGTTGCCGAAGCAGATGCCGAACAGCGGGGTCTTCCGCTCCAGGACGGAGGTCATCAGGGCCACCGGGCCGTCGGCCGTGGCCGGGTCGCCGGGGCCGTTGGAGAAGAACACACCGTCCGGGGAGACGGCGTACACGTCGTCCTCGGTGGCCGTCGCGGGCAGCACGTGCACCTCGATGCCGCGCTCGGCCATCTGCTGCGGGGTCATGCCCTTGATGCCGAGGTCGACGGCGGCGACGGTGAATCGCTTCTCCCCGACCGCCGGGACGACGTACACCTCCTTGGTGGCGACCTCTTCGTACAGTGAGGCGCCCTTCATGTGCGGCTGGGCCTCCACGCGCGCGAGGAGCTCGGAATCGCCGGCGATCGCCTCGCCCGAGAAGATGCCGGCGCGCATCGAGCCGCGCTCACGGAGGTGGCGGGTCAGGGCGCGGGTGTCGATCCCGGAGATGCCGACCACGCCCTGCGCGACCAGTTCGTCGTCCAGGGACCGCTTGGCACGCCAGTTGGAGGGCACGCGCGCCGGGTCGCGCACGACGTAGCCGGAGACCCAGATGCGGCTCGACTCGTCGTCCTCGTCGTTCCACCCCGTGTTGCCGATCTGCGGGGCGGTGGCGACCACGATCTGGCGGTCGTAGGAGGGGTCGGTGAGGGTCTCCTGGTAGCCGGTCATGCCGGTGGAGAACACGGCCTCGCCGAAGGTCTCCCCCACGGCCCCGTAGGCGCGGCCGCGGAAGATGCGGCCGTCCTCCAGGACGAGTACGGCGGGAGCCTTGCCGGCTCCCCTGGTGGAGGTCGTCATCGTTCGGCGCCTTCCGTGCTGGGTGTCTTGATCATGGAGTTGAGGGTGTCGACCCACTCGGTGTGCTCGGCCGCGTGGTCGGAGCGGAAGCCGGAGTCGATCAACCGGTCGCCGTGCTGCCAGGTCACCACGAGCAGTCCGCCCTCGGTGAGGACCTTGCCCGCGATGCCCTTGCCGAGCAGGGCCTCGCGGAGCGCGTCCGCGGGGATGAAGAAGTCGCTCGCGCCGGGGCGTACGACGTCCAGGCCCGCGTCGGTCAGGGTGAGCTCGACCCGGCTGCGGGAGCCGAGGCCGCGGGCCACGATGCGGTCCAGCCACTGCCCGGCGGTGGTGGAGCCGTGGTAGCGGCCGCTCATCGTCAGTCTCGCCGCACCGAGGTCGTCCGGCGCGGTGGGCAGCTCGGGGAGGTCGCCCTGGAGGGTGCCGCGCCATTTCCAGCCCTCGCGCATCAGCCAGTAGACGAGCGCGACGAACAGGGCGAGTCCGACGAGCCAGCCGATACGCGCGGACCAGTCGGTGACCGCGGCCGACTTCTTGTCGTCGGCCAGCAGGATCAGAGGTGTCACGTCAGCTTCCCGTCCACGAGCGTCGCCTTGCCCCGCAGCCATGTGTGGGTGACACGGCCCGGCAGCTCACGCCCCGCGTACGGGGTGTTGCGGCTGCGCGAGGCGAAGCCCGCGGGGTCCACCGTGCCACGGTATTCCGTGTCGACGAGGACGAGGTTGGCGGGCTCACCTGCCGAGACGGGACGGCCGTGGCCGGCGGCCTGCCCGATCCGCGCGGGCTTGACGGACATCCGGTCGGCGACGCCGGCCCAGGTCAGCAGGCCCGTGTCCACCATGGTCGCCTGCACCACCGACAACGCGGTCTCCAGGCCCACCATCCCCATGGCGGCCGCGGCCCACTCGCAGTCCTTGTCCTCGTGCGGGTGCGGGGCGTGGTCGGTGGCGACGATGTCGATGGTGCCGTCGGCGAGCGCCTCGCGCAGGGCCAGCACATCGCGCTCGGTGCGCAGCGGCGGGTTGACCTTGTAGACCGGGTTGTACGACCGGACCAGCTCGTCGGTGAGGAGCAGGTGGTGCGGGGTGACCTCGGCGGTGACGTCGATGCCCCGGGACTTAGCCCAGCGCACGATCTCGACGGACCCGGCGGTCGAGAGGTGGCAGATGTGGACGCGGGAGCCGACGTGCTCGGCGAGCAGGACGTCCCGGGCGATGATCGATTCCTCGGCGACGGCCGGCCAGCCGCCGAGCCCCAGCTCGGCGGAGACGACGCCCTCGTTCATCTGGGCGCCCTCGGTCAGCCGCGGCTCCTGCGCGTGCTGGGCGACGACTCCGCCGAAGGCCTTCACGTACTCCAGTGCGCGGCGCATGATCACGGCGTCGTCGACGCACTTGCCGTCGTCGGAGAAGACGGTGACCCCGGCGGCCGACTCGTGCATGGCCCCCAGCTCGGCGAGCTTCCTGCCCTCCAGGCCGACGGTGACGGCGCCGATGGGCTGGACGTCGCAGTAGCCGTGCTCCTGGCCGAGCCGGTAGACCTGCTCGACCACACCGGCGGTGTCGGCGACGGGGAAGGTGTTGGCCATGGCGAACACGGCCGTGTAGCCGCCGGAGGCGGCCGCGCGGGTGCCGGTGAGCACGGTCTCGGAGTCCTCGCGGCCGGGCTCGCGCAGATGGGTGTGCAGGTCGACCAGGCCAGGCAGCAGCACCTGGCCGGCGGCCGCCACGACCTCGGCGCCCTCGGCGGACAGCCCGCTGCCCACCGCCTCGATGACCTCGCCGTCGATCAGGACGTCCTGCGGCGCGCCGCCGAGCACCTTCGCACCACGGATCAGGATCTTGCTCATGGGTGTTACTTCTCCTCGATGGTGCGGGCGTGACTGACGGCGGGTTCGTTGCCGCCGAGCAGGAGGTAGAGAACGGCCATCCGGATGGAGACTCCGTTTGCGACCTGCTCGACCACGGTGCAGCGGTCGGAGTCGGCGACCTCGGCGGTGATCTCCATCCCGCGGACCATCGGGCCGGGGTGCATCACGATGGCGTGCTCGGGCATCCGCGCCATGCGGTCGCCGTCGAGGCCGTAGCGCCGCGAGTACTCGCGCTCGGTCGGGAAGAACGCGGCGTTCATGCGCTCGCGCTGGACGCGCAGCATCATCACCGCGTCGGACTTGGGGAGGACGGCGTCGAGGTCGTACGACACCTCGCAGGGCCAGTTCCCGACGCCGACCGGCACCAGGGTGGGCGGGGCGACCAGGGTGACCTCGGCGCCCAGGGTGTGCAGCAGGTCGACGTTGGAGCGGGCGACCCGGCTGTGCAGGACGTCTCCGACGATCGTGATGCGCTTGCCGGCCAGGTCCTGCCCTATCCCGGCGTCCCGGCCGACGAGCCGGCGGCGCATGGTGAAGGCGTCGAGGAGGGCCTGGGTGGGGTGCTGGTGGGTGCCGTCACCGGCGTTGATGACGGCGGCGTCGATCCAGCCGGAGGTGGCGAGACGGTAGGGGGCTCCGGAGGCGCCGTGCCGGATGACGACGGCGTCGACGCCCATCGCCTCCAGGGTCTGGGCGGTGTCCTTCAGGGACTCGCCCTTGGAGACGCTCGACCCCTTGGCGGTGAAGTTGATGACGTCCGCCGACAGCCGCTTCTCGGCGGCTTCGAAGGAGATCCGGGTCCGGGTCGAGTCCTCGAAGAAGAGGTTGACCACGGTGCGGCCGCGCAGGGTCGGCAGTTTCTTGATCGGCCGGTCGGCGACCCGGGCCATCTCCTCGGCGGTGTCGAGGATCAGGACGGCGTCGTCGCGGGTGAGGTCGGCGGCCGAGATGAGATGACGCTGCATCTGTCAGGCTCCGTAAGGCAGTTCACATATCGGGAGATTGCGGGCAAGCGCGGGCGCACCGGTGCGGTGTGGGCCCCTGGGCTTGCTACGGGGTCGGCTTCACACCGAGCAGCACGGTGTCGCGACCGTCCTCCTCGGTGAGCAGGACCTTGACCGTCTCCCGCAGCGACGTGGGGAGGTTCTTGCCGACATAGTCGGCGCGGATGGGCAGTTCGCGGTGGCCGCGGTCGACGAGGACCGCGAGCTGCACCGCGCGTGGGCGCCCGATGTCGTTCAGGGCGTCGAGGGCGGCGCGGATGGTGCGGCCGGAGAAGAGCACGTCGTCGACGAGGACGACCAGTCTGCCGTCGATGCCGTCACCGGGGATCTCGGTGCGGGCCAGCGCACGCGGCGGGTGCATGCGCAGGTCGTCGCGGTACATGGTGATGTCGAGCGAACCGACGGGCGTCTTGCGGTCGGTGATCTCCTCCAGCTTGGCGGCGAGCCGCCGGGCGAGGAAGACACCGCGGGTCGGAATGCCGAGGAGCACCACGTCGTCGGCGCCCTTGGCGCGCTCGACGATCTCGTGGGCGATGCGGGTCAGGACCCGCGCGATGTCGGGCCCTTCGAGAACGGGCCGGGCATCGGATGCCTGAAGGTCGGGCTTTACCTGCTTGTCCATACGAAACGGACCCCCTTCTCCGCCTCACGGGACGGACCTTAAAGGACGTCGGATTTGCGCCATCCACCGTATCAGGTGCCGGAGAGGCCCCTGATCACCCCCTTGGCGTAATCGGTCGTCACCGCCACGGAAGAGTCGGTGCGGACCATTCGGCTTGACGCGAGAGAGTAACGCTGCGTAACCTCACAGTGAGTTACCAGCCGCGCGGCGGGACCAAGGCCGGCCGCGTCGACACAGTGTCCGGGGAGCCATATGTCCAGCGAATACGCCAAACAGCTCGGGGCCAAGCTCCGGGCCATCCGCACCCAGCAGGGCCTTTCCCTCCACGGTGTCGAGGAGAAGTCCCAGGGGCGCTGGAAGGCCGTGGTGGTCGGTTCGTACGAGCGCGGCGACCGTGCCGTGACCGTGCAGCGCCTTGCCGAGCTGGCGGATTTCTACGGCGTTCCGGTGCAGGAGCTGCTGCCGGGCACCACCCCGGGCGGAGCCGCCGAGCCGCCGCCCAAACTGGTCCTGGACCTGGAGCGGCTGGCCACCGTGCCGGCCGAGAAGGCGGGCCCGCTGCAGCGCTACGCGGCGACGATCCAGTCCCAGCGCGGTGACTACAACGGCAAGGTGCTGTCGATCCGCCAGGACGACCTGCGCACACTGGCCGTCATCTACGACCAGTCCCCCTCGGTCCTCACCGAGCAGCTGATCAGCTGGGGTGTCCTGGACGCGGACGCCCGCCGCGCGGTCGCCACCCACGAGGACGCCTGACCCCCACAACGCCTGAGCAGAAACGTGCCGCCGGGGCGGCCGGAACCCGATGGTTCCGGCCGCCCCGGCGGCTTTTGGGCGACAGCGGCACAGCGCGCCCCCAGGGGGCGCGGGGCTGTATCGATGTGCGGCTCCGCCGCGTGGGCGCGACAAGCCCCCATACGCCCCGCAGCCGCCCTACAAGCGCACCACCCACCCCATTGGGCACACAAACGCCGGAGGGCCCGCAGCGTGCGCTTGCTGCGGGCCCTCCGGCGTTTGTCGGCTCACGCCTCCCGGCGCAGCGACGGCTTCAGCTCCTTCAGCCGCCCCAGCAGTCCGTTCACGAACGACGGCGACTCGTCCGTCGAGAACTCCTTCGCCAGCTGCACCATCTCGTCGAGGACGACCGCGTCCGGCGTCTCGTCGACCCAGATCAGCTCGTACGCGCCGAGGCGCAGGATGTTGCGGTCGACGACCGGCATCCGGTCGAGCGTCCAGCCGACGGCGTACTGGGCGATCAGCTCGTCGATCCGCCGCACGTGCTCCGCGTAGCCCTCGACCAGCTGCATCGTGTATTCGCTCACCGGCGGCTGCCGGGTGTCGTCCCGGGAGAGCCTGATCCAGTCCGCGAGAACGGTCAGGACGTCGGCCCCGCGTTGGTCGCCCTCGAAGAGGATCTGGAAGGCGCGCTTGCGGGCCGTGTTGCGGGCAGCCACGGTTAGCTGTTCACCCGGCCGAGGTAGTCGCCGGTGCGGGTGTCGACCTTGATCTTCTCACCGGAGGTGATGAAGAGCGGGACCTGGATCTCGTAGCCGGTCTCCAGCTTGGCGGGCTTGGTGCCGCCGGTGGAGCGGTCGCCCTGGACGCCCGGCTCGGTCTCGGCGATGGTCAGCTCGACGGCGGCGGGCAGCTCGACGTAGAGCACCTGCCCCTCGTTCTGCGCGACCATGGCCTCGAAGCCCTCGATCAGGAAGTTCGCGACGTCACCGACGGTCTTGCGGTCGATGTGCAGCTGGTCGTACGTGTCCATGTCCATGAAGACGAAGTAGTCGCCGTCCATGTACGAGAACTGCATGTCGCGCTTGTCGACGTTGGCCGTCTCGACCTTGACGCCGGCGTTGAAGGTCTTGTCGACCACCTTGCCGGACAGCACGTTCTTCAGCTTGGTGCGCACGAAGGCCGGGCCCTTGCCGGGCTTGACGTGCTGGAACTCGACGACGGACCAGAGCTGGCCCCCGTCGAGCTTGAGCACCAGGCCGTTCTTGAGGTCGTTCGTGGAAGCCACGGTTGCGGAATCTCCTGGACTGACGTACGACCCCGGATCACGCGCTACAGCGCGAGCAGCTCCTTGGTCGTGATGGTGAGTAGCTCGGGTCCGCCGTCCGCCTCAGGGCGTACGACGAGCGTGTCATCGATCCGGACACCGCCCCGGCCCGGGAGGTGGACCCCCGGTTCGACGGTGACCGGCACGCAAGCGTCCAGTTTACCCATGGACGACGGAGCGAGCTGCGGGTCCTCGTCGATTTCGAGTCCGACGCCGTGTCCCGTGAGGGGCTGGAGTCCCTCGGCGTAGCCCGCGGAGTCCAGCACCTGGCGGGCGGCGCGGTCCACGTCACGGTAGGCGGCCCCGGGTACGAGGCTCTCCCGGCCGGCCCGCTGAGCGGCGAAGACGAGGTCGTAGAGCTCGATCTGCCAGTCGGCGGGCGAGGTGCCGATGACGAAGGTACGCCCGATCTCGCAGCGGTAGCCGCGGTAGGTGGCGCCGAGGCAGACGGAGAGAAAGTCGCCCTCCTCGACCCGCCGGTCGGTGGGGCGGTGGCCGCGGCGGCCGGAGTTCGGTCCGGTCGCCACGGAGGTGGGGAAGGCCGGGCCGTCGGCGCCGTGGTCGACCAGGCGGCGCTCCAGCTCCAGGGCGAGATGCCGTTCGGTGCGGCCGACGAGGATCGACTCCAGCAGTTCGCCGAGGGCCTGGTCGGCGATCTCGGCACCGATCCGGAGGCAGGAGATCTCCTCCTCGTCCTTCACGACCCTCAGCTGCTCGACGGCGCCGCCGAGGTCGGTGAGGTGGAGGCGGGGGGCGACCGAGGAGAGGGCGCGGTGCCGGGTCACCGTGAGGTGGTGCTCCTCGACGGCGAGGGCGTCGGCGTCCTGGGCGTCGGCGAGGTCGGCGGCGGCCACGGCGGGGTCACCGCCGGGTCCTTCGAGGAGGTGCTGCCGAAGGGAGTCGTCGGGGCGGGCCTCGGTGGGGCGGTCGTCCTGGGGGCCGGGGCTGACGAGGAGATCCTCGCGCTTGCCGAGCAGCAGGACGGAGCCGGCGGGGGCGGCGCCGGCGAGGTATCTCACGTTGGCAGGGCGTGAGACGAGCGCGGACTGGCAGCCGGCCGCGTTGCATCGTTCCCTCAGCCTGGTTCGGCGGGCCGCGTACACGTCTGACATGAGTCGAGCGTAGGAGTCGTGGGCGATTTGTGCCGGTTGAGGGGGGCCGAGTGGGGTGGCGGGGCGCCGTTGCGGGGTGCGGGGTCCGTGGACCTTTTTTGCGTTAGTTCCCGCGCCCCTGAAGTGATCGGTCGTCCGTCGGCTGCGGACCGGTGGGGTGTTCGCGTGCACCCGGTGGAGCCGCAGCTCCGTGCGGCGCCGCGCCCCGGGGACGTGGCAGCCCCGCCTGCTACCAGCTCGGTGGGCTAGCTATCGCCCGGGCCAGGACCTCGTCCAGCACGCGGGCCGTGCTCGGAACGTCCAACTGGGAGTTGTCGATGATCGGGAGGCCCGAGCCGTACCAGCCCGCCATGCGGCCGTGGATACGGGCCACCTCCTCGTCGGCGAGGCGGCGGTTGCCCGTGCGTTCGGCGTTGCGCTCCAGGACGATGTCGAGGCCCGGGAGGAGAACCACCGGGAGGAGGCCGGGACCGACGTGGCGCTTCCAGCCGCCGAGGCCGACGACCGGGCGATCCGGGAAGACCGCGTCGTCGAGGATGCACGAGATCCCGTTGGCCAGGAAGTTGCGCGCGGCGAAGCCACAGGTGCGGCGGGCCAGGCGGTACTGGGCCTCGGAGTTGTCGTTCCAGCCGGACTGGGGGTCGGCGAAGCCGGAGCGGACCCATTCGCGGACGTCGTCGAGGCTGATGTGGGCCGTGGGCACCCGGCGGTGGTCGGCCCAGTACTTGGCCACGCTCGTCTTGCCCGCACCCGCCGGGCCGATGAGGAGGACAGCCAGGGTGGTGGTGGTCGGGTCGGGCATGGTGGTCGCGGCCGGGGATGCGGTGGGGATGCCGACCGGGGCGCCCGGCGGTAGCGGCACATGACCCGTGGTGTCGGGAGGCGGCGGGGCCGAGGGCAAGGGGGGCGGCGGCGGGACCGACGGTTGCGGGGGCGCGGCCGGCGGCGGCGGCACGGGCGCGGGGCCCTGCGGCGCTCCCGGGTGGTGTGCGGCCGGCGGCCAGCCGGTCGGTCCCTGCCCCGGCTGATGGGGCGGCGGCAGCGGAGATCCCACTGCGTGCTGCATCCGGTGCCACTCCGTCTCGTCATGTGCGGCTGCGCTCGTTACCGAACGGTACCGCCCCCGGTCGTCGTTTGGTGAAACGGCCGGGGGCGGTACGAAGTGCCCGTGCCGGGAGGCGAATCGGGCGGAAGGAACAGCGGCGGACTTACTGTCCGACCTCGCCGTAGGCGGCGAGCAGCACGGCCGGGTCCGGGCCCTCCAGGACGGTCGGCTTGGCGAGGCCGTCGAGGACGATGAAGCGCAGCAGGTCGCCGCGGGACTTCTTGTCGACCTTCATCGTCTCGACGAGCTTGGGCCACTGGTCGTAGCGGTAGTGCAGCGGCAGGCCGACCGATTCGAGGATCGCGCGGTGGCGGTCGGCCGTCGCGTCGTCCAGGCGTCCGGCCAGCCGGCCGAGTTCGGCGGCGAAGTGCATGCCGACGGCGACCGCGGCGCCGTGCCGCCACTTGTAGCGCTCGTTCTTCTCGATGGCGTGGCCGAGCGTGTGGCCGTAGTTGAGGATCTCCCGCAGGCCCGACTCCCTGAGGTCGGAGGAGACGACCTCGGCCTTGACCCGGATGGAGCGCTCGATCAGCTCGGCCGTGTGCGGGCCGGCCGGGGTGCGCGCGGCCTCGGGGTCGGACTCGATGAGCTCCAGGATCGCCGGGTCGGCGATGAAGCCGGCCTTGATGACCTCGGCGAGCCCGGAGACGTAGTCGTTGACCGGGAGGGAGTCCAGTGCGGCCAGGTCGCACAGCACACCGGCGGGCGGGTGGAAGGCGCCCACCAGGTTCTTGCCCTCGGCGGTGTTGATGCCGGTCTTGCCGCCGACGGCCGCGTCGACCATGGCGAGGACGGTGGTCGGGATGGCGATCCAGCGCACCCCGCGCAGCCAGGTCGCGGCCACGAAACCGGCCAGGTCCGTCGTCGCCCCGCCGCCCACGCCCACGATGACGTCGGAGCGGGTGAACCCGGACTGGCCGAGCGCCTTCCAGCAGTAGGCGGCGACCTCGGCGGTCTTGGCCTCCTCCGCGTTGGGCACCTGGATGGCGACGGCCTCGAAGCCCTGCCCGGCGAGGTCGGCGCGGAGCGCGTCCCCGGTCTCGGCGAGTGCCTCGGGGTGGATCACCGCGACCCGCTTGACCCTCTCGCCGATCAACCCGCCCAGTTCGCCGAGCAGTTGACGGCCCACCAGGACCTCGTACGGCTCGGTGCCCGCCGTGCCGCCGACCTGGATCCGGCTGACTGCCTCGCTCATGCTTCCTTCAACTCCAGTGCGTCCAGGGCTGCTTGGGTGACCTCTTCGGGTGTACGGCCGTCGGTCGCGACGACCGCCGAGGCGACCTCCTCGTACAGGTGCCGCCGTGCGTCCATCAGCTCGCGCCACTGCCTGCGCGGGTTGATCGCCAGCAGCGGCCGGGCCGCGTTCAGGCCGGTGCGCTTGACGGCCTCCTCGACGTCCATCGAGAGGTAGACCACCCGCCGGCCGGCCAGCAGCGCACGCGTGTCCGCGTCGAGGATCGCGCCGCCGCCCAGCGCGAGGACACCCTCGTGCTCGGCCAGCGCCACCTGCACGGCCCGCTTCTCGATCTCCCGGAAGACCGCCTCGCCCTCGGCCACGAAGATGTCGGCGATGGCCCGGTCCTCGGCGGCGACGATGTCCTCGTCGGTGTCCCGGTAGCCGACGCCGAGCCGCTCGGCGAGCAGCTGCCCGACCGTGGACTTACCGACGCCCATCGGTCCGACCAGCACCACCACCGGTGCGCTGCTCATCGGATGACCAGGTTCTCGAGGTACGACCGCACGTTGCGACGGGTCTCGGGCACCGAGTCGCCGCCGAACTTCTCCGCGACCGCGTCCGCCAGGACGAGCGCCACCATCGCCTCGGCGACGATGCCGGCGGCCGGCACCGCGGAGACGTCGGAACGCTGGTGATGGGCCTGGGTCGCCTCGCCGGTGGTGACGTCGACGGTCTGCAGGGCGCGCGGCACGGTCGCGATCGGCTTCATCGCGGCCCGCACCCGCAGCAGCTCACCGGTGGACAGACCGCCCTCGGTGCCGCCGGCCCGGCCGGAGACGCGGCGGATCCCCTCGGGCGTGTTCACGATCTCGTCGTGCGCCTTGGAGCCGGGCACCCGCGCCAGCTCGAAGCCGTCGCCGATCTCGACACCCTTGATCGCCTGGATACCCATCAGGGCCCCGGCGAGCCGGGCGTCCAGCTTGCGGTCCCAGTGCACATGGGAGCCGAGGCCGACCGGGACGCCGTACGCGACCACCTCGACCACACCGCCGAGGGTGTCGCCGTCCTTGTGCGCCTGGTCGACCTCCGCGACCATCGCCTTCGACGCGTCCGCGTCCAGGCAGCGCAGCGGGTCGGCGTCCAGCTTCTCGACATCGGCCGGGGTGGGGTAGACACCGGCCGGGGCCTTCACTGAGCACAGCTCGACCACGTGCGAGACGATCTCGATGCCGGCCGTCTCCTTCAGATACGACCGGGCCACCGCACCCAGCGCCACCCGGGCCGCGGTCTCCCGGGCGGAAGCACGCTCCAGGACCGGCCGGGCCTCGTCGAAGCCGTACTTCTGCATACCGGCGAGGTCGGCGTGGCCGGGACGGGGCCGGGTCAGCGGGGCGTTGCGGGCCAGCCCGGCGAGGATCTCGGGGTCGACCGGGTCGGCCGCCATGACCTGCTCCCACTTGGGCCACTCGGAGTTGCCCACCATGATCGCGACCGGGGAACCGAGGGTCAGACCGTGCCGGACACCACCCAGGAAAGTGACCTGGTCCTGCTCGAACTTCATGCGCGCACCGCGTCCGTAACCGAGCCGCCGCCGCGCCAGGTGGTCGGCGACCATCTCGGTCGTGATCGGCACGCCGGCGGGAAGGCCCTCCAGCGTCGCGACAAGTGCGGGACCGTGGGACTCCCCCGCGGTCAGCCAACGCAGCCTGCTCAACGATGCTCCTCAGTGCTCGCGCCCTGGTACTGCCCTGCGTACGCGCGTCCTCGCGTACGGCGACGGCCCGACCGGGTGCGCGGCCCCGGTCCGCCGTCTTTGATCCTCCCACGTCCGGGCGGTGAACCCGGCCGCCGGTCCAGCAGACGGACGCGGAGGTGGACCGGGTCAGCGCTCGGCGAGTGCCTTCTCCCCGGCCCTGCGCATGGCGTCCAGCGGCGCCGGGGCGCGGCCGGTCATCTGTTCGACCTGGAGCACGGCCTGGTGCACCAGGAGGTCGAGGCCGCCCACCACGGCTCCGCCGAACATGGACCAGCGTGCGGCCAGCGCCGTGGGCCAGGGATGGTAGAGGACGTCGAAGAGGGTGGTGGGGCGCTCGGGTACGGCGGCGGCGAGGGCGTCGGTGGTGCCCGCCGGGGTGGTGGCGATCACCAGGGGGGCGTGCAGGGCCTGTTCGGCATCGGCCCAGTCGGCGGTCCGCACGTCCACGTCGAGCCGCTCGCCCCAGTGCCGCATCTCGGCGGCGCGCTCCTCGCTGCGGACGTAGGCGACGACCCCGCCGGTGCAGATCCGGGAGAGCGCGGCCAGCGCCGAGGAGGCGGTGGCGCCGGCGCCGAGGATCGCGGCGGAGTCGACCTGTTCGATGCCGTGCTCACGCAACGCGGCGACCATGCCCGGGATGTCGGTGTTGTCCCCGAGTCGTCGGCCGTCCTCCGTGAAGACGACCGTGTTGACCGCGTCGACCGAGGCGGCCGTCTCACTGATCTCGTCGACCAGCGGGATGACCGCCCGCTTCAGCGGCATGGTCAGCGACAGCCCCGCCCACTCCGGCCCCAGCTGCCCGAGGAAGCCGGGCAGCCGGGTCTCGTCGACCTCGAAGCGCTCGTACGACCAGTCGGTGAGCCCGAGTTCGTCGTACGCGGCCCGGTGCAGCACCGGGGAGAGGGAGTGGGCGATGGGCTTACCGAGCACAGCGGCCCGGCGGGCATCAGTTGCCCGAGTTGGCATTGAACTTTTCCTTGAGCTTCTCGAATTCGGCGTTGGTCTTGGCGAATTCGGTATTGTTCACGCCGTCGGTCGCCACGAAATACATCCAGCCCTCGTCGGTCGGATTCAGTGCCGCCTTCAGCGCTTCGTCGCCGGGGTTGCCGATCGGACCGGGCGGAAGGCCCTTCTGCGTGTACGTGTTGTACGCGTCCTTGTTGCTGTTGATCTCCGACTCGCTGATGTGGATGTTGCTCGTGCCCTTCAGGTAGTTGAAGGTCGAGTCGAATTGGAGCAACTGGTTCGTCTCGGTGTTCGTGGGCTCGAGGCGGTTGTAGATCACTTCCGCCATCTTGCGGAAGTCGTCGTGTGTCTTTCCTTCGGCCTGGACGAGGCTCGCGACCGTGATGACCTGCAGCGGGTTGTCCAGGTCGTACTTCTTGGCCTGTGCCGCGAGGTCGTAGGTGGCGTATTCCTCCTTGGCCGCGGCGACCATCTGCTTCAGGATCGCGTCGGGCTTCATGCCCTTCGCCGCGGGATAGGTACCCGGGAAGAGGAAGCCCTCCAGCGGGTCCATGATCTTGCTGTCGGTGTTCGCGTAACTCGGCAGACCGAAGCCCTTGTACCCGGTCCTGGCGACCTTCTTGGTCGTGCCGGCGGAAAGCCCGAGCCTTTTGTCGAGATCCACGTAGATGGCCGCCGCACGCTCGCCCGGAGTGACCACCACATTGGCCTTGCTCTTCGGGTCGAGCATCAGCTGTACGGCGCTCGCGGCGGACATCTCCTTCTTCAGGAGATAGGCACCGGCCTGAATCGTTTTTCCATCAGGGTTCTGCGACTGGGCGGCCACGAACGCGTCCACGCTCTTGACCACGCCGGCCTCCTTCAGACGCCGGCCGATGTCGTATCCGCCCGCGCCCTTCGGGATCTCGACGGTCACCGAGCCGTCACCGCCGCCCGCGTAGTCCGGAGCCGCGCCGAAGCGATTTTGGTAGAAGTGCCAGCCGTAATAGCCGACCGTGGCCGCACCGCCGCCGAAGACCAGGCAGACCACCAGACAGGCGCAGCCGTTGCGACGCTTCTTGGCCCCCTTGCCACCCTTCGCGTCCTTGCCGCGGCCACCACCGCGGCGCCCTTTCGGGTCGTCGTCATCCTCGTCTTCATCCTCGGCGCCCGTGAAGAAGGGGTGCTGCTCCTCCTCGACGACGGGCTCCGGCTGCGCCTCCGGCTCCGGTTCGCGCCGGCGGCCGGGCGGCTCCGGCGGCGGATAGGCGTCCTCGGTGCCGTAGAAGTCGGGCTGCTCCCCGCCGTACGCCACCGGCTGCTGGCCGTAGGGGTCGCCCGGGTCGGCGGCGTAGGGCACCTGGCCGTGGGTGCCGGTCGCATCCCAGCCGCCCTGGTGATAGTGCTGCTGGGCATGGCCGACGTACTGCTGGTCGTACTGCTGCTGACCCTGTCCGTCGGCGTACTGAAGCTGGCCCTGTTCGTCGTAGTACGCGTACTGCTGCTGGCCGTGGTGCTGGTCGTACTCGCCCTGCGGGTGCTGGCTCCAGTCGCCGTACTGCTGCTGCGGCTGCTGCGGATAGTGCTGCGGCTGACCGCCGTAGGGGGACTGCTGACCCACGTGGGCCTGCTGTCCTCCCCATCCGTCGTCCCCGTACAACGGGTCCTCCGGATGCCACGGTTCGGGGCCTTCGCCCCGGCCATACTCAGTCATCGATCCCCTAGAGCCGCGAAGCGGCGCGTCAGCGGCTGGTGGGCCGACTGTCGTACCGCTTCTTGCTGTGCGGTGGCTGTTCGAAAACCATCGCATCGCGCGGAACGTTACCGTATCGCGATCAGATGACCACTTCGACGCCCTCGCCGGGTGGATTACCTGACACCCGTTCGGATTCCAGCGCCTGCTGGAGGATGATCACAGCGGCGGCCTGGTCGATGACCGAGCGGCCCTTCTTGGACTTCACCCCCGAGGCGCGCAGTCCCTGACTGGCCGTCACGGTCGTCATCCGCTCGTCGACCAGCCGGACCGGCACCGGCTTGATGCCGTTGGCCAGCTCCTGCGCGAAGGCCCGGACCTTCACGGCGGCCGGGCCCTCCCCTCCCTTGAGGGAGCGTGGGAGTCCGACGACGACCTCGATCGGTTCGTACTCCTCGATCAGTTGTCCGAGCCGGCGGTGGGCCGCCGGGATGTCCCGGCCCGGGACCGTCTCGACCGGGGTGGCGAGGATCCCGTCGGGGTCGCACGAGGCGACCCCGATCCGGGCGTCCCCGACGTCGATGGCGAGTCGACGTCCTCTGCGCATCTTCGTGACCGTTTCTTACTTGGCGGTCTCGGCCACGAGACGCTCGACGGCGTCGATGGCCTCGCCCACGGCGGCCGGGTTCTGGCCGCCGCCCTGGGCGACGTCCGGCTTGCCGCCGCCACCGCCGCCGAGGGTCTTGGCGGCGGTGCGCACCAGGTCACCGGCCTTGAGGCCGCGGTCGCGGGCGGCGTCGTTGGTGGCGATGACCGTGAGCGGCTTGCCGTTGTTGACCGTGAACAGGGCGACCACGGCGGCGCGTCCGCCCTGGATGCGACCGCGCACGTCGAGGACGAGCTTGCGCAGGTCGTCCGGGGTGGTGCCGCCCGGGACCTGCCCGGTCACCACGGCGATCCCGCGGACGTCCTTCGCGGAGTCGACCAGGCCGCCGGCGGCCTGGAGCACCTTCTCCGCACGGAACTTCTCGATCTCCTTCTCGGCGTCCTTCAACTTGCCGAGCATGGCGGAGACCTTCTCCGGAAGCTCCTCCGGACGGCCCTTGATCAGCTCCTGGAGCTGGGCGACGACCGTGTGCTCACGGGCCAGGAAGTTGTAGGCGTCGACGCCGACGAGGGCCTCGATACGGCGGACCCCCGAGCCGATCGACGACTCACCGAGCAGCTTCACCAGGCCCAGCTGGGCGGTGTTGTGCACATGGGTGCCGCCGCACAGCTCCTTGGAGAAGTCGCCGATGGTCACCACACGGACCCGCTCGCCGTACTTCTCGCCGAACTCGGCGATGGCGCCCTGCTTCTTGGCCTCGTCGATGCCCATGATGTCGGCGCGCACGTCCAGGTCGCGGGCGAGCACCTCGTTGATCTTCTGCTCGACGTCGGTCATCACGGCCGTCGGGACGGCGGACGGCGAGCCGAAGTCGAAGCGGAAGCGGCCGGGCTGGTTCTCGGAACCGGCCTGGGCGGCCGTCGGGCCGAGGGCGTCGCGCAGCGCCTGGTGGGTGAGGTGGGTGGCCGAGTGGGCGCGGGCGATGGCGGTGCGGCGGCGCTGGTCGATCGCGGCGTGGGCCTTGGCGCCGACCGTCACCTCGCCGAACTGGACGACGCCCTTGTGGACGTAGACGCCCGGGACCGGCTTCTGGGTGTCGCGGATCTCGACGACGGCACCGGAGTCGACCTTGATCCGGCCGGTGTCGCCGATCTGACCGCCGCCCTCGGCGTAGAACGGGGTGCGGTCCAGGACGATCTCGACCTCGTCGCCCTCGGTGGCGGCAGGCGAGGAGACGCCGTCGACCAGGATGCCGACGATCGTGGTCTCGCCCTCGGTGTCGGAGTAGCCGATGAAGTCGGTCTCGCCGGTCTTGTCGGCGATCTCGCGGTAGGCGCCGGCGCCGCCGTGCCCGGTCTTCTTGGCCTGGGCGTCGGCCTTGGCGCGGTCCCGCTGCTCCTTCATCAGGCGGCGGAAGCCGTCCTCGTCCACCGCGAGGCCCTGCTCGGCGGCCATCTCGAGGGTGAGGTCGATCGGGAAGCCCCAGGTGTCGTGGAGCAGGAAGGCCTTGTCACCGGCGAGGACCGTGCCACCGGCCTCCTTGGTCTCGGTGACGGCGGTGTCGAGGATGTTGGTGCCGGCCTTCAGCGTCTTGAGGAAGGCGTTCTCCTCGGCGACGGCGACCTTCTCGATGCGCTCGCGGTCGGTGACCAGCTCGGGGTACTGCTGGCCCATCATCTGGATGACGGTGTCGACCAGGTCCAGGACGACCGGGCCGGTGGCGCCCAGCAGCCGCATGTTGCGGATGGCGCGGCGCATGATGCGGCGCAGGACGTAGCCGCGGCCCTCGTTGCCGGGGGTGACTCCGTCACCGATGAGCATCACCGACGTCCGCATGTGGTCGGTGACCACGCGCAGCGAGACGTCCGAGCCGTGGGCGTCGCCGTAGGCCACGCCGGTCAGCTCGGTGGCCTTCTTGATGACGGCCATGGAGGTGTCGATCTCGTACATGTTCTGCACGCCCTGCAGAATCATGGCGAGACGCTCCAGGCCGAGGCCCGTGTCGATGTTCTTGCTCGGCAGCTCTCCGAGGATCTCGAAGTTGTCCTTGCCGATGCCCTCGCCGCGCTCGTACTGCATGAAGACGAGGTTCCAGATCTCCACGTACCGCTCGTCGTTGACGGCCGGGCCGCCCTCGACGCCGAACTCGGGGCCGCGGTCGTAGTTGATCTCGGAGCAGGGGCCGCAGGGTCCGGGGACGCCCATGGACCAGTAGTTGTCCTTCATGCCGAGGCGCTGGATGCGCTCCTTCGGCACGCCGACGACGTCGTGCCAGATGCGCTCGGCCTCGTCGTCGTCCTTGTAGACGGTGATCCACAGACGGTCCGGCTCCAGGCCGTAACCGCCCTTGTCCTGGGGGCTGGTGAGCAGCTCCCAGGCGTACTTGATGGCGCCTTCCTTGAAGTAGTCGCCGAAGGAGAAGTTGCCGCACATCTGGAAGAACGTGCCGTGCCGGGTGGTCTTGCCGACCTCTTCGATGTCCGGTGTGCGCACGCACTTCTGCACGCTGGTGGCGCGGTCGAAGGGCGGCTTGACCTCACCCAGGAAGTAGGGCTTGAAGGGCACCATGCCGGCCGGGACGAGGAGCAGAGTCGGGTCGTCCGCGATGAGCGACGCCGAAGGGACGACGGTGTGCCCGCGCTCCTCGAAGAAGCTCAGCCAGCGGCGGCGAATCTCTGCCGACTCCATCAGTGGTCCTCATTCCGGTCGTGCGAGTACGTCGTGTTCTCGATGTACTTCGGGTTGCTGCGGTTGTTCTCGATGGCGGTGAGCCGCCGGGGCGCGGGGAGTTCGGGGTCCGCGTTGATGCCCAGCGCGTCCCCCAGCTCCGCCTCCCGCTGGGCCATGTTGTCGCGGACGTCGAGCGCGAAGCCGATCGCCCGGTCCTTGATCCGGTGGCCGGTCTCCAGCGCCTTGTTCGCGGCGGTGGCGGCGAGACTCTCGGGAGTCAGCTGCCTGAGCTTGCGGTTGACCTTGGTGGTGGCCCAGACACCGGCGGCGACACCGGTGGTGAACCAGAAGGTACGGCGGAACATCTGCCTGGCTCCTACTTTCCCCGGTTCTTCCGCCGTGCGGCGGGCACGGTCCGGCCCACGATCACGGTACGCCCGGGCTCCCGGGCGGGCACGTCCTCCGCCTTGCGGCCGGTCAGGGCCCGGCGCACGCCGTAGCCGAACGCCGCGACCTTGACCAGCGGGCCGCCGAAGGTGGAGGCGACGGTGGTCGACAGCGCGGAGGCGTTGGAGGTGACCTCCTGGACGTCGGAGGCGATCGCGTCGACCCGGTCGATCTGGGTCTGCGCGGAGCGTACGGCCGCGGAGGCGTCGGCGAGCAGCGGGACGGCCTGGTCGGTCACGTCCGCCACGAGCTTGGTGGTCGCCTTGAGCGTCTGGGCCAGCCTCACGAGAGCCACCGCGAGGAAGGAGACCAGGATCGCCCAGAAGACGGCCACCAGGATCCCGGCCACCTCTCCACCGGACACTGCGCGCACCCGCTCCCTGAAACGTGCCTCAACATCGAAAAGTCTGCACCGAGCCTATCGCGCCGGGCGTGGGACTCCGTACCGGATTACCGGCGCGCTGGAGGTGGAGTTGCGGGAAGCGATTGTACGGACTGATTACGGTTAAGTACGCTCCGTTTCCATGCGAGGTCCTCAGCGCCCCGGCTCTTCGGCGGACGGCAATCTGCCCCTGGAACTGACCGCGTTCGTGGGTCGCTCGGCCGAACTCGGCGAGCTGGCCCGGGCCCTGGAGTCCGGCCGGCTGGTGACGGTGACCGGGGTCGGCGGGGTCGGCAAGTCCCGGCTCGCGGCCCGGGCGGCCGCCGCGGCGGCGCCCCGGGACGGGGTGTGGCGGGTGGAGCTGGCCGCGGTGCGCGATCCGGGGTTCGTGGAGTACGCGGTCGTGGAGGCGCTGGGCCTGACCGACCACACCACCCGGCTGCCGCGCGAGACGCTTCTGGAGCACCTGGCCGGCCATCGCTGCCTGCTGCTCGACGGGTGCGAGCACCTGGTCGACGGGTGTGCGGACCTGGTGGCCGAGTTGCTGCGGCGGCTGCCCGACCTGACCGTGCTGGCGGTGGGGCGGCGGCCGCTGGGCGTGGCGGGTGAGCGGTTGTTCCCGCTGGCGCCGCTCGGCGAGGACGAGGCGGTGGAGCTGTTCGCCGAGCGCGCCGAGCGGCAGGGGTTGGAGGTCCGGGACCGTGCGGAGGTTCGGGAGGTGTGCCGGCGGCTGGACGGGATCCCGCTGGCGATCGAGCTGGCGGCGGGCCGGCTGCGGGCGCTGTCGCCGGGGCAGCTGCTGGAGCGGCTCGACGACCGGTTCCGGCTGCTGACCGGCGGCGGCCGCGACGGCCTCCCCCGCCATCAGACGCTGCGCACGGCGATCGGCTGGAGCCATGAACTGTGCACCCCCGCCGAGCGGTTGCTGTGGGCACGGCTGTCGGTGTTCGCGGGGACCTTCGACCTGGAGGCCGCCGAGTACGTGTGCGGCGGGGACGGGCTGTCGTCCGAGAACGTCCTGGACGTGCTGGTGGAGCTGCTCGCGCAGTCGGTGGTGTCCCGGGAGGAGACCGCGACGGGGGTGCGCTACCGGATGCTCGACACCGTACGGGCGTACGGCGCCGACTGGCTGGCGGCGACGGGGGACGCGGGGCGGCTGCGGCGCCGGCACCGCGACTGGTTCATGGGGCTGGCGACCTGGTGCGAGCTGGACTGGTTCTCGCCGCGGCAGGGCGAGGTGGCCGCGCGTGTCGAGGCCGAGCTGCCGAACCTGCGGGCCGCCCTGGACCACTGTCTGACCGAGCCGGACGAGGCACATCTGGGCCAGTATCTGGCGGGCTCGCTGTGGTTCTACTGGGCGGGCTGCGGGCGGCTCTCGGAGGGGCGGCGCTGGCTGGAGCTCAGTCTGGAGCTGGACTCGGAGTATCCGCGGTCCCGGCTGAAGGCGCTGTGGGTGCTCGGCTATGTGGCGATCCTGCAGGGCGACGCGGTGCCCGCGCTGGCCGCGCTCCAGGAGTGCCAGGAGGAGGCCGAGCTGGTCGCCGACCCCATGGCGGTGGCGTACGCGGAACATCGCACGGGCTGTCTGGCCCTGGTCACGGACGACATGGCGCGGGCGGAGACGCTGCTGCGCTCGGCGCTCGGCCGGTACCGGGAGATCGGCGAGCTCAACAGCAATGTCCTGATGGGCCAGGTCGAGCTGGCGATGACCAGGGCGTTCCTCGGCGATCTGCCGGACGCGGTGCGGCTGTGCGAGGACGTGCGGCGGGTGTGCGAGGACCACGGCGAGCACTGGGCCCGGTCGTACGCGCTGTATGTGCTGGCGTACGCGGCCTGGCAAGGCGGCGACCACGCTGGCGCCCGCGAGCTGCTGACCGACTGCCTGGGCCATGCACACGGCTTCCGTGACCTGCTTGGCTCAGTTCTGTCGATCGAGCTCCTTGCCCTGGTGACTGTTGCACAGGGCGATCCGGCGGAAGCGGCGGTGCTGCAGGGCGCGGCGGGTCGGATGTGGCCGTCGGTGGGGCTGCCGCTGTTCGGCTCGGCCTACTACAACGCCCCGCACGAGCTGTGCGAGGCGATGGCCCGGCGGGCGCTGGGCGAGGAGCGGTACGCGGAGTGCGTACGACAGGGCGCCCTGCTGGACCGGGAGGCGGCGGTGGCCCGGGCGCTGGAGTACTTCGGGGTACGGCCGCTGGACGCGCTGCCGTCGCCGCGCGGGCCGGTGCGGCAGCGTCGGGACGGTGCCGGTATGCGCAAGCCCGCCGCCTCGCCCACCCGGAAGGGCGGGGAGACGGCGGGCTGACGCTGGAGTGCTGCGCCGGGGCTGGGATCAGCGGGCGTAGTACTCGACGACGAGCTGCTCGTCACAGATGATCGGAACTTCCTTGCGGTTGGGCTCGCGGTCCAGGCGGAACGCCAGGGCCTTGAGGTTCACCTGCAGGTAGCGCGGGATCTCGCCGTCGGGGGCGAAGCCACCCTCACGGGCGATCTGGAAGAGCGTCTTGTCCTTCGAGCGGTCACGGACCTGGATGACGTCGTCCGGACGCACGCGGTAGGACGGCTTGTCGACCTTCTGGCCGTTGACCTGGATGTGGCCGTGGACGACCATCTGGCGGGCCTGGTAGATCGTGCGGGCGATGCCCGAACGCAGGACCAGCGCGTCGAGGCGACGCTCCAGCTCGATGATCAGGGCCTCACCGGTCTTGCCCTGCACCTTGGAGGCACGCTCGTAGGCGCGGACGAGCTGACGCTCGGACACGTCGTACTGCGCGCGCAGACGCTGCTTCTCCAGCAGACGGACCTTGTAGTCCGAGTTCTGCTTGCGGCCGCGGCCGTGCTCACCCGGCGGGTAGGGGCGGGCCTCGAAGTACTTGACGGCCTTCGGGGTCAGCGCGATGCCGAGGGCACGCGACTTCTTGACCTTGGGGCGGGACTGGTTCGCCACTTGTCTCTTTCTTCCTTCTGATATCCGGCTCGTCAGGGTTAAGGGAGGTCGCAATCCGCAGCCGGGGAAACCCGCCGGGACCCGTTGCCGGGCCTGGTGGGCAGCCGCTCCCCTGGTCTGGGCACATACGTGCAGCACGCGAGTGGCCCACCGACCCTCTCGCCATACGGCGAATGGTGGTGGGCTGCCCGCGACACCGTTCGACGGTGCGCGACGCTCCTGGAACCCCCTTGCGGAGGCTCCGGCCGACTGTCCCGCTCTGACAGCGCGGGACTCAGCGCTTCGAGGGATTCTACAGGCTGCTCAGGACCGCCTGCGACCGAGGTGCTTCCTGGTCCATTCGACCGCGTCCGCGTAGCGGGCCTCGGAGCCGTGCCGGGTCGGGGTGTAGTACTCGCGGTCCTTGACCGGGTCCGGTGCGTACTGCTGCTCGGCGATGCCCTCGGGCAGGTCGTGCGGATAGACGTACCCCTGCGCGTGACCCAGCTTGGCGGCGCCCTTGTAGTGGCCGTCCCGCAGATGCGGGGGCACCTGTCCGGCCAGCCCCTTGCGTACGTCCTCCAGGGCGGCGCCGATCGCCGTGGTCGCCGAGTTGGACTTGGGGGCCAGGGCGAGGGCGATGGTGGCGTGGCTGAGGGTGAGGGCGGCCTCGGGGAAGCCGATCATGGCGACGGCCTGGGCGGCGGCCACCGCTATGGGCAGCGCGTTGGGGTCGGCGAGCCCGATGTCCTCGCTCGCGGAGATCATCAGGCGGCGGGCGATGAAGCGGGGGTCCTCGCCGGCCTCGATCATCCGGGCCAGGTAGTGCAGGGCCGCGTCGACGTCGGAGCCCCGGATGGACTTGATGAGGGCGCTGGCGACGTCGTAGTGCTGGTCGCCGTCCCGGTCGTACTTCACCGCGGCCCGGTCGACGACCTCCTCCAGGGTCCCCAGGCCGATCTGAGTCTCGCCCTTGTCGAGAGCGGCTCCGGCGGCGGCCTCCAGGGCGGTCAGGGCGCGGCGGGCGTCACCGCCGGCGATCCGCAGCAGGTGCTGCTCGGTGTCCTCGGGGAGGGTGACGGAGTCCTTCAGGCCGCGCTCGGCGGTCAGGGCCCTTCTGAGCAGGCCGCGGACGTCGTCGTCGGTGAGCGGTTCGAGGGTGAGCAGCAGGGAGCGGGAGAGCAGCGGGGAGATCACCGAGAAGTAGGGGTTCTCGGTGGTCGCGGCGATCAGGGTGACCCAGCGGTTCTCGACGGCCGGGAGCAGGGAGTCCTGCTGGGCCTTGCTGAAGCGGTGGATCTCGTCGAGGAAGAGGACGGTCTCCTTGCCGTATCCCCCGGTGGCGCGGCGGGCGCCGTCGATGACCGCGCGGACCTCCTTGACGCCAGCGGTGATCGCGGAGAGCTCCACGAACCGCTTGTCGGTCGCCTTGGAGACGACGTACGCGAGGGTCGTCTTGCCGGTGCCGGGCGGTCCCCACAGGACCACCGAGGAGGGGCCGGCCGGACCTCCGGACCCCTCGCCGACCAGCCTGCGCAGCGGCGACCCCGGCTTCAGCAGATGCTGCTGGCCCACCACCTCGTCGAGGGTGCGCGGGCGCATCCGCACCGCCAGGGGGCTGCCGGTCGGGTCCTTCTCCTGGCGTTCTTCTGCGGCTGCGGTGAACAGGTCGGGTTCCACGCTGAAACCCTAGAACACGGCACTGACAATGCGGCGCGCGCGGTCAGCTGGTCCAGAAGTCCCACCAGCGGGTCAGGATCAGCATGCCGATGATGCCGATGTGCAGGACCGGCAGCACCCAGGTGAACTCGCCGAAGAACGACTTCAGCCAGTTCGGGGCCGGCAGGAAGCCCTTGCGGATGTTGAAGGACGTCACGTACCAGAACATGATGATCGTCGCGACCCAGGCCAGCGAGCACCACAGGCACAGCGCGTTGATCCGGTACAGGGACTGGAACTGCAGCCAGCTGCAGAAGCCGACACCGAAGAGGGTGCCGAAGTTGAAGGTCAGCCAGTACCAGCGCGGGAAGCGGGCGCGGGCCAGCAGGCTCATGCCGACGCAGATGACGATGCCGTAGCAGACCAGGCCGAGCATCGGGTTCGGGAAGCCGAAGGCGGCGGCCTGCTTGGACTCCATGACGCTGCCGCAGGAGACGACCGGGTTGAGGCTGCACCCGGGGGTGAACGTCTTGCCCTCGACCTTGGCTTCCAGCAGCTTGAACTTGTCGATCGTGATGACCCAGGCGGCCAGCAGCCCGGCGGCGCCCGTGATGATCAGCAGCAGGCCGAAGGCGATGCTGCCGCCCTCGGTGCGCGGTGCTGCGGAGGCGTGCTCGGGCTCGGGCTCGGTGGAGACGTCGTTGACTGTCGTCTTGCTCATCACGCCGATTCCGTCTGTTTGAGAGTTGGAACTTCTTCGGGCAGGGGCCATTGTGCCGCACGAGGCACCCTGTCCACCGTTCGGTGGACATAAGGAAGTACGCACGGTCGTCCCGGAGTGTTCGGTTCCGGCCGATGATCAAGGCATGACAGCACACGCGAACGAACTCGCGGTGGACGTCCGGGGGCTGCGCAAGCGGTACGGGGGCGTGACCGCCGTGGACGGCATCGATCTGGGCATCCGGCGGGGCGAGGTGTTCGGCCTGCTCGGACCCAACGGGGCGGGCAAGAGCACGACCGTGGAGATCCTCCAGGGCAACCGGAGCCGGGACGGGGGTGAGGTCTCGGTCCTGGGCGCGGACCCGGCGACGGGCACGCGCGCGTGGCGGTCGCGGGTGGGAATCGTCTGGCAGGACGAATCGGCACCCGCCGAGTTGACGGTCCGCGAGACCGTACGGCACTTCGCGCACTACTACCCGAGGCCGCGCGACCCCGAGCAGGTGATCGGCCTGGTCGGTCTCGAAGCCAAGGCGGACAGCCGGATCAAGGGCCTGTCCGGCGGCCAGCGCCGCCGCCTGGACGTGGCGCTCGGGGTGATCGGCGGCCCCGAGCTGCTCCTGCTGGACGAGCCGACGACCGGTTTCGACCCGGCGGCCAGGCGCCGGTTCTGGGATCTGATCCGGCTCCTCGCGGACGAGGGCACCACGATCCTGCTCACCACCCACTACCTGGAGGAGGCGGAGGCCCTCGCGAACCGGCTGGCGATCGTGGCCCACGGGCGGGTGGTCGCCGAGGGCGAGCCGCAGGCGCTCCGGGACCGCTTCGGCACCGGCGCCACGGTCGAGTGGACGGAACCCGACGGCACCACGCGCGCGGAGCACACGGAGACCCCGACGAAGACGGTCGCCGAGCTCATGCGCCGCTTCGACGGCGAGATCCCGGGGCTGCGGGTGAGCCGCCCCACCCTGGAGGACGTCTACCTCCGGCTGACCGGACAGGAGGCCGCCCGATGACCACGACGACCGCCGCCTCGGTGCGGGCCCGCAGCGGCGACATGCGGGTGCCGGGCGCCTGGAGGCTCGGCCTGAGCCGGGGCGCCCTGGAGATCAAGCAGTTCTTCCGCCAGCGCGACCAGGTGGTCTTCACCTTCGCCTTCCCCGTCGTCTTCCTCTTCCTCTTCGCGTCGATCTTCCACGACGACGTCGAGGGCAGCGGTGTCACCGCCTCCCAGCTGTACGTGCCGGCCATGATGGCCTCGGGGATCATGTCGACCAGCTTCCAGTCGCTTGGCATCTCGATCGCGGTCGAACGCGACGAGAAGGTCCTGCGCCGGCTGCGCGGCACCCCGATGCCGCCGTCCGCGTACTTCCTCGGCAAGATCTGGCTGGTTCTCTTCACGGGCGTCCTGGAGACGGCGATCCTGCTCGCCGTCGGCACCACGCTGTACGACGTCTCGCTGCCGTCCTCCGCGACCCGCTGGCTGGACTTCGCCTGGATCTTCGTCCTCGGGCTGACCGGGTGCGCGCTGCTCGGCATCGCGATCAGCTCGGTGCCGAAGTCGGCGAGGAGCGCCAGCTCCGTGGTCGTACTCCCCTTCCTGGTCCTGCAGTTCATCTCCGGGGTCTACATCTCGGTCGGCACCATCCCCGACTGGATGCTGGACATCGGCGCGCTGTTCCCGCTGAAGTGGCTGTGCCAGGGGCTGCGCGGGGTGTTCCTGCCGGACTCGGCGAAGGTGCTGGAGCAGGCGGGCGCCTGGGAGTTCGGGCGGATCGCCCTGGTGCTGGCCGCCTGGTGCGTCGGAGGATTGGTGCTGTGTCTGCTGACCTTCCGCTGGAAGAACCGGCGCGACGGATGACCCGGGGCGCGGCCCGGGACGTGGACGCCTGGGACCGGACGATCCGGCTCTGGGACGTGTACTTCGCGGTCGTGTGGGCGGCCACCTCGGCCTTCGTGCTCGGCGCGGAGTTCCCGGGGTGGCCGGTCCGGCTCGTCGCGGCGCTGCTGCTGGTGCCGTTGGTGCCCTGGTACCTGTTGCTCGGACGGGCGCTGATCCAGCCGGCCGAGCCGGCCGAGTCGGCCGAGCGGCGGACGACGCGTTACCTGGCCGGGGTGATGGCGCTGTACCTCCCGTCGGCGGTGCTGGTCGGCGAGGTCCGGCTGATGTCGTTCGCGCTGATCCCCCAGTGCTTCATGACCCTGCGGATGCGCAGGGCGCTGATCGCGGTCACCGTGATCAACCTGGCGCCGGTGGCGGGCTGGGCGCTGCTGTGGCGGCCGGCGGTCCCCGACCTGTTCGCCAACTCCCTGTCCGCCACCGTGTCCCTGGTCTTCTCGGTCGTGATCGGCAGCTGGGTCGTCCGCATCATCGAGCAGAGCACCGAACGGGCCGAGCTGATCGCGGAACTGGACGCCAGCCGGCACGAGATCTCCCGGCTCTCGGCGGCGCACGGCGCGCTCGCGGAACGGGAGCGGATGGCGCGCGAGATCCACGACACCCTCGCCCAGGGGTTCACCAGCCTGCTGATGCTGGTCCAGGCGGTGGACGCGGAGCTCGACCAGCACGATCTGCCGCAGGCCCGCCGCCATCTGACCCTGATGGACGAGACGGCCCGGCAGAACCTCGCCGAGGCCCGGGCGCTCGTCGCCGGGGGCGCGCCCGCCGATCTGGACGGTGCCTCGCTGCCGGACGCGCTGCGCCGGCTGGTGGGCCGGCACGCGTCGGCCCGGCTGGAGGTGACCGGGCCGGTACGGCCGCTGCCGGCCGGCGCCGAGGTGGTCGCCCTGCGTTCCTGCCAGGAGGGGCTGACCAACGCCCGCAGACACGCGGGGAGTTCGGTTCCGGTGGGGATCCGGCTCGCCTACGAGGAGGAGAGCCTCACGGTGGCCATCCATGACGACGGCTGCGGATTCGATCCGGACGCCGTGTGCACCGGTTACGGTCTGGCGGGGCTGCGGGCGCGGGCCGTGGCTGCGGGCGGGACGGCGACCGTGCGCAGCGCGCCGGGGGCCGGTACGACGGTGACGGTACGACTGCCGCTGGGAGGTGGTCCCCGGTGATCCGGATCGTGCTCGCGGACGACCATCCCGTCGTACGGGAGGGCCTGCGGGCGATGCTGAGCGCCGAGCCGGACCTGGAGGTGGTCGCCGACGCGTCCAACGGGCCGCAGGCGGAGGCGCTGGCGGCGGAACTCCGCCCCGACATCGTGCTGATGGATCTGCGGATGCCTGGCGGCGGGGGCGTCGACTCGATCGTCCGCATGTCCGAGGCGGGGCTGCGCTGCCGGGTGGTCGTCCTGACGACGTACGAGGACGACCGGGACATTCTGCGCGCCGTGGAGGCGGGTGCGGCGGGCTACCTGCTGAAGGATCTGCCCCGGGGTGAACTGGCCGACGCGGTACGGGCGGCCGCGCGGGGCGAGACCGTGCTGGCCCCGTCGGTGGCGGCCCGGCTGGTCGATCAGCTCAGGGTCCGGCCGGAGCGCCCACGCCTCTCGGAGCGGGAGGTTGCGGTCCTGCGCCTGGTGGCCGACGGCTGCACGAACGCGGAGATCGGGCGCCGGCTCTTCATCGGGGAGTCGACGGTGAAGACGCACCTGCTGCGGGCCTTCACCAAACTCGAAGTGGACGACCGAACGGCAGCGGTGACGCGCGCGATGCGGTTCGGGTTGCTGGAGTGAGGGGACTCGCGTCCCCTCACTCCGCCGGGCTCAGCCCAGCCTCGACTCCAGCTCCGCCACGATCTCGTTCACGCCGATCGACGTCTGCTCGCCGGACTCCATGTCCTTCAACTGGACGACGCCCTCGGCGAGGTCACGCTCGCCGGCGACGATCGCGTAGCGGGCCCCGCTGCGGTTGGCGTTCTTCATCGCGCCCTTGAGGCCCTTGGCGCCGTAGGAGAAGTCCGCCGCGACGCCCGCCCGGCGGAGCTCGGTGACCTTGGCGAACAGGATCCGGCGGGCCTCCTCGCCCAGCGGTACCGCGAAGACGCTGGTGGCGGAGGGGAGGTTCAGCTCGACGCCCTCGGCCTCCAGGGCGAGGACGGTGCGGTCGACGCCGAGCGCCCAGCCCACCGACGGCAGCGCGGGGCCGCCGATCATCTCGGAGAGGCCGTCGTAGCGGCCGCCGCCGCCCACCGCGGACTGGGAGCCCAGACCGTCGTGGACGAACTCGAAGGTCGTACGCGTGTAGTAGTCGAGGCCCCGGACCAGCTTCGGGTCGTCCTCGTAGGCGACGCCCGCGGCCGTGATCAGTTCGCGGACCTCCTCGTGGTACGCCTTGCAGGCGTCGCAGAGGTAGTCGCGGAGCAGCGGGGCGCCGCCCAACTGCTTCTGGACCGACTCACGCTTGTCGTCCAGGACCCGGAGCGGGTTGATCTCCGCTCGGCGGAGGGTGTCCTCGTCCAGGTCCAGGCCGCGCAGGAAGTCCTGGAGGGCGGCCCGGTACACCGGACGGCATTCCTTGTCGCCCAGGCTGTTCAGCAGGATGCGGAAGTCGCGCAGGCCCAGCGAGCGGTAGGCCTGGTCGGCCAGGATGATCAGCTCGGCGTCCAGCGCGGGGTCCTCCGCGCCGATGGCCTCGGCGCCGACCTGCGAGAAGTGACGGTAACGGCCCTTCTGCGGACGCTCGTAGCGGTAGTACGAGCCCGAGTACCAGAGCTTGACGGGAAGGTTGCCGACCTTGTGCAGGTTCGCCTCGAGGGCGGCGCGCAGGACGGACGCGGTGCCCTCGGGGCGCAGCGCCAGCCTGTCGCCGCCCTTCGTCTCGAACGCGTACATCTCCTTGGTGACGATGTCGGTCGACTCGCCCACCCCGCGCGCGAACAGTTCGACGTTCTCGAAGCCGGGGGTCTCGATGTAGCCGTAGCCGGAGTCGCGCAGCGGCGCGGCGATCGCCTCACGGACGGCCAGGTACTTGGCGCTCTCCGGCGGGATCAGGTCGTAGGTGCCCTTGGGGGCCTGGAAGGTACTCACGAAGCTCTCTCGTCACATTCCTCGTCGGGGAGCGTCCGCGCTCCCGAGGCCGGCCGCCACCTGCCGCAGATAGGCGTTGGTGGCGCGCTCCTGGCCGATGGTCGTCTGGGGGCCGTGGCCGGACAGCACCACGGTGGAGTCGTCGAGCGGCAGGCACACGCGGGCCAGCGAGGCCAGCATGTCGTCCATGGAGCCGCCCGGCAGGTCCGTGCGTCCGATGGAGCCGGCGAAGAGCAGATCACCGGAGAAGAAGACCGAGGGGATGTCGGCCGTCTCCGGCATCTGGAAGGTCACCGACCCCTTGGTATGGCCCGGCGCGTGCGCGACGGAGAGTTCGAGTCCGGCCAGTTCCAGCTTCGCGCCGTCGGTCAGTTCGAAGACGTCGTCGGGCTCCCCCACCGTCAGCTCGCCCATCAGCGGCATGCCGATGGACCGGCCGAGCGCCTTCTCGGGGTCGCTCATCATGTACCGGTCCTCGGGGTGGATCCAGGCCGGCACGTCGTGCGCGCCGCACACCGGGACGACCGAGGCCACGTGGTCGATGTGGCCGTGGGTGAGGACGACGGCGACGGGCTTGAGCCGATGCTTCCTCAGTGCTTCCTCGACGCCTTCGGCGGCCTGGTGGCCGGGGTCGATGATCACGCACTCCGCACCGGCGGCGGGGGCGACGAGATAACAGTTCGTCCCCCAGGCCCCGGCGGGGAACCCGGCAATGAGCACGATCGTCCTTCGTTGTGTCGATTCGGGTGGCTACAAGCTGTGGTCCAGAGCCTACCGGCGCTGCCGTTTCCTCAGCGAACCCATATACGGTACGGGGCTACACGCAGTGGTCGGCTCACACAGCGCACAGGACGCACGCGTACCGGTCGACATACGACACGCATGAGGAGAGAACCCGGTGGTCACCCAGGAGCAGCGGCGGCGTCAGCTCGCCCGGGAGAAGTTCTTGCGGCAGCAGCAGCGGCGTACCAGTGCCCGCCGCAAGTCACGCATGCGCAACTCCGTGATCGCGTCCGTGCTCGGCGTGATCGTGATCGGCAGCGTCGTGCTGTACACGACCGGCGCGCTGAAGAACGACGACAAGGCGAACGCCAGCTCGGCGACGACGCCCAGCGCCGCGCCCAGCCCCAGCAAGGCGCCGGACCCCTGTGAGAAGGCCGCCGCCGGCTCGGTGAAGAAGCTGAGTTGGAAGAAGGAGCCGGCGATGACGATCGACACGTCGGCGGACTACACCATGAAGCTGGCGACGACCTGCGGTGACATCGACGTCGCGCTGAAGACGGCGGCCGCCCCGCACACGGTGAACTCGTTCGACTTCCTCGCCTCGAAGGGCTACTTCGACCACACGAAGTGCCACCGGCTCACCACCAACGGCATCTACGTGCTGCAGTGCGGCGACCCGACGGCGACCGGCAGCGGCGGTCCCGGGTACACGATTCCGGACGAGAACCTGAAGGACAAAAGCCTGAAGGGCGGTGTCTACCCCGCGGGCACGATCGCGATGGCCAACACCGGCCAGAAGCACACCGGCGGCAGCCAGTTCTTCCTGGTCTACCAGGACAGCCAGTTGCCGGCCAGCTACACCCCGTTCGGCACGGTGGACGCGGCCGGACTCAAGGTCCTGAAGAAGATCGCCGCCGCCGGCGAGAGCACCGGAGCCGGTGACGGAGCCCCGAACGCGACGGTCGTCATCAACAAGGCGACGGTCACGAAATCCTGAGGTCCAACTGCGAAACTTCGGTCGCGCGGGATGCGGACAGGCAACCCGCCGGTCGCCTATGTTGGCCGTGACGAAACTGTGGACGATGCCCGGGGGCGCTGAGGCCCCTCGCGGGCATCATGTGGAGGAGGCGCTGTGAGCAGCGACCCGTGGGGCCGCGTCGACGAGACGGGGACCGTGTACGTGCGTACGGCCGACGGCGAGCAGGTCGTCGGTTCCTGGCAGGCCGGCTCCCCTGACGAGGCGCTGGCCTACTTCGAGCGCAAGTACGAGGGCCTGGTTGTCGAGATCGGCCTCCTCGAGAAGCGAGTACGGACCACCGACCTGTCCGCGAAGGACGCCCAGGCCGCCATCGACCATCTGCGCGAGCAGGTGGAGGCGCACCACGCGGTCGGTGATCTGCAGGCGCTGCGGAACCGGCTCGACGAGCTGGTGAAGACCGTGGAGTCGCGTCGCGAGGAGCGTCGCGCACAGCGTGCCAAGCAGTCCGACGAGGCCCGCAAGGCCAAGGAGGACCTGGTCGTCGAGGCGGAGCAGCTGGCCCAGTCCGACCAGTGGCGGTCGGCCGGTGAGCGGCTGCGCGCGCTGGTGGACACCTGGAAGGGGCTGCCGCGCCTTGACCGCAAGTCGGACGACGAGCTGTGGCACCGCTTCTCGCACGCCCGGTCGGCGTTCTCCAAGCGCCGCAAGGCGCACTTCGCGCAGCTGGACGCGCAGCGCGAGGACGCCCGCAAGGCCAAGGAGAAGCTGGTCGCCGAGGCCGAGTCGCTGTCCGACTCGACGGACTGGGGTCCGACGGCCGCCCGCTACCGCGAGCTGATGACGGAGTGGAAGGCCGCCGGCCGCGCCCAGCGCGAGCACGAGGACGACCTGTGGAACCGCTTCCGCGGCGCCCAGGACGTGTTCTTCGCGGCCCGCGGCTCGGCGTTCGCCGAGCGGGACGCGGAGCAGACCGAGAACCTGAAGCTGAAGGAGGAGCTGGCCGCCGAGGCCGAGAAGCTCCTGCCGATCAGAGACCTGAAGTCCGCGCGGTCCACCTTCCGCTCGATCAACGAGCGCTGGGAGGCCATCGGCCATGTGCCGCGCGACGCGCGTCCCAAGGTCGAGGGCCGGATGCACACGGTCGACCGGGCCATCCAGGAGGCCGAGGAGGCCGAGTGGCGCCGGACCAACCCGGAGGCACGCGCGCGTGCCGCGGGTCTGACCGGCCAGCTCCAGGCCGCCGTGGACAAGCTGAGGACGCAGATCGACCAGGCTCGCGCCCAGGGCAACACGTCCAAGGCGGAGAAGCTGGAGCGTGAGCTGGAGGGCCGCCAGGCGCTCCTGGACCAGGCTCTGAAGGGCCTCCAGGAGTTCGGCGGCTAGCCGGCGGAGGCGATTACGACAAGAGGGGCCCCGTACGCCGTGTACGGGGCCCCTCTCGTCGTTGTGCCGCGCGCTACGACCGGTTGCGGGCCGACGTGACCCGGTAGACGTCGTAGACGCCCTCGACGCCGCGTACGGCCTTCAGGACGTGGCCCAGGTGCTTGGGGTCGCCCATCTCGAAGGTGAAGCGCGAGGTGGCCACCCGGTCGCGGGAGGTCTGGACGGCCGCGGAGAGGATGTTGACGTGCTGGTCGGACAGGACGCGGGTGACGTCCGACAGCAGCCGGGAGCGGTCCAGGGCCTCGACCTGGATGGCGACCAGGAAGACCGAGGACTGGGTGGGCGCCCACTCGACGTCGAGGATGCGCTCCGGCTCCCGGGACAGTGACTCCACGTTGACGCAGTCGCTGCGGTGAACCGATACACCGCTACCGCGCGTCACGAAGCCGATGATCGGGTCGCCGGGTACGGGCGTACAGCAGCGGGCCAGCTTGACCCAGACGTCGTCGACGCCCTTCACGACCACACCGGGGTCCTGGCTGCTGCGGCGCTTGTTGCGGCGGCCGCGGGCCGGCGGGACCGACTCGTCGATCTCCTCGGTGGCCGCCTCCTCGCCGCCGAGCGCCTGCACCAGCTTCTGCACGACGTTCTGCGCGGCGACATGACCCTCGCCGATCGCCGCGTACAGCGAGGAGATGTCCGGGTAGCGCATCTCGTGGGCGAGCGTGACCAGCGAGTCGCCGGTGAGGATGCGCTGGATCGGCAGGTTCTGCTTGCGCATCGCGCGGACGATGGCGTCCTTGCCCTGCTCGATCGCCTCGTCCCGGCGCTCCTTGGAGAACCAGGCGCGGATCTTGTTGCGGGCGCGCGGTGACTTGACGAAACCGAGCCAGTCGCGGGACGGGCCCGCGCCGGGTGCCTTGGAGGTGAAGACCTCGACCAGGTCGCCGTTGTCCAGGGTGGATTCGAGCGGGACCAGGCGGCCGTTGACCCGCGCGCCTATCGTGCGGTGGCCGACCTCGGTGTGCACGGCGTACGCGAAGTCGACCGGGGTGGCCCCGGCCGGGAGCGCTATGACATCGCCCTTGGGGGTGAAGACGAAGACCTCGTTGCGGGACAGGTCGAAGCGCAGGGACTCCAGGAACTCGCTGGGGTCCTCGGTCTCCTTCTGCCAGTCCAGCAACTGCCGCAGCCACGCCATGTCGTTGAGGTGGTCGTCCTTGCCCTTGCCGGACGACTTCGGCACGTCGGTACGGACCTTGGAGGCACCGGCGACGGCCTCCTGCTTGTACTTCCAGTGCGCGGCGATGCCGTACTCGGCGCGGCGGTGCATGTCGAAGGTGCGGATCTGGAGTTCGACCGGCTTGCCGTTGGGGCCGATGACCGTCGTGTGCAGCGACTGGTACATGTTGAACTTGGGCATCGCGATGTAGTCCTTGAAACGCCCCGGAACCGGGTTCCAGCGCGCGTGGACGGTGCCCAGGGCCGCGTAGCAGTCGCGGACGGTGTCCACCAGGACGCGGATGCCCACCAGGTCGTAGATCTCCGCGAAGTCCCGGCCGCGGACGATCATCTTCTGGTAGACGCTGTAGTAGTGCTTCGGGCGGCCGGTGACGGTCGCCTTGATGCGGGCGGCGCGCAGGTCGGTCTGGACCTCGTCGGTCACTATGGCCAGGTACTCGTCACGCTTCGGTGCCCGCTCGGCCACCAGCCGGACGATCTCGTCGTACATCTTGGGGTAGAGGATCGCGAACGCGAGGTCCTCCAGCTCCCACTTGATGGTGTTCATGCCCAGGCGATGGGCGAGCGGCGCGTAGATCTCCAGGGTCTCGCGCGCCTTCTTCTCCTGCTTCTCGCGCTTGAGGTAGCGCATGGTGCGCATGTTGTGCAGGCGGTCGGCGAGCTTGATGACCAGGACGCGCGGGTCCTTGGCCATGGCGACGACCATCTTGCGCACGGTCTCGGCCTGCGCGGCCTCACCGAACTTGACCTTGTCCAGCTTGGTCACGCCGTCGACGAGCAGCGCGACGACGTCACCGAAGTCGCGGCGCAGGTCTTCCAGGCCGTACTCGGTGTCCTCGACGGTGTCGTGCAGCAGCCCCGCCATCAGCGTCGCCGGGTCCATGCCCAGCTCGGCGAGGATCGTGGTCACCGCGAGCGGGTGGGTGATGTACGGGTCGCCGCTCTTGCGCTTCTGGCCGCGGTGCCAGCGTTCGGCGACCTGGTAGGCGCGCTCGATCTGGCGCAGCGTGGCGTTCTCGATCTTGGGGTCGTTGCTGCGGACTATGCGCAGCAGCGGTTCGAGGACCGGGTTGTACGGATTCGCGCGCTGCACGCCGAGGCGGGCGAGACGGGCGCGGACGCGGTTGGAGGAGCCGGTGCGTGCGGGCTGGCCGGAGTTCGGACGGACCGCGGGGGCCGTCTCGGGGCGCTCGGGCGGGGCCGGCTTGGGGCGGGACTGCTCGGCCGACTTGTCGACGGGCGCGGACTGGGCGTGCTCCACCGGCCCGCGTGCGTCGTTCTTCGCGTGCGGCGTGCTCGGCGCGGGCTTGGCCGCGGCCGCCGAGGCGGACTCGGGCTTGGCGGCGGTGAGGTGCTGGGCCTCGTCTGGCAAGAGGACTCCTCGTGCGCGATCCGGGTCCCCCAGTCAGGCCCCGGACAACCATGGTAGCGATCCGGCCGCCGCCGAACGTGCGGAGTCCGTCCGGACGGCCGCCCGGACGTCACCACCCGGTAACCGTCCCGTCAACGTGAACCATCAGACCTACCTTTTCCTAAAAAGTCCCAATTGGACGGAACGGAAAAGTCTGGGCCATTAATTCCATTGACTCGAACATCGGACGCCACCTAAGATCAACTTCGACCAGAAGCGGAAGAATTGACCAATTTTCGCTTCAAAAGAAAACAAAAAACGGGATAGAACATTGAAGATGCTCGGAAAGTCACTTGCGACCGCAGCCCTGACGGTGGGCCTGGGCGCGGCCTTCGCGCTCCCCGCCCAGGCGGCAAGCGTGACCCCGATGTCCACGCACAGGGGTAGCGTGACGTGCTTCAACTGGTCCTGGGCCGACGGGAGCACCACGGCCACCATCTACTACCACAACACCTGCAGCACGACACAGCACCTGTGCGTGTGGTGGAAGGACGGCCAGGAGAACAACCTGCATCGCATCACCGCCGCGGGCGGCGCGAAGGGTCACCTCAAGGAGCCTGGCACCATCAAGTCCCAGGACATCGAGAACTGCTGATTTCGCAGTCGCTCGAATGGCATAAATAAGCGCGGAAACAAAACGACGCAGCCCCGAGTGTGCAAGAAGGTCGCACTCGGGGCTGCGTCGTTGTCGTTTCAGAAACTCTGTCTCAGACGATGAGCAGGGCCTCCAGGGGGGCGCCCTTGAGGGCCGGTTCCAGGCGAGCGCGGCCGCCCAGGAATCCCAGCTCCATGAGGACGGCGAGACCCGCGACCTCGGCGCCCGCCCGGCGGATGAGCTGGAGGGAGGCCTCCGCGGTGCCGCCGGTGGCGAGGACGTCGTCGACGACCATGACGCGGTCGCCCGCGGACAGGTCCTCGGCGTGCACCTCGATCTCGGCGGAGCCGTACTCCAGCTCGTACGCCTGGCTGAGGGTCGCTCCGGGGAGCTTGCCCGCCTTGCGTACGGGGATGAAGCCGAGTCCGGCCCGCACGGCGACCGGGGCGCCGAGGATGAAGCCGCGGGCCTCCAGGCCGACGATCTTCGTGGCGCCGCTGGCGACCGCGAGGCCGGCCAGCGCGTCGGTGAGCGCCGTGAACGCAGCCGGGTCCGCCAGGAGCGGGGTGATGTCCTTGAACATCACGCCCGGCTCCGGGTAGTCCTGGACGTCCCGGATGCGGCTGAGCAGCAGCTCCCTGATGTCCGCGAGCTCGGTCATCGGCGCTTCCCCGAGGGGCGGCCGCGGCCGCCCCGGTTACGGGACGCGGGCTGGTTGCGCGGGCCGACGACGGCCGGAGTGGCGTCCTCGGGTCCCTCAGGGCCGCCGACCCGGGACTCGGCCATCTCCTCCTCGGCGGCGGCCTGGGCCCGCTTGGCGAGGACGCGCTTCTTCAGCGCCTTCATCTGCGGCTCGGCCTCCTTGAGGTCGGCGACGAGCGGCGTGGCGATGAAGATCGACGAGTAGGCACCGGCGGCCAGACCGACGAACAGCGACAGCGAGATGTCGTTGAGCGTGCCCGCGCCGAGGAAGCCACCGCCGATGAAGAGCAGGCCCGCGACCGGCAGCAGCGCGACCACCGTGGTGTTGATCGAACGGACCAGGGTGCCGTTGATCGAGTGGTTGGCGATGTCGCTGTAGGTGAACCGGGTCTGCTTGGTGATGTCCTTCGTCTGCTCCTTGAGGCTGTCGAAGACGACGACCGTGTCGTAGAGCGAGTAACCGAGGATCGTCAGCAGACCGATGACCGTGCCGGGCGTGACCTCGAATCCGACCAGGGCGTAGATACCGGTCGTGATGGTGATGTCGTGGATCAGCGCGACCAGGGCCGCGAGCGCCATCCGCCACTCGAAGGCGATCGCCAGGTAGATCACCACGAGGACCATGAAGATGCCGAGGCCCTCCCAGGCCTTGTTGGCGATCTCGTCACCCCAGCTCGGGCCGACCAGGTCGGAGTTGATGGACTCCGGGTCCACCTTCATGTCCTTGGCCAGCTCGGCCTTGGTCGCGTCCGACTTCGCGGTGTCCATGCCGGCGATCTGGATGCGCAGACCGCCCGTGCCGAGCTTCTGCACGACCGCCTCGTGGCCGGAGGCCTGCGACGCGTAGGTCTCGGCCTGGGCCACCGAGACACTGGTCTTCGAGGTGGTGAAGACGGCGCCGCCCTGGAAGTCGATGCCCATGTTCAGGCCGCGCACCGCCAGGCCGACGATGGCCGTGATGGTGATCAGGATGGAGATGCCGTACCAGATCTTGCGCTTGCCGATGAAGTCGTAGCTGATCTCGCCGCGGTGGAGCCGGGCGCCGAGGTTGCCGAGTTTCGACATCGCTCACGCTTCCTTCGGGTCGGCAGGGCCGGAGACGGGACCGGCGGGACGGCGGGTACGGCGCAGCGGCGCCTTGGCGCCCAGGCCCTTCGGGTCGAGCCCGGACCACTTGTGGCCGCTCGCGAAGAACTTACGCCGGGCGAGGAGCGTCATCAGCGGTTTGGTGAAGAAGAAGACGACGACCACGTCGAGCACGGTGGTCAGACCGAGGGTGAACGCGAAGCCCTGGACCTTGCCGACGGTCACGATGAACAGCACGGCGGCGGCGAGGAACGACACGAAGTCGGAGACCAGGATGGTGCGCCGGGCGCGCGGCCAGGCCCGCTCGACGGCGGGGCGCAGGGTGCGGCCCTCGCGGATCTCGTCCCGGATGCGTTCGAAGAACACGATGAACGAGTCCGCTGTGATGCCGATCGCGACGATCGCACCGCAGACGGCCGGCAGGTTCAGCGCGAAGTGGATCGTGGGGCCGAGCAGCGCCATGATCGTGTAGGTGAGGATCGCGGACACCAGCAGCGAGGGGATCGCGACGAGCGACAGACCGCGGTAGAAGGCCACCAGGTAGATGATGACCAGGGCGAGGCCGATGGCACCCGCCAGCAGACCGGCGTGCAGCTGCTGGCCGCCGAGGGCGGCGGTGACGGTGGTGACGCTCTCCGTCCTGAAGGAGAGCGGGAGCGCGCCGTACGACAGCACGTTGGAGAGGCTCTGGGCCTCCTGCTGGGTGAAGCTGCCGGAGATCTCCGCCTGGCCGCCGGTGATGGACTGGCTCACGGTCGGGCTGGAGACGACTTCGCCGTCGAGGACGATGCCGAACTCGTTCTGCGGCGGCTGGGCGTTCTTCGCGAGTTCACCGGTGACGTCCGCGAACTTCTTGGCTCCGCCGGAGGTGAAGGTCATCTGGACCTGCCAGCCGGAGGCGCCCTGCGTGTCGAAGACGGCCTGGGCCTTCTTGACGTCGGTGCCGTCGACGCGGGCCGGGCCGAGCACGTACTTGTACCAGGCGCCGTTGACCTGGCCGCAGGCCACCGTGGTGTCAGTGGGCTTGGCGGCCTTGCCGGCGGTGGCGCGCTGGGCGGCCTTGGAGCAGTCCAGCGCCGTGTACTCGGCCTCCAGCTTCGAGGCCGCGGCGGAGGCGCTCGCGTCGGCCGAGGAGGAGGCGGAGGGGCTCGCCGACGAGGAGGCGGACGCCGAGGACGACGGCGTGGAGCCGGCCTTCAGGGCGTCGGTGACGGCGCGGCCCTGCGAGGTGGCGGAGGAGGACGGCGTGGCGGAGGACGACCCGGTCGCCTTCTCGGACGCCGACGCGCTGCTCGACGGGCTCGCGGTCGTGCTCGGGGAGGCGCCGGCGCTGCCGCTGGAGGACGCGCTCGGGGAGGCGCTCGACGCGGCGCCCGCGCTGGCCTCCTGGGCCAGGACCGGGCGGAAGTACAGCTTCGCGGTGGTGCCGACCTGCTGACGGGCCTCTGCGGAGTTCGTGCCCTTGGGGATGTTGACGATGATGTTGCTGGTGCCCTGGGTCTGAACCTCCGTTTCGGATACGCCCAGACCGTTGACACGGCGGTTCATGATGGCGACCGCGGTGTCCATGTTGGTCTTGTTGATCGCATTGGGCTGGCCCGGCTCGTTCTTCGCCTGAAGCGTGATGCTCGTACCACCGGCCAGGTCGATACCGAGACGCGGAGTGGTGTTTCCGGAGAGGAACATCCCTCCGGTGAGCGCCACGATGGCGATCAGGATCAAGGCCAGCGAGCGCCCTGGCTTGCTCTGGGCGCTCGCGCTCCGGCCCCTCTTAGGTGCTGCCACCTTCTCGTACTCCCTCTCGGGCCGCCGCGCGCCTGGTCGGTGCGGTCGGCCATGACATGGTGTCGGGATCCCGTCCGGGAAACAGACGCGCCCGGGGTGCGGCCGACGCGGGTGATGCGCGCCGTGCTCCCCGGGACACGGCTACTTCGCGTCGGAGTCGCCGTCGGTCTTCTTCGGCTCTTCGTCGGCCTTCGCCTCGGTGGGCTCCGCCTCCTCGGCCTTGTCCTCGACCGTGTCTTCGGCCTTCTCGTCGGCCTTCTCCTCGGCCACGTCCTTCTTTCCGAAATCGACGGTCTTGTCGCCGGAGGCGGCGGCGGTGCCGGCGGGCTCGTCGTCGGTCTCGGTGAGGGAGGAGGCGTCGTCCGGGACGATGTCGGTGTCGGACTTCAGGTCGTGCTCGATGCCGTGCACGATGCGGTTGTACTCGTCGTCGGTGAGCACGGCGCCGATCGCGTTCTTCGCGAAGAGGAGGTCGATGCCCGGGCCGGCGTCGAGGAGGACCGTGTCCTCGTTGACTTCCTTGACCGTCGCGTACATGCCCCCGATGGTGCGGACGCCACTGCCGGGCTGCATCTCGTTCCGCATCTGCTTCGCCTGCTGCTGGCGCTTCCTGTTGGAACGCGTCATCAGGAACATGGCCGCGATAAGAACGATGAAGAAAAGAAGAGGCAAGGTATTCACGAGACGGAATTTCCTTCGCGCAGCCGCGGCAGTGAGCGGCCTGGATGATGGGGGTGTGGTCGGCGCCGCCCGCAAAGGCAGCATCGGCGGAGTCTAAGCGAGTCCGCGCGCATGGAACAACGCTCAGCATGGCACCTGGGTTCCTGCGCCCGCCAATGCCCCGCCGTCACGAAGAGATCACGTCTGCCCACGGAGCCTGCGCGGCGGGCGGCGGGAGACCGGGGACCAGGGGTAAAGGAGGGTCGGGACGGGGCGCGCCCGGGGCCGGACACGAGACCCCGGCGCCGCGCGTCCGTCGCCATCTCTGAAGGCCGGGCGCCGGGTATGGGAGGCCGTCTACCGTGGCGGCGCTGGTGAGCCGGTGGGGCGGCCTGTGGTGGCAGCCGGACGCCGGCCCGGTGTCACGTGCCGAACAGGTCCTGCTGGCCGGGTCCCGTCGCCCGCGGGGCGGTCAGGCCCAGGTGGGCCCAGGCGGCGGGGGTGGCGACACGGCCGCGCGGGGTGCGGGCGAGCAGGCCCTCGCGGACCAGGAAGGGCTCGGCGACCTCCTCGACCGTCTCGCGCTCCTCCCCCACCGCGACGGCGAGCGTGGAGAGACCGACCGGGCCGCCGCCGAACAGCTTGAGCAGTGCCTCGAGGACCGCGCGGTCGAGCCGGTCGAGGCCGCGCTCGTCCACCTCGTAGACGGCCAGTGCCGCGTGCGCGATCTCGCGGGTGATCAGTCCGTCCGCCTTGACCTGGGCATAGTCGCGGACGCGGCGCAGCAGTCGGTTGGCGATCCGGGGCGTGCCGCGCGACCGGCCGGCGATCTCGGTGGCGCCGGCGGTGTCGATCTCGACGTCCAGCAGGTTCGCCGAGCGGTGCACCACCCGCTCCAGCTCCCGCGGCTCGTAGAACTCCATGTGCCCGGTGAAGCCGAAGCGGTCGCGCAGCGGCGGGGGCAGCAGGCCGGCCCGCGTGGTGGCGCCGACCAGGGTGAACGGGGGGAGTTCGAGGGGGATGGCGGTGGCACCGGGGCCCTTGCCGACGATCACGTCGACGCGGAAGTCCTCCATCGCCATGTACAGCATCTCCTCGGCGGGCCGAGACATCCGGTGGATCTCGTCGAGGAAGAGGACCTCGCCCTCCTGGAGGGAGGAGAGGATCGCGGCCAGGTCGCCGGCGTGCTGGATGGCAGGGCCCGAGGTGATGCGGATCGGCGCGCCCATCTCCGCCGCGATGATCATGGAGAGTGTGGTCTTGCCCAGGCCGGGCGCGCCGGAGAGCAGCACATGGTCGGCGGTGGCGCCCCGCGCGCGTGCGGCCCGCAGGACCAGGTCGAGCTGCTCGCGGACCTTCTCCTGGCCGATGAACTCGCCGAGGTCCTTGGGGCGCAGGGCGGCCTCGACGGCCTGGTCCTCACGGTCGGCGACAGCACCCACCAGCCGCTCCGCGTCGGCGCCGGTGTCGGTCGTGTCGTCCCAGTTCATAAGTGATGTGCCTCAGCGGTGGTGGGGTCAGCGGGCGCGGTTGAGGGTCTGCAGGGCCGCCTTGAGCAGCTGGCCGACCTGGGGGGTGCCCCCGGCGGCCTCGGCCTGCGGGGCGACGGCGGTGACGGCCTCCTCGGCCTCCCGGGTCGCGTAGCCGAGACCGATCAGCGCGGCGTGCAGTTGGTCGCGCCAGCCCTGGCTGACCGGCGCACCGATCGCGGGGGCGCCGAGGGGCTCGCCGAGCCGGTCCTTCAGCTCCAGCAGCAGCTTCTGGGCGCCCTTCTTGCCGATGCCCGGGACGGCGGTGAGGGCCTTCTCGTCGCCGGTGGCGACGGCCCGGCGCAGGGCGTCGGGGCTGTGCACCGCCAGCATGGCCTGGGCGAGCCGGGGACCGACCCCGCTCGCTGTCTGCAGCAGTTCGAAGGTCTGGCGCTCGTCGTCGTCGGCGAAGCCGTACAGGGTGAGCGAGTCCTCCCGGACGACGAGGGAGGTGGCGAGCTTGGTCTGCTGGCCCATCCGCAGCCCGGACAGGGTGTTGGGCGTGCACTGGACCGCGAGGCCGATCCCGCCCACCTCGACGACCGCGGAGTCCGGGGCGAGGGCGGCGACCGGGCCGCTCACGAAGGCGATCATGCCGTACGGCCTTTCGTTGCGTTGGCTGCGTGCAGGGCGACGGCCTGCTGGAGCCGGTTCTGGGCGGGCGCCCGCCAGATGTGACAGATGGCGAGCGCGAGGGCGTCGGCGGCGTCGGCCGGCTTGGGCGGCGCGTCGAGCCGTAGCAGCCGGGTGACCATGGCGCCGACCTGTGCCTTGTCGGCGCGCCCTGAGCCGGTGACGGCGGCCTTGACCTCGCTGGGGGTGTGCAGGGCGACCGGGATGCCCCGGCGGGCGGCGCACAGCATGGCGACGGCGCTGGCCTGGGCGGTGCCCATCACCGTCCGGACGTTGTGCTGGCTGAACACCCGCTCCACGGCGACGTATTCGGGCCGGTGCTCGTCCAGCCACTGCTCGATGCCCTGCTCGATGGCGACGAGGCGCCGGCCGAGTTCGGCGTCCGCGGGCGTGCGCACGACTCCGACACCGACCATGGTCAGCGGCCGACCGGCGACGCCGTCGACGACCCCGACACCGCATCGGGTCAGCCCGGGATCCACCCCCAGTACGCGCACGCGCCCCTCCCTTCGGTCTCCCCCAGCTACCGCTGGGCGGTGCCCCCAGTTTGTGCAGGCTATCCGGTGCCACCGACAACGGCCGACATGACGACGGGCCGACGGGTGTGTCCCGTCGGCCCGTTCGGTCCGTCCAGCCGGTGCGCGCGTTACGCGTCGACCTTCTCCATGACCTCGTCGCTGACGTCGAAGTTGGCGAAGACGTTCTGCACGTCGTCGCTGTCCTCAAGAGCGTCGATCAGCCTGAAGATCTTCCGGGCGCCCTCCTCGTCCAGCTCGACCTGCATGGTCGGGACGAAGTTGGCCTCGGCGGAGTCGTAGTCGATGCCGGCGTCCTGGAGGGCGGTGCGGACCGCGACCATGTCGGTGGCCTCGCTGAGCACCTCGAAGGACTCGCCCAGGTCGTTGACCTCCTCGGCGCCCGCGTCGAGCACCGCGCCCAGCACGTCGTCCTCCGTCAGCTCGCCCTTGGGGACGATCACGACGCCCTTGCGGTTGAAGAGGTACGACACCGAGCCCGGGTCGGCCATGGAACCGCCGTTGCGGGTCATGGCGACGCGGACGTCGGAGGCCGCGCGGTTGCGGTTGTCGGTGAGGCACTCGATGAGCACCGCGACGCCGTTCGGGCCGTAGCCCTCGTACATGATCGTCTCGTAGTCGGCACCGCCGGCCTCAAGACCACCGCCGCGCTTGACCGCGGAGTCGATGTTCTTGTTCGGGACCGACTGCTTCTTCGCCTTCTGGATGGCGTCGTAGAGCGTCGGGTTGCCCTCGATGTCGACGCCGCCCATACGCGCGGCGACCTCGATGTTCTTGATCAGCTTCGCGAAGAGCTTGCCGCGCTTGGCGTCGATCACGGCCTTCTTGTGCTTCGTCGTGGCCCATTTAGAGTGGCCGGACATCTGCCTGTCTCCTTCGCGTAACCCATCTCTGCAACGAACGCCAGAGATCCTACTAGGACTCCGTCGCCCGGTTCGCGTGCACCATGTCGACGAACAGGGAGTGCACGCGGTGGTCGCCGGTCAGCTCGGGGTGGAACGACGTGGCGAGAGCGTTGCCCTGGCGGACCGCGACGATGTGACCGTCGTGCTCGGCGAGCACCTCGGCCGCGGCGCCGACCGACTCCACCCAGGGGGCGCGGATGAACACGCCCTCTACAGGATCGCCCGTGACGCCCTTGACGTCGACCGCCGCTTCGAACGACTCGTTCTGCCGTCCGAAGGCGTTGCGGCGCACGATCATGTCGATGCCGCCGATCGTCTCCTGGCCCGAGCGCGGGTCGAGGATCTTGTCGGCGAGCATGATCATGCCCGCGCAGGTGCCGTAGACGGGCATTCCGGCCCGCACGCGCGCGCGGAGGGGCTCCATCACGCCGAACAGGACGGCCAGCTTGGAGATGGTGGTGGACTCGCCGCCCGGGATGACCAGGCCGTCCACCTCGGCGAGCTCCTCGGGGCGCCGGACCGGCCTGGCCAGGGCGTCGGCCGCGGCCAGGGCGACGAGGTGCTCCCGTACGTCGCCCTGGAGCGCGAGCACTCCGACCACCGGAGTGGTCATCACCAGCCCCGGTTCGCGTAGCGCTCGGTCTCGGGGAGGGTGTCGCAGTTGATGCCGACCATGGCCTCGCCGAGGTTGCGGGACGCGTCCGCGATGATCTTCGGGTCGTCGTAGAAGGTGGTCGCCTTGACGATGGCGGCGGCGCGCTTGGCCGGGTCGCCGGACTTGAAGATGCCGGAGCCGACGAAGACGCCCTCGGCGCCGAGCTGACGCATCAGGGCCGCGTCGGCCGGGGTGGCGACGCCACCGGCGGAGAACAGCACCACCGGGAGCTTGCCCAGCTCGGCGACCTCCTTGACCAGCTCGTAGGGGGCGCGCAGCTCCTTGGCGGCGGCGTACAGCTCGTTGTTGTCGCAGCCGCGCAGCTTGGCGATCTCGCCCTTGATCTGGCGCAGGTGGCGGACCGCCTCGACGACGTTGCCGGTGCCGGCCTCGCCCTTGGAGCGGATCATGGCGGCGCCCTCGGCGATCCGGCGCAGGGCCTCACCGAGGTTGGTGGCGCCGCAGACGAAGGGGGTGGTGAAGGCCCACTTGTCGGAGTGGTTGACCTCGTCGGCCGGGGTGAGGACCTCGGACTCGTCGATGTAGTCGACACCGAGCGACTGGAGGACCTGGGCCTCGACGAAGTGGCCGATCCGGGACTTGGCCATGACCGGGATGGAGACGGCGTCGATGATGCCCTCGATCATGTCCGGGTCGGACATCCGGGCCACTCCGCCGTCCTTGCGGAGGTCGGCCGGGACCCGCTCCAGGGCCATGACGGCGACGGCGCCCGCGTCCTCGGCGATCTTCGCCTGCTCCGGCGTGACGACGTCCATGATCACGCCGCCCTTGAGCTGCTCGGCCATGCCGCGCTTCACGCGGGCGGTGCCGGTCTCGGGGGCCTGGTTCTCAACGGTGGACACGGGTGACCTCACTGGGTGAAAGAGGGTTTCTGCAAACACCGAGGAAACGTGAGTGGACCAGTCCACAGCAAGGGCCAATGGCAAGCCGGTGGATCCTTTTGGCCTGCCGGGGTCGGGCCGGCGCAGCTCAGGCGGCCGGTCCGGTGCTCCGGTCCACGAGTGCCGCGGGCGGCTCGTCGTCCATCTCGAAGGCCATCGGGAAGGGGGCGTGTCCGGCCAGCCGGAACCAGCGGACCTTGCGGTGCTCGCGTAGCCGGCGGGCCGCGCCGACGGCGTCGTTGTGGAAGCGGCGGGCCATCGGCACCCGGCGTACGGCCTCGGCCAGCTCGCTCGTCGCGGCCTCGCCGCCGGGGGCCGCGCGGACCTCCTCGACCTGCTGGGGGTGCTCGAAGACCGCGCGCAGGGCCTGGCTCAGGTCGCTCTCGGCGACCTCCCGCTGGTCCTCCTCGGCCTGCCGGGCGGCGTGCGCGGCCTCGTAGAGCACGATCGAGGCGGCCGGATCCAGCACTCCGGAGGTCGCCAGCTCCTGGGCGACGGAGGCGCGCCGCAGCAGTTGGGCGTCGAGGGCGGCGCGGGCGGCGTCGATGCGCGCGTGCAGCCGGTCGAGGCGCCCCGCGGTCCAGCTCAGATAGAGGCCGATCACGACCAGGGCGGCGAGGATCCAGAGCGTCCAGATGAGGGTTGCGGTCACGGGCGCACACGCTAGCGGCCCGCCGACGCACCCGCGGAATTCAGCCCCACGCCAACCGGAACCGCGCCCGCGGAACCCCACCCGCGCCAACCGGAACCGCACGCGCAGAACTCAGCCCCACGCCGGCACGAAACCCGCCTGGCGACCCAGCCCCACGCCAACACGAACCACACGCGCCGGCACGAACCACGCCCCAGGGCTCAATCCCCCGCATTCCGAACCGCGTCACCGGAACTCGCCCCCCACGCCAACACGACCCCCGCCCAGCGACTCACCCCCACGCCAACACGACCCCCGCCCAGCGACTCACCCCCACGCCAACACGACCCCCGCCCGGCGACTCACCCCCACGCCAACACGACCCCCGCCCGGCGACTCAGTCCCGGGCCAGTCCGAATCGCGCTCGCAGGCCGGGGCGTTCGTCCGTCGCCACCGCGGCCGCGCCCGCCGTCACCGTCTCGTAGACGGACAGGATGTCCGCGCCCACGGTCGACCAGTCGAAGCGGCGTACGTGCACGCTGCCGCGTGCACTCAGCGCGGCCCGGCGCTCCGGGTCCGCCAGGAGCCGTACCGCGGCCTCCGCCAGTTCGTCGGCGTCCTCGTTGGCGAAGAGCTCGCCCGCCGCCCCCTGGTCCAGGACCTGGGCGAAGGCGTCGAGGTCGGAGGCGAGGACGGGCGCCCCGGCCGAGAGGGCTTCGACCAGGATGATGCCGAAGCTCTCGCCGCCCGTGTTGGGCGCGATGTACAGGTCGAGGCTGCGCAGGAAGCGGGCCTTGTCCTCGTCGCTGACCATGCCGAGGAACTCGACGCGGGAGCGCAGCTCGGCGGGCAGGGACTCGACGGCGGCCTCCTCGTCGCCGCGGCCGGCCACCAGGAGCCTGGTCTCCGGGCGGGCGGCGAGGATCTTGGGGAGGGCCTTCATCAGCACCGGGAGGCCCTTGCGGGGCTCGTCGATCCGGCCGATGAAGCCGATGGTGTCGCCCTGCCACTCGGGGCGCGGCTCGGCCTGGGCGAAGAAGTCGACGTCGACGCCGTTGGGGATGACCACCGCGTCCCCGCCGAGGTGCTCGACCAGCGTGCGGCGGGCGTACTCGCTGACCGCGATCCGGGCGCTGATCTTCTCCAGCGCGGCCTGCAGGATCGAGTACGCGGCGATCATCGCGCGGGAGCGCGGGTTGGAGGTGTGGAAGGTCGCGACCATCGGGCCCTGCGCCGCCCAGCAGGTCAGCAGGCCGAGCGAGGGCGAGGTCGGCTCGTGGATGTGGACCACGTCGAAGGCGCCGTCGTGCAGCCAGCGGCGTACCCGAGCGGCGGACAGGAAGCCGAAGTTGAGGCGGGCCACCGAGCCGTTGTACGGCACCGGGACCGCGCGGCCGGCCGAGACGACGTAGGGCGGGAGGGGGGTGTCGTCGTCGGCGGGGGCGAGGACGGAGACGTCGTGGCCGAGGCGGATGAAGTACTCGGCGAGGTCGCGGATGTGGAACTGGACGCCGCCCGGCACGTCCCAGGAGTACGGGCAGACGATGCCGATCCTCACGACGGTCCCTTCGCGGGGTCGAGGTCGGCGAGCCACAAGCGCTGGAGCATGTGCCAGTCCTCCGGATGGTCGGCGATCCCGGTGGCGAAGGCATCGGCCAGCGCCTGTGTCATGACAGACGTCTTCGCCGTCCGGTCACCTGACTCGGGTACCTCGATCGGGGCGTGCACCCGGCCCTTCATGACCGGCGAGTCGTCGTACCAGAGGGTCACGGGGAGCAGGTGAGCGCCGGTCTGCTGGGCCAGCAGGGCCGGCCCGGCGGGCATCCGCGCGGTGTCGCCGAAGAAGTCGACCTCGACGCCGGATTCGGACAGGTCACGGTCGGCGACCAGGCAGATCAGGCCGCCGTCGCGGAGCCTGCGGGCCAGGGCGCCGAAGGCGGAGCCGCCGCTGTGCGGCAGGACCTCCATGCCGAGGCCCTCGCGGTAGGCGACGAAACGGTCGTAGAGCGTCTCAGGCTTGAGGCGTTCGGCGACCGTGGTGAACGGGGTCTTCAGCTCGGTGGTGACCCAGGCCCCGGCCAGGTCCCAGTTGGCCAGGTGCGGCAGCGCGATGATCACGCCCTTGCCGGAGGCCAGGCCGTCGGTGAGGTGGTGGACGTCCTTGGGCGCGAACCCGGTCCGGATCCGGTCCTCGCTCCAGGCCGGCAGCCGGAAGGACTCCATCCAGTAGCGCAGGTACGACCGCATGCCCGCACGCGACAGCTCGCGCAGCCGCTCCGGGCTCGCGTCGGGCAGCACGCGCGCGTAGTTGGACTCCAGGCGCTGGACGCCCTTGCCGCGCTGCCGCCAGGCGAGGTCCGCGACGGTCCGGCCAAGGCGCACGGCGACCGGCTCGGGGAGCTTCTTGACGGTGCTCCAGCCGAGCCCGTACAGACCGTCGGTGAGCCGGTCGGCGGTGGTCACTGCCCGGCCTCGCTCCCGTGGGAGGCCGTCTCCCGCTCGGCCGCGGCCTCCGCCTCGGCGGACTCCCGGCGGACCGTGACGACCCGCTGGACGAGGGTGACCAGGCTGCCCACGGCGACCACCCACAGGGCGATCGGGAGCAGGATCTGGATGCCCGGCACACCGAACTTGTGGAGACCGGCCAGACCGGCCGCCACCAGCGAGATCACCAGGCGCTCGGCACGCTCGACCAGACCGTTGACGGCCACCGGCAGCCCGATCGACTCGCCGCGCGCCTTGGTGTACGACACCACCTGGCCGCTGGCCAGGCAGAAGATGGAGACGGCGCACAGCACGTCGTTGTTCCCGTTGCCCGCGTACCAAAGGGCGAAGCCGCCGAAGATCGCGCCGTCGGCGACCCGGTCCAGGGTGGAGTCCAGGAAGGCGCCCCAGCGGCTGGTGCGGCCCAGCTGGCGGGCCATGTTGCCGTCCACCAGGTCCGAGAACACGAACAGCGTGATCACGATCGTGCCCCAGAAGAACTCGCCCCGGGGGAAGAAGACCAGCGCGCCCGCGACCACTCCGGCCGTGCCGAGGAGCGTGACCGTGTCCGGGCTCACACCCCGGCGGATGAGAAACGCGGCGAACGGTGTGAGGACACGCGTGAAAAATGCACGCGCGTACTTGTTCAGCATGGCCTTCCCGACGGTCGTTGCGCTGTGCGGCCCCTGCTGGCCACCCCGGCTGGCCCATCGTAGCCACGCGCGTGTGTGTGCGACGGCCGGGCACTCGCGGACGGGACCGGTGGCGCCGCGCGGAGGGGCTCGCGGGCTCGATCACGTCCTTCGTATGGACGCACCGTGACGGGAGTGGAAAGCTCGAATAACCGCGGGCGTCATCGGAGCCGCCGCCGCACGCGGCCCGGCATGCTCGCCCGCGCCCACACAGACCTCACCGTGCACGGGAGGCAAAGCCATGGGCGACAAGGTCAAGGAACACCCCGGAGCCGCCGGCAGGGCTACAGCGGCCGACCACCCCGCGTCCGTACGGAATGTGGTACTGGTCGGCCACTCCGGATCGGGCAAGACCACATTGGTGGAGGCTCTCGCGTTGACCGCGGGAGCGGTGAACCGGGCGGGCCGGGTGGAGGACGGCGGCACGGTCTCGGACTACGACGACATCGAGCACCGGCAGCAGCGCTCCGTACAGCTGTCGCTGGTACCGGTCGACTGGGACGGAATCAAGATCAATATCCTGGACACCCCGGGATACGCCGACTTCGTCGGTGAGCTGAGGGCCGGTCTGCGCGCGGCGGACGCGGCCCTTTTCGTCGTCTCGGCCTCGGACGGGGTGGACGGCTCGACCCGGATGGTGTGGGAGGAGTGCGCGGCCGTCGGGATGCCCCGGGCGATCGTCGTCACGCACCTGGAGGCCGCCCGCGCGGACTTCGAGGAGATGACCCGGGTGTGCGCCGAGGCGTTCGGCGCGGACGACCCCGACGCCGTACTCCCCCTCTACCTGCCGCTGCACGGCCCGCAGGGTCCGGACGGGCACGCGCCCGTGACCGGTCTTGTCGGGCTGCTCACGCAGAAGCTGTTCGACTACTCCTCCGGGGAGCGCAAGGAGTCCGAGCCCGGGCCCGACCAGCTGCCGGACATCGACGAGGCCCGCAACCGGCTGATCGAGGGGATCATCGCGGAGAGCGAGGACGAGACGCTCATGGACCGCTATCTGGGCGGCGAGCAGATCGACCTCAAGACGCTGATCGAGGATCTGGAGCGGGCCGTGGCGCGCGGGGCGTTCTTCCCCGTGCTGGCCGCCGCCCCGGCCACCGACGGCGCCCGCCAGGGGCTCGGCACGGTGGAGCTGCTGGAGCTGGTCACGCGGGGGTTCCCGACCCCGTTCGAGCACCCCACGCCCGGGGTCACCACCATCGACGGCGAGCCGCGCGACATCAAGCCGTGCGACACGGGCGGTCCGCTGGTCGCCGAGGTGGTGAAGACCGCCTCCGACCCGTACGTCGGCCGGGTCTCGCTGGTCCGGGTCTTCTCCGGCACCCTGCGCCCCGACGAGACGGTCCACGTCTCCGGGCACGGCCTCGCCGACCGCGGCCACGAGGACCATGACGTCGACGAGAAGATCGGCGCCCTGTCCATGCCGTTCGGCAAGCAGCAGCGACCGGTCACCCATGTCATCGCCGGTGACCTCGCGTGCGTGGCGAAGCTCGGCCGCGCGGAGACCGGGGACACCCTTTCCGGCAAGGACGACCCGCTGCTCATGGAGCCGTGGGAGATGCCCGACCCGCTGCTGCCACTGGCCATCCAGGCGCACAGCAAGGCGGACGAGGACAAGCTCTCGCAGGGCCTGTCCCGCCTGGTCGCCGAGGACCCGACCATGCGGCTCGAACAGAACCAGAACACCCACCAGGTCGTCCTGTGGTGCCTCGGCGAGGCGCACGCGGACGTCGCCCTGGAGCGGCTGCGCAGCCGGTACGGCGTCCAGGTCGACGTCGTACCGCACCGGGTGTCCCTGCGCGAGACGTTCGCCGGCCGGTCAGCCGGGCGCGGCCGGCACGTCAAGCAGTCCGGCGGGCACGGGCAGTTCGCGATCTGCGAGATCGAGGTGGAACCCCTGCCCGGCGGCTCCGGCATCGAGTTCGTCGACAAGGTGGTCGGCGGCGCCGTGCCCCGGCAGTTCATCCCGTCCGTCGAGAAGGGCATCAGGGCCCAGGCAGCCAAGGGCGTCGCGGCCGGTTACCCGCTCGTCGACGTGCGGGTCACCCTCCTCGACGGCAAGGCGCACTCGGTGGACTCCTCCGACGCCGCCTTCCAGACGGCGGGCGCGCTGGCGCTGCGGGAGGCGGCCGCGGATGCCCGGATCCATCTCCTGGAGCCGGTGGCCGAGGTGTCCGTGCTGGTCGGCGACGACTACGTGGGTGCGGTGATGAGCGACCTGTCGGGGCGGCGCGGCCGGGTCCTCGGCACCGAGCAGACCAGCGGCGGGCGCACGCTGATCAAGGCCGAGGTGCCGGAGTTCGAGATCGGCCGGTACGCGGTCGACCTGCGCTCCCTCTCGCACGGCACGGCGCGTTTCAGCCGCTCGTACGCCCGTCACGAGCCGATGCCACCGCAGATCGCCGAGAAGATTCGCGAACAGGTCAAGGAGGCCTCGTAGTTGGCGTCATAGTCGTCATAGGCGTCTTGGGCGGTGGGTCGTCACAGGCGCCCCAGGCGTCACAGGCGGTGAGTCGTCACAGGCGACGACAAGGGTGTTCGGCGGACGGCTTCGGCCGTCCGCCGACGGTTGTCGGTGGCCGGGGATACCCTGAGTACTTGATCAACAGGTGTGCGGAGTACGGAAGTCGGGAAGGCCGCAGAAGCGGGACGGCGGCAAGTGGGGGCGGGAATGAGCTTCGAGGACTTCTTCGGGCCACAGGTGCCCAGGCCGGGCGGCGAGGCGCAGGCCCCGACCTATGCCCTGGCCTCGGCGGCCTACCGGGACACGCCGATGGAGGAGATCAAGAAGGCCGACAACGAGTGGCACCAGTCCACGGTCAACGAGGGCCGCAAGTGGGCGAAGATCTTCCGGCCCAACTTCGGTGAGGCGTACTCCCAGGCGGTCATCGACCGCATGCTGGGCGTCGGCCGCAAACCGCTCGTCCAGTCCTTCGGCAGCGAACCCCAGGTGGTCGTCGAGCACTGCCTCGCCGCCAACCGCATCCGCAAGGAACGCGACCAGCGCCTGACCGCCATCATGCTCCTGTGCGGCGTGCTGTTCCTGCCCGGCCTGGTGGTCTGGCTGCTGGTCTTCCAGCTCCGCGCGACCATGCTGAAGGCCGGCGACAAGCGGGTCTCCGGGCTCGGCAGCGCCCTGCTGGCCGCCGTCGGCGTGCTTGCGGTGATCTTCCTGATCCGGATGCCGCTCACCGGCTTCTGGGGCTGGTACGCGCGCGGCTGCATCGTGCTCCCCGTCGTCGGCTGGTACCTGGCCAAGCGGCTCTGCGAGAGCACCGCGAACGACCTGCGCGGGGCCTGGGACGGTCTGCTCTCCGGCGGCAGCGTCGGCGCGAAGGTCCCCGAGGCGGTGCCGACCAGCCCCGACCAGGCCGCGGCCGAGCAACTGCGCCAGTCGCTGGCCCGGCTCAGCGCCGAGCAGCAGTCCAACGCGGTCTTCTACGCCGGCACCAAGGGGATACTCGGCATGGGCACCCGCTGGGGTTCCTGGGTGCTCGCGGAGGAACTGGTCCCCCTCGACCCGGTCAAGGGCGTCCACGAGTTCCGGGCCTGGACGGTGGTCCGGGAGATCGAGAAGGAGCTGAGCGTGCTGCACCGGCAGCACCTGAAGACCGGCGGCTTCCCGGAACCCCAGGTCAAGCACTGGATCGTCACCCATGTCGGTGCGGGCGCCAAGGCGGTGTCCAGGCCCGAGGGCACCGACTACAAGGTCGGGCCGGCGGACGTGGAGCGGATCTGCAACAGCAACCACTTCGACAAGGGCGAACGGCACTACCTGGGCGTGCAGTGGCCGTACCTGTGGAACGGCGACCTGATCATCACGATGATGGCGACCGTGACCGTGCTGAAGGAGACCCTCCGCATCGAGGTCACCGGACATGCCCTGGGCCCGGTCAACGGCCTGTTCAACGGCAAGCCCGAGGCCCCCACCAAGACGGTCGCCAAGACCGTGCGGTTCTGGGAGACCCGGACCGTCAAGCTGCCGCTGGTCACCGCCGACGAGGTGGTCCGCCTCGGCGCCCGTGCCACCATCAGCTGGTACCCGCCGCTGCTGAAGTGGCTCGGCGGCTCCATAGGACTGCCCGAGCCGTTCGGACTGCGGCACGCCTGGGCCGACCAGCCCTGGGACCATCGCTTCATGGCCGACGACGCGCTGCGCGCCGCCACGCCGATACTCCGTGCCGTGCACCGGGCCGCGCTCAGTGTCCTCAAGGAGCACGACGTCGACATCGACAAGTTCAACTCGCGGGCGGGGAACCTCAGCGGAGCGGTCCAGGACGCGTCGCCGAAGAAGGCGGACAAGTACGACGCGTGAGCCTGCGGCGGCAGAGCCGAAGAGAGGGGCCGCAGGCGCCGCCCGGGGGCTGCCGCCCCCACCCCCGCTTCGGCCTGAACGGCCTCGGCCTCAGACGCCGGACGGGCTGATCACGCCGGCGTCGGCCAGGCCTCGGCCAGCATCTTGCGGGTGTCGGCCAGCAGTTGCGGCAGCACCCGGGTGTGGCCCACCACCGGCATGAAGTTCGTGTCGCCGCCCCAGCGCGGGACGATGTGCTGGTGCAGGTGGGCCGCGATGCCCGCGCCGGCCACCGTGCCCTGGTTCATGCCGATGTTGAAGCCGTGCGCGCCCGAGGCCGTGCGCAGCGCCGTCATCGCCTGCTTGGTCAGCTCGGCCAGTTCGGCCGTCTCCGGGCCGGTCAGGTCCGTGTAGTCGGCGACGTGGCGGTACGGGACCGTCATCAGATGGCCGCCGTTGTACGGGTAGAGGTTGAGCACCGCGTAGACGTGCTCGCCGCGCCGGACGATCAGACCGTCCTCGTCGGATTTGGCCGGGATCGAGCAGAAGGGACAGCCGTCGTCGGCCCCCGGGCCGGTCGGCTTGTTCTCGCCCTGGATGTAGGCCATCCGGTGGGGCGTCCACAGGCGCTGGAACGCGTCCTGCGTCCCCACTCCGATCTGCTGCTCCGGCTCACTCGTCATGCTAGGCAGCATATGGCTTCGCCCGTTCGCGGCGTGTCGCCGGGGCCAGCGGAAACCGCCGGGCGGCGAAGCTGGGCGAATGGACGACGAGAGCCGCCTGGACCGCTGGGAGCAGGGGACGGACCTTCTGCTCGGCATCGCGTCCCTGGTGTTCCTGGGCTCGTACGCGGTGCACGTGCTGGCGCCCGGCCTGCCCAGGGCCGTACACGACCTGTTCCTGTCGCTGACCTACGGGGCGTGGGGGCTGTTCGTCGTCGACTACGCGGTGCGCTGGCGGATCAGCGGTGAGGGCCCGCGCTTCGTACGACGGCAGTGGCTGGACACGCTCGTCCTGCTGCTGCCCCTGCTGCGGCCGGTGCGGATCGTGCGTACCTACGAAGCGATGCAGCGCAGGCACGGGCACCCCCGGCTCGTGCTGCAGGCCCGCGTGATGACCTACGCGAGCCTGTCGATCGCCCTGCTGGGCTTCGCCGGGGCACTCGCCGTCTACCAGGCCGAGCGCGGCGCCCCGAACGCCACGATCCGCTCCTTCGGCGACTCCGTGTGGTGGACCTGCTCGACCCTGTCGACCGTCGGCTACGGCGACGTCACCCCGGTGACCACGCTCGGCCGGACCATCGCGGTGGGGCTGATGGCCTGCGGGATCGCCCTGCTCGGCGCGGTCACCGGCTCGTTCTCCTCGATGCTGCTGCAACGGTTCGCGCTGGAGGACGAGGAGGACGCGCTGGAGGGCAGGACAGCGAAAAGGCCCCCGGAGAAGTGATCTCCGAGGGCCTCCCGCGAGGGTGCGGAATCAGACCTGGGCCCGCTCCTCGACCACCTGCGCGATCTTGGCGATGGCCTCCTCGAACGGGATGCCGTTCTCCTGCGAGCCGTCGCGGTAGCGGAAGGAGACCGAGCCGGCCGTCATGTCCTCGTCGCCCGCGATGACCATGAAGGGCACTTTCTGCTTCTGGGCGTTGCGGATCTTCTTCTGCATCCGGTCCGACGACGCGTCGACCTCGATGCGCAGGCCCTTCTTCTTGGCCTCGGCCGCGAACTTCTGCAGGTACTCGACGTGTCCGTCGCCGATCGGGATGCCGACCGCCTGGACCGGCGCCAGCCACGCCGGGAAGGCGCCCGCGTAGTGCTCCAGGAGCACCGCGAAGAACCGCTCGATGGAGCCGAACAGGGCGCGGTGGATCATCACCGGGCGCTGCTTGGAGCCGTCGGCAGCGGTGTACTCGAGGTCGAACCGCTCGGGCAGGTTGAAGTCGAGCTGGACGGTCGACATCTGCCAGGTGCGGCCGATGGCGTCCTTGGTCTGCACGGAGATCTTCGGACCGTAGAAGGCGGCGCCGCCCGGGTCGGGGACGAGCGGGAGGCCCTGCTTCTCGGCGACCGCGCGGAGCGTCTCGGTCGCCTCCTCCCAGACCTCGTCGGAGCCGACGAACTTCTCCGGGTCCTTGGTGGACAGCTCCAGGTAGAAGTCGGTGAGACCGTAGTCGCGGAGCAGGTTCAGGACGAAGGTGAGCGTCTTGTCGAGCTCGTCCGCCATCTGCTCCTTGGTGCAGTAGATGTGCGCGTCGTCCTGGGTGAAGCCGCGGGCGCGGGTCAGGCCGTGCACGACGCCCGACTTCTCGTAGCGGTACACGGTCCCGAACTCGAAGAGCCGCAGCGGCAGTTCACGGTAGGAACGGCCGCGCGCGTCGAAGACCAGGTTGTGCATCGGGCAGTTCATGGGCTTGAGGTAGTAGTCCACGCCCTCGTCGAGCTGCATGGGCGGGTACATGCCGTCGGCGTACCAGTCCAGGTGCCCGGACGTCTCGAAGAGCTTCCCCTTCGTGGCGTGCGGGGTGTAGACGAACTCGTAGCCCTCCTCCTCGTGCCGGCGGCGCGAGTAGTCCTCCATCACGCGGCGGATGATGCCGCCCTTGGGGTGGAAGACGGCGAGCCCGGAGCCGATCTGCTCGGGGATGGAGAACAGGTCCAGCTCGCTGCCCAGCTTGCGGTGGTCGCGCTTCTCGGCCTCGGTGAGGAAGTCCAGGTGCGCCTTCAACTCGTCCTTGGACGGCCAGGCGGTGCCGTAGATGCGCTGGAGCATCGGGTTCTTCTCGCTGCCGCGCCAGTAGGCGGCCGCGTTGCGCATCAGCTTGAACGCCGGGATGAGGCGGGTGGACGGCAGGTGGGGACCGCGGCAGAGGTCCTTCCAGCACAGCTCGCCGGTCTTTGCGTCCAGGTTGTCGTAGATCGTCAGCTCACCGGCGCCGACCTCGACGTCCGCGCCGTCGTCGCTCGACGCCGAGCCCTTGAGGCCGATCAGCTCCAGCTTGTAGGGCTCGTCCGCCAGTTCCTCGCGGGCGGCCTCGTCGGTCACCACGCGGCGGGAGAACTTCTGCCCGCGCTTCTGGATCTCCTGCATCTTCTTCTCGATGGCCTTGAGGTCATCGGGATGGAAGGGCTTCTCGACGTCGAAGTCGTAGTAGAAGCCGTCCTTGACCGGCGGGCCGATACCCAGCTTGGCCTCGGGGAAGAGCTCCTGCACGGCCTGCGCCATGACGTGCGCGGTGGAGTGGCGCAGGATGCCCAGACCGTCCTCGGAGGCGATCTCGACACCCTCGACGGTCTCGCCGTCCTTCAGCTCGTACGCGAGGTCCCTGAGCTCGCCGCCCACACGCGCGGCGATGATCGAGCGCTCGCCGGCGAAGAGCTCGGCGGCCGTAGTGCCCGTCGTCACCACGCGTTCTTCCCGCTCGGAATCGCGTTGGATGATCACACGGACGTCTGACACCGGTCTCTCCTGCCTGAAGGTGGATGCGGCGCCATACCAGGAGCGCGCGCAATACCGGATCGTACCGACCCGGCCCCACCGACCGCTAAACGGTCACCCACAGTCCGCGGTCAGTCACAGTCGTCCCCGCTGCACGCCTCCTCGAAGAAGTCGAGGTTCTCCTGGAGCGACTTCACCAGACGGTCCCGCTCGGCCTCGTCCACCTGCACCGGTACGACCCCGGAGGCGCCGGACAGCCGCCGGAACCCGCCCCGGCTCTCCAGCCGCCCGTGCACCCGCACCGGGAGCCCGACGAGGTGGGCCTGCCCGGCGATCCGGTAGTCCTCCTCGTCGAGGGTGACCCGGACGTACGGCACCTCGGCGCCCGCGATGACCCGCAGCCGTACCGCGCCCTCGCCACGCGGCTCCGAGCGGCGCATCCGGACCACGGTGCCGGTGATCCGGACCGGTACGGAGGGTTCGTCGCGCAGGAAGCGGGCGCCGGCCTCGCGCAGCACGGGCAGGTCGCCGGGTGAGAACTCGACGGGCTCGACGGTGGACGCGCAGTCATTGGGGACCCCGGCACCCGGAGCCCACTCCACGGAGATCCGGGCGCCCTCGGTGCCGCGCACGAGCGTGACCAGGGCGTCGGTCAATTCACGGCTCACGCCCGCCTCGACGGCTCCGTCGAAGGCGTCCATGCCACCGGTGGCCCGCTGGTAGTCGATGGCCTCGCGGGCGGCGAACAGGGCCTGGTGGAGGCGTACGGCGAGGGGCCGCCCGGTGCCGACGGGCACGAAGGCGGTCAGGCCGCGGCCGCCCTCCGCCGAGCCCACGAGGACGGACTCCAGCATGGCGGCGGCCGCACGCTTGTGCCGGGCGCCGTAGTAACCGGCACGCGCGCGCGTGGCGAGCGCGCCGGCCAGCAGGGTCCCCCGGGCCGCGGTGCGCAACTGCTCCTCGACCGTCCAGGGCGTGGCGTCCGCGGGACCGCTCGGCACGTCCCGCCACCAGCGGATCTCGTCGCTGGGCACCGCCAGCCCGACCAGCACCTCACGCGCGGCGGGCGTACCGCTGCGCACGAGAGCCGTGAGCGCCTCCCCGAGCAGATCGTCACTGTCCGGGAAGGCGCGGCTCTCCGGTACGAGCAGGCTGGTGCCGGTGTTGCCCGGCCCGGGTGGGGTCCAGCGGCCGTATCGCCCCGGGGCTCCCCCGCGCCGCTGCCAGCCGTGCCGGCGCAGCAGGGCGCCGAGCACCACGGGGTCGACCTCGGTGGGCTCGGGAGGATGGTTCCAGTGGGGGTCCACCGGATGCGGCCGGACTTCCCGCAGCTGCTCCTCGTACGGACGGTGCCTCATGGTCGTCCTCCCGTCCCGACCCGCGTCATGATCTCGCAGAGCGCCCGGTCGTCGAAGATGCGCGCGGTCGGAACCCGCACGGTGGTCCGGTTGCGGCCGGTGATCGGGTGCCCTGCCAGGTTGACCCAGTAGCAGCAGTGGCGCAGATCGAGCCGGTCGTGGCTGGCGCGCAGCCAGTCGTCCTGGGAGCGCGGAACCAGCATCACCACGAGGATCTTGTGCACCGACACCGGTGTGCGGGCGAGCTTGCGCAGGTGGTCGTTGTCCAGCGTGAAGGAGAAGAAACGTCCCGGCGGGTTGGCTGCGATCTGGTACGTGCACTTGAGCTGCACCTTGATGGTCACCTCGTCGTCGACGGTGTGCCCGGGTGAGCCATGGCTGACGTGCCAGTCGATGCCGTTGTCCGGGAACGGCTGCGAGAGCGAGCAGCCGGCCGCCGCGGCGACGGCGTGCAGATATCCCACCTGCAGTGTCTCCATGCAGGCGGTGGTGGCGAGTGTGCCGCGATGGGGGCCCGTGCGTTCGGGCAGCAGCCCGCCCCGCTCGGGCTGCGCTATCGCCATGACCAATAGCCTTCCCAGCCAAAGAGTTTCCCCGTGGCGGGCCGCTGAACTGCAAAGACCCGCACTCCTGTTGTGTCCTTCCGGCGTACGCCGCAAACGGCCCGGGTATCACCAAACGGGCAGAAGACGGAACGTCAGCTGCCGTGGGTGAACGAGGAGTTGTATTGGCATGACGTGCTGGTACGAGGGGCCCTTGGCGGCCTTCGACACGGAGACCACGGGCGTGGACGTGGAGACCGACCGCATCGTGTCCGCCGCGGTCGTCGTCCAGGACGCCCCGGGCACCCGGCCACGGGTGACCCGATGGCTGGTGAACCCGGGCATACCGGTGCCGGAAGCGGCGACGGCGGTGCACGGGCTGACGGACGAACACCTGCAGCACAACGGCCGTTGGCCGGCGCCGGTGATGTACGAGATAGCCGAGGAACTGGCCGAGCACGCGGCGATGCACCGCCCGCTGGTGGTGATGAACGCGCCGTTCGATCTGACGCTCCTGGACCGCGAGTTGCGGCGGCACCGGGCGTCCGCACTGGACCGCTGGTTCGAGGCGAGCCCCCTGCTCGTCCTCGATCCGCGGGTCCTGGACAAGCATCTGGACCGCTACCGCAAGGGCCGCCGCACCCTGACCGACCTCTGCGCGCACTACGAGGTCACCCTGGAGGGCGCGCACGACGCGGCCGCCGACGCACTGGCCTCACTGGATCTGGTACGGGCGCTGGGCCGCCGTTTCGCGGCCCGGCTGGAGCGCCTGAGCCCTGCCGAACTGCACACATTGCAGACGACGTGGCACGCGGCGCAGGCGCGCGGGCTCCAGGCCTGGTTCGCGCGCAGCGGCACACCGGAGACGGTGAACACGTACTGGCCGCTACGGCCGGAACTGCCGACGGCAGCGTGAGGGGCGGGGCGCCGGCCACCCGGCGCCCCGCCACATCACGGCTTCACGGCTTCACTTCAGAGCCTCACGGCTTCACTTCACGGCGTCACGGCTTCATATCGCGGCGAGGCCGAGTTGCCGCAGCATGCCGAGTTCGTCGCTGCTGCCCCAGCGTTCGACGAGCTTGCCGTCGCTGTCGAAGCGGCTGATCTGCATGCCCCGGTAGCTCACCTTCCTGCCGGTCGCCGGCCGCCCCAGGAGCGGCCCCAGATGCGTCCCGGTGATGACGTAGGCGAAGGCCAACTCGTCGTCGGTGGCCATCAGGTGCTCCACCTGGACGTTCAAGTCAGGGAAGGCCTCGCGCAACTCGCCGAACATGCCCTTGTACCCCTCGGGCCCCGGCCCCTGCCCCGGGGCGGGGTCATGGTCGACCGAGTGGGAGGCGACGATCTCGTCGAGGGCGTCGAGGTTGCCGGAGACGACGGCCTCTCCGAAGGCGGTCTGCGCGGCGATGTTCGCTTGCTGAGCCATGGGCCCTCCCGGGCGTGTCTCGGGCACCGGCCTGTGCGTCGGCTGAGAGGTCCGCATCCATGCCGTTCCTCGACCGTACCTCCGCCGCTCGCCCCCGGCATGCCCGCACGGCAGGCCCCGACGACGCCGGGCCCGTCCGTGGACAGGCCCAGCGATCCGATGGCGGGCCGGAAGGCCACGAAGTCCTCGGACCAGGACACCGGTCTCGCGCACCCGCAGGGGCGGTGTCACCGGCGGGTCGCGTGCCGCAGGGAGTGCCAGGCGACCACCGCTCAGGCGACCACGAGCAGTACGTACAGGACGACGGCGCTCCAGACGAAGAGCTGCGAGCCGGTGCGGGCGGCGAGGGCGCTGGTACCGGTGACGCAGGCGCCGAGCGGGAAGATGAAGGACCACCAGGTGGGTGCGAAGGGCAGTCCCCCTCGGACCTCCCGCACGGTCAGCGCCGTGGCGAGCACCAGCCACAGCGTGGCGAAGCCCCAAATACCGATCCCGCCCAGGAGCGCGGCGACCGCACTCCCACGCGCGTACGGGGCGGGCAGCGTGCTCGGCGCCGCCGTGGCCAGCGCGCCCAGCGCCGTCACCGCCTGGTCCAGCGCCCCCACGCCGATCCACACGGTGGGCACCGTCGCACCGCTGGGCGCGTCATGATGCACCAGACGGCTGTACACCATGGCCAGCACCAGCAGGACCGCCAGCAGCCCGAGCCCGAGCATCGCGAAGCAGCCCAGCAGCAGGGCCAGCCGTGGCTGCCCGGCCGGCGCCCGCGGGACGAGGCTGACCGACCGGCGAGGGCGACCGTCAGGCGCTCGTGATGGTCCGTCCCGGCATCGGCTCGGCGAGCGCGGCCCGCCAGGCCGGTGAGCCGAACGGGCCGGCGAAGTACTGGGTCCCGTGCACCACGTGCTGGTCGGCGAATTCCATGATGCTCACCGAGTACGAGGGCACACCGTCGTAGGTGATGACGCACTCACTCACCCATACCTGCGCGTGGCCGGTGATCCGCAGGACGGTGAAGTGCCGGTCGGCGGGGTGCCCGCCGCGTTGCGCGGCGATCGTCTCGCGCCCCCGGAAACGCTCACCGGACTGCGGGTAGTCCAGGATCGCGTCCTCGGCGTAGACGGCATGCTCGGCTTCGATGTCCCCACGTTCCGATGCCCGCCAATGCTCTTCGATCGCCGCCCTGATCCGGGAATCAGCGTCCATGGCACCACCTTTCCGCAGCGGTGACAGCCTAGGCACCCCTGACCGCGGCCGGCCGAGGGCAGGCGGGCGCGGGCAGTCGGGTCCACCATTCGGCCGGACCACACGCAAAAAGGCCGGTCCGCACAGGCGGACCGGCCTTCCCGGTGGTGGGCGATACTGGGTTCGAACCAGTGACCTCTTCGGTGTGAACGAAGCGCTCTCCCACTGAGCTAATCGCCCGGGAACGCAGTGAACGATACAGGGACCGGCGGGTTTCGTTCAAACCGCTTGCAGGTGCCCGAGCAGTCCGCGCCGTCCCGCCCACATCATCAGCCGGTGGTTGGCGCGGAAGAACGGCCGCCCGGGGACCGCCAGTCGGCGCAGCAGCGGCTTGCTGACGTCGACGACCTGGTCGTAGCGGGCCAGGGTGCCGGTGCCGTCGGCGGTGATCGTCCAGCGGGACCAGCCCTCGATGTCACCACTCATCACGATCTCCAGCACCCCGGCGGCCGGGTCGCGCCGTGCCTCGCGTGCGGTGAACGTCATGTCGTACGGCAGGACCGAACGGATGGTGATGACGCCGGTGGTGTCGTTCAGCCGGCTGACCGCACGCACCTGCGGCCACCAGCTCGGGTAGTCCTCGACCCGCTCAAGGGCCCGGTAGACGGCGGCGCGGTCGGCGGGCAACGGCCACAGGCTGCGGAAGCGGTAGTGGGTCCAGTCCATGGGCGGAGTCTGCCCACCGGATTGATCTGAGTACGCGTACTCATGCCGTACGGAGTGACCTGGACCACACTCTTGGGTGCGAGCGCCGCCGCCCGTGCGACGGCGCTCCCCCTCTCACCCGTTACGACGGCATCTTGTCGCCCAGCAGGGCGAGGTTCTCGATGGCCGCGAGCCCGTACAGCGCGGTGTCGTTGGAGGACACCCAGCTCGCCTCACTGCCCGCCACCAGTGTGACCGGGCCGGAGAGCGGCTCGGTCTTCCATGGCGAGGACTCCGTGTAGCCGTCGGAGCTGTAGAACTTCGTCCACGCGCGCTTGGCGAGCGTCTCGTCGCCGGTCTTCACGGCGGCGTACGCGTCGAGCCGGGAGTGGCCCTGGAAGAGCAGCAGGGTGCCGAAGTTGGCGCCGTAACGTGCCGCCTGTTCGGCCTTGGTGGCGTTGAAGTAGCGGCAGTAGTCGAAGTACACCTCGTTGAACTTCGGCATGTCGGTCAGGTGGATGAGTTCGGCGCAGAGCTCGTTCAGGCCGAAGACCGCCGACAGGTGGGACACGGAGACGACCGGGGTGGCGGCGGTGGCGAACTTCCCGGTGTCGAGGTCGTAGAGGCCGCTGCCCTGCACGAAGCCGTTGGGCTGGGCGGCGATGCCCTCCATGGTCGACAGCACGCGCGCCTTGGCCTTCTCCCACTTGGGGCCCTTGCGTTCCCACTCGGTCAGCCAGGCCGACACCAGACCGCTCCAGTCGGTGCCGAAGCCGATGGAGAGGGCGTGCCGGTCGGGTGTGTAGGGGTCGGTGCGGATCTTGCGGAGCGGGTCGAGGACGAGGAAGGTCTCGTCGGAGTCGACGTTGGCCGCCATGAGGTCGCCGACGCGTTCGTCGGCGGTGAGGAAGTAGTAGAAGCGCCGGTAGGTGGTGTTGGAGATGCGCTGCTGCTTGGCGCTGTCCGCGAAGTGCTGGACGCCGTGCCGGGTACCGAGGCCGGCCCACTGGCCGAGGTGGTAGACGTCGACCTCGCCGGTGTGCCGGGTGAGCGCCTCCGCGAACCGGAAGATGTCCGCGCGCCCGCTTCTGAGGTACGCGTACCAGAGCCACAGGTCGGGCGAGAGCTCGGAGTTGTCCCAGGCGTAGCCGCCGACGTCGTACCGCCACTGGTGGCGCACGGTGTCGTAGGTGTGCATGAAGTCGCCGTAGTCCCAGAAGCCGTACCAACGACGTTGCTCCACCTGGTCCTTGTAGTAGGTGAACAGGAAGTCGAGGTGGTCCTCGATCTTGGCCTTGGCGGCGGTGGAGCGGTCCGGCTCGGAGTAGAGGCCGGGGCCGAAGACCTCGGCCTTGATGAGCTGCCTGGGCGGGGCGGCGAGTTGGGGCAGTACCCGGACGGCGTCGACCTGGTCGGCCAGCGCCTCCGGTGTCGGCGTCGACTCGTTGGCCCAGAAGAGGAGTTCGGAGGTGCGGGCGATGCCGTAGGGGGTGCCGAACTCCGGCTCGTAGTCCTCGTAGGTGATCTCGAGGCCTTGGAGCTGTTCGGCGTAGGTGTCCTGGCCCATGCCGTCGTGGTAGAAGCGCAGGTCCATCGGCTGGGCCTCGGGCGACCAGAGCCAGAGGGTGACCTCGGCCTCGTCGGTGTGGGCGTCCCGGATGTCCAGCTGGGCGGGGAACTTCTCCCAGAAGTCCCGGAGACCGAAGGAGAGTCCGCCGCTCGCGCCACCGACGTAACCGAAGCCGGAGGCCCGTCTGCCGCCGCCGGCCGCGATCCAGCCGTACCCCTTCGTGGTGCGCTTGCGCAGGGTGAAGCCGTCGGCGGAGAGCTGGGCGAGGGTGTAGTCGCCCCAGTGCGGGATGTACTGCAACCGTGTCGTCACCCGCTGGTCCCAGGTGGACGGGTCGGCCAGCTTCTGCCCCGCGTACTGGGCCGCCTGCACGGCCGCGCCGGGGTCGCGGCGCAGCCCGGTGATGCCCTGGACGGCCTCCCGCAGCAGGCCCGGTCCCTCGCCGCCGATGCGGATGTGCCGGTCGTAGGCCTCGTCGCGCATCGGCACGCCGAACCGCACGCCGAGCCCGCGGATGAAGTCACCGCTCGCCTTGCCAGGCTCCTGGGTGCCGTCGTAGGTGATCGTGTGGACCATCCGGAAGGAGTCGGCGCCCGCGTAGAAGTAGAGGCGGATCGAGAACGGCAGCCAGCTCCGGCCTCCCTTGCGGTGCTTGCCGTCGATACGGACGACCGCGCGGACCGGGCCCTCCTGCTCGACGGTCACGGCGTCGATCGCCCCGTCGAAGCGCTCGGACTTGACCGTGCCCTGGTCCTCGTCCTCGATCTCGGGCTGGCGGATGAGGACGAGCCGCCCGTTCCTGGCGATCTCCGTCGAGCCGCGGGTGACCGACTTGACGAGCGTCGAGCCGTTCTTGCCGATCTTCACGCCGATCACGCCGGTGGACACGTCGATCGTGCCGCCGCTCTTGTCGACGGTGACCTTCTGCGCGGGGGCGGCCGGGTCGCCCGCCGCGAGCGTGAGCTTGCCGTTGCCCGAACTCACCGCGTGCGCGGTCCACTTGAGGGAGCCGTCCGGCCAGTAGCCGATCGGCCAGGACTGGACGGGCACGTTCTTGCCGTCCTCGTCCGTCAGCGCGAAGGTCTGGTCCTCCTGGAACGCGCCCATCGGCCAGGGCACCCCGACGGTCGAGCCGGGCGCGGCACCGAGGCCGCCGTCCTCCAGCCAGTCCAGGGTCACCGGGTCCGCGTCGGCGGCCTCGGCTCCGGGCGCGGCCTGCGCTTCCTTGGCGCCCAGCGCCCAGCTGAACTGGGCGGCGGCACCGGCGACGGCGGCCGCCTTGAGAAGGGATCTGCGGGGGATGGGAGACATGGTCCGCCTTTCCTTTCCGTACGCGTGCGGGGTAGTCAGGGGGTAGTCAGGGGCATGACAGAGAGAGGTGCGACGCCGGAGGCGGCGCCCCTGGTGCGAGGCCGGTCAGCGGCGGAGCCGGTGGCGCTCCTCCACGGCGACGGCCGCCGCCGCGACGGCGCCCAGCACGGGCACCGCCAGCGGCGCGATGAGCAGGGCGGAACAGACCACCAGAACCGCTCCCCCGACGAGCAGGAAGGATCCGCCGGGGTCGAGGACGGTACGCCGGCCGGCCGCCGCGAGCAGGGCGCGCCAGCGGTCGCCTGGCGCCCAGACGGCCGCCGCGCGCAGCCCCGCGACGGCGAGGCCGATCACCGCGAACAGGCCGACGGCCCCGACGAGCGGCCCGCCCGGCAGCCCGGCCCGCACGGCCTGGACGTCCACCCAGGCGCCGGCGACCGCACCCCACCCGGCGAGCCCGACCAGCCAGCCGCCGGACAGGGCGGCCCGGAAGTCGCTCACGAACTCCCGCCACCCGCCGCCCAACTGCCCCGTACGGCGACGCAGGTGCCGGGCGCCGGCGGCGAAGGCGGCCGGACAGGTGACGACCCCCAGGGACGCGACGGCGATCCACACGCCGGTGAGCAGACATTCGGCGAAGACGCCGAACCGGTCGGAGAAGGCGGTGGACTTCGCCCGTACGTCGTCGGCCACGGCCTCAGCCCTTCAGTCCGGAGGTCGCCATTCCGTCGATCAGATAGCGCTGGAAGGTGAGGAAGAACAGCAGCACGGGCAGCAGCGCGACCAGGGACATGGCGATCATCCCGCCGTAGTTGGCGGCCACGCCGTCGGAGTCGCGGAACATCATCAGGCCCAGCGAGACCGTGTACTTGCCGGGCTCGTTGAGGTAGATGAGCGGGCCCATGAAGTCGTTCCAGGCGTTGATGAAGGTGAAGATCGCGCTGGTGATCAGGGCGGGCCGGCACAGCGGCAGCACGATCGACCAGTAGATACGGAAGTGCCCGCAGCCGTCGAGCCGGGCCGCCTCGTCCAGTTCCCGGGGCAGGTTCCGCATGAACTGCACCATCAGGAAGACGAAGAAGGCCTCGGTGGCGAGGTACTTCCCGATCAGCAGGGGGATGTAGGTGTTGATCCAGCCCAGCTTCTGGAACATCACGTACTGCGGGATCAGCAGTACGTGGTACGGCAGCAGCAGGGTGCCGATCATCAGGGAGAAGAGCAGATTGCGGCCGGCGAAGCGGATCCGGGCGAAGGCGTAGGCGGTGAGCGAACAGGAGATCAGCACGCCGACGACGGCGCCGAGCGCGTAGAAGAGCGAGTTCTGGAAGAAGGTCCAGATCGAGATGTCCGCGATGCCGTCGGCGAGGCCCTTGAAGTTGGACAGGATCGGGTGGGACGGCAACAGCTGGAGGCTGTTGATGATGTCCTTGCCGGGCTTGAACGACGCGCCGATCACCCAGACCACCGGGTAGAGGATGACCGCGAGAATCAGCAGGGCGCCGAGGTGCCAGGCGAGCGAGCCGGTGTGCTTGCGGGAGAGAGCGGGGGAACTCATCGGGCGACCTCCTCGTAGTGCACCCATTTCCTCTGGGACCAGAAGAGGACGGCCGTCACCAGGGCGACCGCGAGCAGCAGCATCCAGGCCATCGCGGCGGCGAAGCCCATCCGGGCGTTCTGGAAGCCCTGCTGGTAGAGGTAGCAGGTGTAGACGAGCGTGGCGTCGGCCGGACCGCAGTACGTGTTGGAGACGACGTACGCCGAGCCGAAGATCTGGAAGGAGTGGATGGTCTCCAGGAGCACGTTGAAGAACAGCACCGGGGAAATCATCGGCAGGGTGATGTTCCAGAACTTCCGGAACGGCCCGGCGCCGTCCATCTCGGCCGCCTCGTACAGCTCCTTCGGCACCTGCTTCAGGCCCGCCAGGAAGATGACCATGGGGGCGCCGAACTGCCACACGGTCAGCGCGACCAGGCAGTACAGCACCCAGTCGGCGTTGCCGACCCAGCCGCCCACGTGCCAGCCGAAGAAGGACTGGGTACGGTCCACGATCGCGCCGTCGGAGAACAGCGACCGCCAGACGAAGCCCACCGAGACGCTCGCGCCGATCAGCGAGGGAGCGTAGAAGGCGGCCCGGTAGAAGGCCTGGCCGCGCCGGCTCTGGGCGAGGAGCAGGGCCACCCCCAGGGCGAGCAGCAGCTTCAGCGGGGTGCCGATGACCACGTACTTCGCGGTCACCTCCACCGACTTCTGCCAGCGGGGATCGTCGAACATCTTGGTGAAGTTGTCGAACCCGACCCACTTCGGGGTGTTGAAGAGGTTGTAGTCGGTGAACGCGAAGTACAGCGAGGCGACCATCGGGCCCGCGGTCAGCAGCAGGAAGCCGGCGATCCACGGGGACATGAAGAGGTAGCCGGCGAGGTTCTCGCGCCGGCGTCCCGGCCGCCGCCCCGTGCCGGCGGAGGCGGCCGAACGCGTCCCGCGCGCTGCGGGCAGGGAGTCCTTGACGAGCGTCACGGCACGTCCCATCAGGCCTGGAAGGCGGCCTCGGACTCGGTGAAGAACTGCTTCACCGCGTCCGCGACCTTCGTCTTGCCCTGTCCGAGGTCGCCGCCGATACGCAGGAAGGCGGCCTCGATGGTGTCGGCACCGGAGGGGTGCGGGGTGATCGTGCCGAGGACGCCCGCCTTGGCGGTGTCGTCCTCGTACTGCGCGATCTCCTTGTTCACCGTGTCGGTCGGCTTGAACGCCGTGTACTGCTCGGTGCTCGCGAGGATGCCCCGGTCGTATCCCATGATCTTGCCGACCTCGGGGTCGTGGACCATGAAGTCGATGAACTGCGCGACCTCCTTGGGGTGAGCGGTACGGGCGGAGGCGCTCAGCATCAGGGAGGCGAGGTACTGCCCGGTGTGCTTGCCGTCCATGGTCGGGATCGGCGCGAGACCGTAGGTGCTGTCACCCTCCGACGAGTAGCGCACGGTGAAGTTGTCCCAGGTGAACTCCGAGGCGCCGTGCCCGGCCGAAAGGGACGACTTGGGGGCGTCCTGGGCGACGACCTTCGGGTCCGTGACGATGCCGGCCTTCACACGGTTGTAGCCGTCGGTCCACCACTCCGTCAGGTCGGCCTTGTCGAAGCCGAGTCCGTCAGCGGTGTAGAACGCCTTGCCGTTCTGGCGGAGGTAGAGGTCGTAGAGGTACATGATGGCGAAGTAGCCGGTGTCCCCCGCGACCTTCGTCCTGTCGTGGATGGTCTTCAGGGCCTTGAAGTAGTCGTCCCAGGTCCAGCCCGCGTGCGGTTCGACGCCGGCCTTCTCGAAGACCTTCTTGTCGATGACGAGCGCCATGGTGTTGGACCCGACGGGGATTCCGAGTTGCTTGCCGTCGACCTCGCCGACCTTCGTGACGTCGGCCCGGAAGTGATCCAGGCTCAGATTCCCTGCCTGAACCTGAGACTTGAGGTCGAGGAGAATTCCTCGCTTGTCGTACTTCCGAAGAAAGGTGACGGCATTTTGGAAAACGTCCGGGGGATTTCCGCCGGCGGCCTGGGTCTGGAACTTCTCCCAGAACGATTGATATGTCTGGAAGTCCGTCTTGACCTTGATCTTCGGGTACTTCTTCTCGAAGAGCTTGATGGTCTGGTTGATCTTCGTGGCGCGCTCCTCGGCGCCCCACCACGAGTAACGGATCGTCACCGTCCCGTCCCCGGAACCGCTTCCGCCTCCGCACCCGGTCGTCGCGGCGAGCCCGAGCGCGGCCGCCGAGGCCCCGGCCGCCTTCAGGACGGTCCGTCTCTCCACATTCCTGCTCGTTCCCACAGTCGGGCCCCTCCCCGCAGCGTCGCCGACGCCTGCATGAATCGTTTCAAGTAAGCGCTTGCTGGCACAAGTTACGGAGGGGCCGGTGAGGCGTCAATGATTCGGACAGGAATTTCTTGTGACCGGGAGCGGCGGTGAGACGCGGCGGGGCGCGGGCGCGACGACCGGAGGGTGGGCGACGTCGCAGGTGAGGGGCGTGCGGTCGGAGGGGCGAACGTGAAGTGGCCTGCGGTGGCCGGGGTTACGGGTTGGCTTCGAGGCGCCGTCGGGGGGAGGGCCGGGCCGGAGACCGGGCCGGAGACCGGGCAAGGACGAAGATCCACTGCGGGGCCCGCGGGCGGGTGGGCGGGCGCCGTGGATCTCCTTTCGCGCGGAGGGCCCAAGGCGGTCGGCCTCGAGAACGGGGCGCGGTGAGGGGCGGGCGATTGGCGCGGGTCCGAGCCGAGGGTGGGGCGCGGTGAGGCGCGGCGAATGGGGCCGGGCCGAGTCGAGGGCGGGGCGCGGTGAGGCGCGGCGAATGGGGCCGGGCCGAGTCGAGGGCGGGGCGCGGCGACGGGCGGCGGATGGGGCCGGGCCGAGTCGAGGGCGGGGGGGTGACGGGCGGCGGATGGTGGCCGGGCCGAGGTGGACGGCAGGGCCGATTCCTCCGACGACTGCGGCCCCCCGGCATGACTTGTCATGCCCCGCCCCGGCGGGCCTGCCCTGAAGATCGTCGTCCGCCGTTGGCGGTGCCCGCCCCGATACCGTCGACCGTCGGCCGGTTCGGAAAGGACCGTGCACCGACAACCGCGCACCGACCGTGTTCGTCCGCGCCTCACGGACGAACCTCTCGGCATCGCGCGGACAATGACGGAGCGCGACAGCGTCGGCACCGAACGACACACCTCAGCTGCGTCGGCCCGCGCCGTCAGGCGCACGGGCCCACGCCGCACGGCAGGCAGGTGCCGCGCAGGGCCGTCAGGCGCCGCACAGCTCTTCGCACCGCCGCGCGGGAGCACCATGGCTCAGCAGCCTGCCCGCACGGTGAGCGGGACGTGTAGGGGAACGCCCGGCCGGAGCCGCACCGATCGAGCACCAGCCGGCCGCAGGTACGCCGCACGGGGTGGGCGACGCCGCCAGAGCCGCCCCTCCGGGCCCTGAAACGACCGCGGCCCACCTGCTCTGGCAGGTGGGCCGCGGTTCCGGGTGGGCGATACTGGGTTCGAACCAGTGACCTCTTCGGTGTGAACGAAGCGCTCTCCCACTGAGCTAATCGCCCGGACGCAGGAAGAACATTACCCCATGTCAGGGGGTGCCCCCGACCAGTCGTCGGGGGTCCGCGGCCGTCGGCCGGGTCACTCCTCGATCTTCCAGGGCATCACTATGCCGAACTTGGAGAGGTAGATCCCGGCCAGGCCGGCCACGATCACCAGGCCGATCACCGTCACCGTGATGTTGCGGCGGCGCACCTTGGGGTCGAGGGCCTTCTGGGCCGCCTCCGTGACCTTGCGTTTCGTCCAGCGCAGCACCAGCTGGGCCCAGACGAACTCGGTCGCCCAGATCGCCATGCCGCCGAAGATGATCACCCAGCCAGGTCCCGGCAACGGCAGCAGGACGATGCCCACGACCACCACCGCGAGGCCGACCGCGAAGACCCCGACCTGCCAGCTCAGGTGCAGCATCCGGCGCGCCTTGATGAACTCGGGCGCCCGCGATCCGAGCCCCCGCTGGTCGCGCGCCCCGTCCGTCTCCGTCCCGTCCACCTCGCTCCCGTCCGAGGCCACGGCGACCTCGCCCGGTTCGTTACTCCCCGTATTCATACGACCAAACCCTACCTGAGCGATTCCGGTCACCGGAATGGTCGTAGCTCTCGTCCGGGTTCTCGGCCGGAAGAGTTACGTAAACACACGCAAAACACTCAGAGGGGTTTACAACGGCACCGTAGGTGGCATGTCGATTTCGCCGACGTGCGAATCCCCGAGCGCACACTGAGCGAAAGGCCCTGGCGCTTATGAACACCACGGTCAGCTGCGAGCTGCACCTGCGCCTCGTTGTGTCGAGCGAGTCTTCCCTGCCTGTCCCCGCAGGCCTGCGGTATGACACGGCCGACCCCTACGCCGTGCACGCCACCTTCCACACCGGAGCCGAGGAGACCGTCGAGTGGGTGTTCGCCCGCGACCTCCTCGCCGAGGGGCTGCACCGCCCCACCGGCACCGGCGACGTCCGCGTCTGGCCGTCCCGCAGCCACGGTCAGGGCGTCGTGTGCATCGCCCTGAGCTCTCCGGAGGGCGAAGCCCTGCTCGAAGCCCCCGCGCGGGCCCTGGAATCCTTCCTGAAGCGAACTGACGCTGCCGTGCCGCCCGGCACGGAGCACCGGCACTTCGATCTCGATCAGGAGCTCTCGCACATTCTGGCGGAGAGCTAGGGCAACGCCCCTGCAAGCCGCCCGGCGCCGTCCACTCGGGGAGACGGCTCGGGCCTAGACAACCGCATACGGCAGCACCGGAGCCGCCACCGTGATCGGTCACGGGGGCGGCGCCGGTGTGCCCTGGGAACCCCCGCCGCCCGGTGCGCGTTCTACCAGGGCAGCGACGAGTGGGGCAGAGCACGATGCGCCGGAGCCGCATGTCGCTACGATCGGCCACCATCGGCGGGCGCCCGCCCGACCCTCAGGCCAGGGAGCGAAACGTGCTGATCACCCACGACACCCGGTGTTCCCTCGATGCCGTGGTGGATCTGGTGAACACCGCGCCGGAGGACGAATCGGCGCCGGACGGGCTGCCCGATGTCGCGGCGCTCCAGGTTTTCGTCCGAGACCACGACATGAGCGATGTGGGCGTGCTCTCGGAGTTCGATCTGTCGGCGGTACGCAAGGTCCGCGGCCGGTTCGCGGGGATCTTCGCCGCCCCGGACGCCCGGGTCGCCGCAGGGATGATCAACGAACTGGTCGCGGCCGCGGGCACCACGCCCCAGCTCACGGACCATGACGGCTTCGACTGGCATGTGCACTATTTCGCGCCCGGCGCCTCGGTGGCCGACCACCTCGCCGCCGACTGCGGGATGGCACTCGCGTTCTTCGTCGTCGCCGGGGAGCAGGAGCGGCTGCGGCGCTGCGAGGCCCCCGACTGCCGACGCGCCTTCGTCGACCTCTCCCGCAACCGCTCGCGCCGCTACTGCGACAGCCGGACCTGCGGAAACCGGCTGCATGTCGCCGCCTACCGGGCGCGTCGCAAGGAGGCGGCGGGCTGATCCCTGGCAGGCGGACCTCACCGCCGGCCGGCTCGGTCCGCCGGCTCGGTCCGCCGTCGGGGTTCGTCGTCGGGGTTGTCGTCGGAGTTGGTCGTCGGAGTTCGTCGATGCCGACGCCTGTCCCGGCGGGTGGCGCCGGGACGGGCGGGTACGGCTCACAGCCACAGCAGGTCGTGCAGCGCAGCCATGAGGAGCAGACACCCGATCACCGCAAGGAAGATCATCAGCGGTGGCTGGGAAAGGGCGAAGAGGCACCCGCGCGGCTCGTCCTTCGGCGGCGCGGCCTCGCTCTGTTTCGTGTCCAGCATCTCGCGGCGATGATGACCTAGCGGGCACCCACCGCGCGATCAACACGCCCGGAATGGGCGGGAGTTCGCCGAATTCCGTGATGTCCGGTTCACTTCCGCTCGCCCCGTGAACGCTTCCGCGCACGCCGTAGGCGCACTGTGTCGTTTCAATGCCTCATGTGCTTGTCATATGCATCCGCCGAGACCTGCCTGAACAGCGTCGGGCCCCCGCGACGGGCCGCCGTCTCCGCACGGGGCCCCGCCACCGCGGGTGGGTCATATTCCGTGCTTCTTCAGGATGGCCTCGATGTCGCTGAAGTCCTCACCCGATCCGGTGCCGCGGGGTGCCGCCGCGGGCCCGGCCGCCGGGCGGGTGGCGGGACCAAGCGAGGGCGCCGAGGCGGTGGGAGCCACGGCGTCCCGCTTCGCGTCCCGGGCGGCCGCCTTGCGCTCGGCGCGGGTGCCACCGCGTCGGCGCTCCACGGCACGCGTGGAGGCGAACAGGGCCCAGGCCGCGCCGAGCACAGCGAAGCCCGCCCAGGCGGTGGGGCTGAACGCCGTGTCGGCGAGCCAGCCGACCACTCCCGTCATGACCAGGCCGACGGGCACGAGTGAGTAGGCAGCGATACGGGCCGCCGACAGGTACCGCTTGCGGTAGGCGGTCACCACGGCGATGCCCAGGCCGGCCGCGGACGCGGCGGAACAGACTGTCTCGGCGATCATCCGGTCCTCCTGGCGGGCTCGAGCGGGCGGGGCGACGGACACGCGCTGTGTCGCGCCCCCTCCATCGTGCACCGCCCGGCCCGTGCGATCCATGCCCGGGCCCGACAATCAGGGGCATCTCGGGGTCCGCTCCGGGTCGTCTCCACCCCAGGTACGAGCCGTGATCACAGCCGGCCACCGGCCGCCGCCCACCGTCACGATTGGACCATCGGCCGCCCACCGTCACGATTGGACCACCCGCCGCCGCCCACCGTCACGATTGGGCCGACGGAGCCCGGCCTGGAAGACTGGTCGCCATGAACGACTCCCCCGCTCCCACCGACGCCCCGGTCCTCGACGTCTGGTGCGAACTCCAGTGTCCCGACTGCCGCAGCGCCCTGGACGACCTCCGCGCCCTGCGTGCCCGGTACGGCGACCGGCTGGAGCTGCGGCTGCGGCACTTCCCGCTGGAGAAGCACAAGCACGCCTTCGCCGCCGCACAGGCCGCCGAGGAGGCGCTGGAGCAGGGCAAGGGCTGGGAGTACGTCGAGGCGGTCCTCGGCCGGGTCGAGGAGCTGGACCGCGAGGGCGAGCCGTTCCTGGTCCAGGTGGCCCGTGAACTGCGCCTGGACGCGGAGGAGTTCGACACCGCACTGGTCGACGGCCGGCACATCCTGATCGTCGACGCCGACCAGGCCGAGGGACAGGCCATCGGCGTGACGGGCACCCCGACCTACGTCATCGGGGGCGAACGCCTCGACGGCGGCAAGAGCCAGGAGGGCCTGCGCGAGCGGGTGACGGAGATCGCGGACCGGCTGCTGGCCGAGCGGGAGCAGTAACCCGCGCCCGAACCTCGCAGCCGGTTCCGGAGCGGCTTTCAGAGCAGGTTCTTGTACAGGTGGTAGGTGATCGTCTGGTAGCCGAGTGACTCGTAGAGCCGCTCGGCGGGGGTATTGCCCGCGAAGACGTTCAACATGACGGCGGACCGGCCGGCCGCGACGCCCTGCGCCTCCGCCAGGAGCATCAGCGTGCGGCCATGTCCCCTGCCCCGGTGGCGCACGTCGGTCTCGACTTTGTAAACGAAGGCCCTGCCCTCTCGGGTACCCGCCCAGAGTGTGCCGACCGCGGGCCCTTCGTGCTCCAGGACGCTGAAGACCATTCCCGGGGTGGCCAGGCCGTCGGGCAGAAAGGTGGTGGTGTCCCGCAGAGCCTTGGCCCTGGCCTCCGCCACGGGTACCCCGCGCTCGATCCAGCTCTGCGCGTAGCCCTCTTGGTGCTCTTCCTGCCAGGGGCCGAACTCCGCCGGGGTCATGGGCCGCCCCCGGCTCCCCACGGGCAGTCCGGGCGGGGTGTCGCCGAGCGGCTTCTCCATGTGGCGGTTGCGTAGGAGGTAACCGAGGGCGGTCGCCGCCTTCAGCGCCGCCTCCGCCGCCGCGGGCACCGATGTCTCGATCCGCGTACACCCCCATCCGCGCAGCACTTCCTCCGCGGCGAGCGCGGCGACCGTGCCCCGGCCGCGTCGGCGGTCCGGCTCCTCGATGCGCAGGTCCAGAATCCGGCCCACCGAGTCGCCGAAGTCGGGGCTCGTGCCGAGGTGTATCGCGCCGACGGGACGGCTGTTCACACACACCTGGTACCGGCGTGAACGCGCCCCGTCGACTTCGCGCTGAAGCGGCTCGGTCGGCCGCAGAGTCGTGGTCATCAGAGGTGTTCTACCCGCCGCGGACGCCCACGTCAGCCCATTTAGAAGGGGCTCTCACGGATCCAGGTCCGCCCCGGACCGCTCGTCGAAGATCCGCATCGTCTTGGCGGTCACCGGGCCGGGGGCACCGGGGAGTTCGCGGTCGTCGACCCGGTGCACGGCCTGGACGTCGCGCAGCGTGGAGGTGAGGAAGACCTCGTCGGCCCGCTCCAGGGCGTCCAGGGGCAGGTCGGTCTCCTTGGCACCGGTCCATTCGACGGTCAGGGCGCGGGTGATGCCGGCCAGACAGCCGGACGCGACCGGCGGGGTGTGGATCTCGCCGTCGAGGACGACGAAGACGTTGGAGCCGGTGCCCTCGCAGAGCTGCCCGACGGTGTTGGCGAACAGGGCTTCGGTGGCGCCGTGTTGGTGGGCGCGGGCCAGGGCCACGACGTTCTCGGCGTACGAGGTGGTCTTCAGGCCGGTGAGCGCGCCGCGCTCGTTGCGGGTCCAGGGGACCGTGATCACGGCGGTGGAGTCGGCGCGGCGGCCGGTCTCTCCGAGGGCGACCACGAGGGTGGGGCCGCGGTCACCGCGGTCGGAGCCGAGCGGGCCGTGGCCACCGGTATAGGTGATGCGCAGCCGGCCCAGCGGCATCGGGTTGGCCGTCAGCACGGCCTCGCACCCCCGGCGCACCTCGTCGTGGTCGGGGTCGGGCAGGCCGAGGCCCCGGGCCGAGCGGGTCAGCCGGTCGAGATGCCGGGTGAGCGCGAAGGGCCTGCCCTCGGTCGCCTTCACCGTCTCGAAGATGCCGTCCCCCACGGTCAGCCCGTGGTCGAACACGGAGACACGCGCGGACTCGACATCCTGCAGCCCGCCGTCCAGCCAGATCTTCACCCGAGGCACCCTTCGTTCATGTCGTACGTACCCGACGCTACCGCGAGCAGCCGGGCGGCCTTCAGCTCGGTCTCCCGCCATTCACCCTCCGGGTCGGATCCCCAGGTGATCCCGGCCCCGGTACCGAACCGCAGCACGCCCGCTCCCCGGTCGATCCAGAAGGTGCGGATGCCCACGGCCAGCTCGCCGACGCCCCGGTCCGCGTCGACCCAGCCGATGCCGCCGCAGTACGGGCCGCGCGGCGCGGTCTCCAGCTCCTCGATGATCCGCAGGGCGCTCGACTTCGGCGCGCCGGTGACGGAGCCGGGCGGGAAGGCCGCGGCGAGCAGCTCGGCCCAGCCGGCCCCCACGCGCAGCTCGCCCCGGACCGTGGAGACCAGATGGACGAGCCCGGGATGCTTCTCGACGGCGCACAGGTCGGGGACGGTCACCGTGCCAGTGGCGCAGACCCGCCCGATGTCGTTGCGGACCAGGTCCACGATCATCACGTTCTCGGCGTAGTCCTTCTCCAGGAGGTCCGCCTCGGTGCGGCCGGTGCCCTTGATGGGTCCGCTCTCGACGGTCCGCCCCGTCCGGCGCAGGAACAGCTCCGGCGAGGCGGTGGCTATCTCGACGCCGTGTTCCGGCAGCCGAATCGTTCCGGCGTACGGCGCCGGGTTGCCGCGGGCCAACAGTGCGGTCAGGGCGTCCACGTCGGCGTCCGGGGCGGCCGGCGCGGACAGCACACGGCACAGGTTGGCCTGGTAGACCTCGCCGGCCGCGATATGCGTACGGATCCGGCGCACGGCCGTCGTGTACGCGACGCGGTCGAGGGACGACGTCCAGTCACCGGCGGCAGGGCCCCGCCACTGCCCCGGCACCGGCGCGGGCACCGGTACCTCCCGTACGTCGCCGAACCGGGCACAGGTAAACCGGCCCTCGAAGTCCGCGCAGACGGCCCAGAAACCGGTGGAGTCGAGGGCCGTGGGATCGCTGGTGACATCGAAGAGACCGGTGGCGAGACGTGCGCCGAACCGGGCGAGAGGAGGGTGATGGAGCACGTCGTCGAGTCTATGGCGGGTGTCCTGGGGGTGACCCGGGCGTGTCGTCAAGGGGGTCCTGACCACGTCGTCTGCCGGGTCAGGCGCAGCACGCTGCGCAAACGCGTTTTTGTGCTGGCCCGGGAATCCGCTAGAGTTCAACACGTCGCCGGGCCGCGAGAGCGGACCGAAACGACAGGCGGACGTAGCTCAGTTGGTAGAGCGCAACCTTGCCAAGGTTGAGGTCGCGAGTTCGAGCCTCGTCGTCCGCTCGAAGGAACTAGGGGTCTTCCCGATCCCCTACACTCCTGGTGGAGTGGCCGAGAGGCGAGGCAACGGCCTGCAAAGCCGTCTACACGGGTTCAAATCCCGTCTCCACCTCCAAGGACGATTAGCTCAGCGGGAGAGCGCTTCCCTGACACGGAAGAGGTCACTGGTTCAATCCCAGTATCGTCCACTGGATCTTCGTGGTCTTCGACGTATTCGCCGAAGGATCGAGGATCTGATCCCGCGCGATTAGCTCAGCGGGAGAGCGCTTCCCTGACACGGAAGAGGTCACTGGTTCAATCCCAGTATCGCGCACGCAGTGCCCGTGATCTTCGGATCGCGGTCCCGAGGACGATTAGCTCAGCGGGAGAGCGCTTCCCTGACACGGAAGAGGTCACTGGTTCAATCCCAGTATCGTCCACACGCAAAGAGCCCCGGCCGTCGTGACGGCCGGGGCTTCTTCGTGCGCCAGGGCCTGCGCGTGCGCCCGGCGGAGGTGCCGGGCGCACGGGGCTCAGCTGGAGAAGAGCATGTGGGCCCAGCTCTTCTGGCCGTGGTGACCGCCGTGGTGCCCACCATGGCCGCCGTAGTGACCCCCGTGGTGCTGCTGCGGAGCGCCCCAGGCCGGCGCGGGCGGCGCCGGGTAGGCCTGCGGGGCCGGCGGCACCGGCTTCGACCACTGGGCCTCCATCTGGGTCAGCGCCTCCAGCTCGCCGTAGTCGAGGAAGATGCCCCGGCAGCCGCTGCACTGCTCGATCTGGACGCCGTTGCGGTTGTAGGTGTGCATCGGCGCATGGCACTTCGGACACTGCATGGTCGGCTCAACTCCTCGCCGGTAAAAACTGCTTCACGTTCTCCCAGGACAGACTCCGTCCGACCCCGGTCGGTTGCACCCTACTTCGGGAAATCGAGGGCCAACCGGGCGGGGACCGAGGTCGTTCGGGAGCGGCGCGGGGTCATTCCGGGGCCATACGGGCACAAGCGTCGATCAAGGACTGCTCCACCTCGTCCAGGGCACGGTCCGCCGCGAGCGCCTTCGCGAGATAGCGGGCGGCGGTCTGGACGGTGAGGGCACGAGCCGGCACGTCCAGGGTCGGCCAGGGGTCGCCGTCCTCCGGTACGGCCGGGCCGCCGGCCGCGCGGTAGGCGGTCAGGAAGCGGGTCCAGTCCGCGGCCGGGAGGAGGCCGCAGGCATACCAGGAGGCGGGGCGGGCGAGGTCCCAGGCCGGGTCGCCGACGCCGAGGTCGTCGACGTCGATGAGCCGCCACGGTCCGTCCGGCGCCGGGTGCCGGACCAGCTGGCCGAGGTGCAGATCGCCGTGGCAGAGGGTGCGGGTGCCGGGCAGCGGGGCCTCGGCGCGGGCCCAGGCGGGCAGCGCGGACCAGGCGCGGAGGACCGGCGGGGCGGCGGGGTGCAGCGGTGAGGCGGCCAGCGCCTGGCGGAGGCGGGCTATCGCATGGGCGGCCTTGGCGGGGCCGCGCATCGGAGGCGTGGCGGGGAGCGGCGGGGTGCGATGGAGACGGGCCAGGAGGGTGGCGGCGGCTTCCCAGGGGGCGGCGTCCGGGGCTTCGGGGTCCACGGGACGGCCGTACGGCCAGAGGGTGACCGGGCGGGTGCCGAGCACGGTCGCCGGGGTGGGCGCGAGCGGGGCGAGGAAGACGCCGGAGAGGTGGGCGGCGGTGGCCAGGCGGAGGGCGAGGGCGGTGGGGTCGGTGCCGGGGGCGTGGGCCTTGGCGACGGTTTCCGCGTGCCGCAGGACCGTGGTGTCGGGGCGGTGGGCGAGGGTGGTGGTGGCGCCGCAGTGGCAGGGGGCCGCGTCGGGGTGGGCGGCGGCTCTGACCTTGGCGGTCAGCTGGGGTATCACGTCTGCGGTCGTCAAGGGTCCCCCGGGGTGTGCGGATGCGTGCTGCGCTGAGCGTACGTGGGTGCACTTGGCCGGGTTTCACGGTCGGGCGGAGCGGGGGCCGGGACGCCGGGGGTTCGCTCGCCCGCGCTTGCGGGGCGCCTCCCTCGGAGGGGGGGTGCCCCACGCCCACCCGAGCCGCCCTGGGGGGTACCTCCCAGGCCCGCAAGGCACTGGGGGAGGCACGACTGCCCGCAGCTATGCAGGGCACGGTTGGGACGCGCACCGTCAGGGCCACGGGAAACCGCGCGATCAGCCCCCGCCGGGCCGCACCCGGGCTTCACGGCGCGGCGCGCCCGCGAAAAAAGCAATGCCGGCGCAGCTCCCCAGCTGCGCCGGCATTTTGCCGTCCGCCGCACCCCCGTCCCCACGGGGTTTCATGGGTGGATGTCCCCGCCCGAACCGCTCTTCCGGGCCTGGGGTCGCCGCTCAGCGCCCCAGCATCACTCCCACGGACGACGCCTGTGTGGCCACCGTCTCCCAGCCGTCGAAGACGAGCAGGAGCAGGGCCGCCAGGGGAAGGGCCATCAGCGTCGCCACCAGGGGGTGGCGGCGGCCCTGCCGGCGGGGACGGGTGGCGTGTGTCCGCTGTGCCGTAAGAGCCATGGTCCCTCTCCTGACCGTTCAGTTGTCGTTGGCAGCGGCGGGTGTCTGACCTCGGGGGACGAGTGCTGCACCCGCCGCTTGACCTCAAATCTAGGCGCGTGGCGCTGCGCGGACGTCATGCCCTCGTACCGAATCACGGGCCTCCGAGAGGATGAGCCGTGACCTGCGGTCTACTCCCCTGGGTGGAGACGGGTCCTACGCCTCGTCCTGGGCCTCGGGGTCTTCCCGGAGGGGGTGCCCGGTCCTTCCCGGTTTTTCCGAGCTGTCCTCGCGGGGCACCGGCTGCTCGACGAGGGCCAGGACCCGGGTCGCCATGAAACGGGCCGTCCGGACAACACTGCCGTTTCGCGTGACTTCGCTCACTTCCACCACCCCCCGCCGTACCGCCGTCTCCACCCGGCGGCCCGCTCTGCTGGCCACCACCTCGTACGTACGGGTCGTGTCGCCGGCGTCGACGACTATCTCCACTCGGTCACCCTTCACAGCCTCAATCCCCCTTCTGTGACGGCTTGTTGGAGCAGACGGATACCCAAAGGCGCCGATACCGGCGCCTTCCTGACCACTCCTCAAGTCTCGCACCCGGCACTGACAATCCGTCGTGCCGAGAGGGCGCGGCCTCTGCGCGCGGGCGGCCGTGGAAACGTAAGCTGTGCCACGTCACACGGACCGGGCAGCGGGGATGAACATGGCGATGATGCGCCTGAGGCGCGAGGACCCGCGCGTCGTCGGCTCGTTCAGGCTTCACCGGAGGCTCGGCGCCGGCGGGATGGGTGTGGTCTATCTCGGCTCCGACAAGAAGGGGCAGCGGGTCGCGCTGAAGGTGATCCGGCCCGATCTGGCGGAGGATCAGGAGTTCCGGTCGCGTTTCGCCCGTGAGGTCTCGGCGGCCCGGCGGATCCGGGGCGGCTGCACGGCACGGCTGGTCGCCGCGGATCTGGAGGCCGAGCGGCCGTGGTTCGCCACCCAGTACGTGCCCGGTCCCTCGCTGCACGACAAGGTCGCCGACGACGGCCCGCTGGGCGCGGCGGACGCGGCGGCGGTCGGGGCGGCGCTGTCCGAGGGCCTGGTCGCCGTGCACGAGGCCGGGGTCGTCCACCGGGACCTGAAGCCGTCCAACATCCTGCTGTCCCCGAAGGGGCCGCGGATCATCGACTTCGGCATCGCCTGGGCCACGGGGGCCTCCACGCTCACCCACGTCGGTACGGCGGTGGGCTCCCCCGGGTTCCTGGCGCCCGAGCAGGTGCGCGGCGCGGCCGTCACCCCGGCCACCGACGTGTTCTCGCTCGGCGCGACCCTGGCGTACGCGTCGACCGGCGACTCGCCCTTCGGGCAGGGCAGTTCCGAGGTGATGCTCTACCGCGTGGTCCACGAGGAGCCGCACCTGTACGGGGTGCCGGACGCGTTGGCCCCGCTGGTGCGGGCCTGTCTGGCGAAGGACCCGGAGGACCGGCCGAGCACGCTCCAGCTGTCGCTCCGGCTGAAGGAGATCGCCGCGCGTGAGGCGCAGGGGCTGCCCGACGTACGGCCGCCGGCGCCGCGTGCCGCGGAGGCCGACCGGCCCACCGGGCGGCTCGCCGAGACCTACCCGGAGTCGCAGCGCATCCAGCGGCGGCCACCGCAGTCCTCGCCGGGCACGCCGGTGCGGGGCAACGCGCCCTCGCGGGGCGGCAGCGGTCCACGGGCGAACGGCGGTGTGCCGTCCCGGCCCGTTGCCGCGCGCCCCATGCCCGCTCCGCGCGGCAACGGCACCCGGCCGGGGAACACCAACGGGAACCGGCCCGGGCCGCGCAGTGGTACGGGACGGCCGGCGCCGCGCCCCACGGGCACCGGACGGCGCCCGGCCAACCCCCGCCTGCTGCGCCAACGGCTCTTCGTGTTCGTGGTGGTGACCCTGCTGGTGGCGCTGGGGATCGCGCTGGCCCAGGGCTGTTCCGGCCCGGCGCACGGGATGGGCGTGCCCGGTGGGGCCGTACCCGCGAAGTCGGCCGCCCTCAGGGAGTAACGGGTCCTACGCCTGCGGGCGGCCGGTGGTCACCGCGTAGAAGGCGACCGCGGCCGCCGCGCCGACGTTGAGGGAGTCGACGCCGTGGGACATCGGGATGCGGACCCATTCGTCGGCGGCGACCAGCGCCTGCGTGGAGAGGCCGTCGCCCTCCGCGCCGAGCATCAGGGCCACTCTGTCCATCCGGTGCGGGGCGGCCTCGTCGAGGCTGCGGGCCTTCTCGTCCGGAGTGAGGGCGAGCAGCGTGAACCCGGCCTCGCGGACCGAGTCCAGCCCCTTGGGCCAGGTGTCGAGGCGGGCGTACGGCACGGAGAAGACCGCGCCCATCGAGACCTTCACACTGCGGCGGTAGAGGGGGTCGGCGCAGTCGGGGGACAACAGCACCGCGTCCATGCCGAGGGCCGCGGCCGAGCGGAAGATCGCGCCGATGTTGGTGTGGTCGTTGACCGACTCCATGACGACGACCCGGCGGGTGGTGCGCAGCAGTTCGGTCGCCGTCGGCAGCGGCTTGCGCTGCATGGAGGCAAGCGCGCCGCGGTGCACGTGGTAGCCGGTGACCCTCTCGGCGAGCTCGGGGCTGACCGCGTAGACGGGGGCCGGGAGTTCGTCGATGACATCGCGCATGACGTCGACCCACTTGGCGGACAGCAGCATCGAACGCATCTCGTAGCCCGCGTCCTTCGCCCTGCGGATGACCTTCTCGCCCTCGGCGATGAACAGGCCCTCGGCCGGTTCGCGCTTGCGGCGCAACTCGACGTCGGTCAGGCCCGTGTAGTCGCGCAGGCGCGGGTCGTCGGGGTCCTCAACGGTGATGAGATCGGCCACAGGGTGATACTGCCTTGTCCTGGGTGTGGTGCCAACGGGCTGGAACGGGTTGTGTTACCCGGGGTTACGCCGGTGCCTCTCCGGCGGACGGAGCCGGTGCCCCTCCGGCGGACGGCTGCGGGCCGACGTTCACGACCTCGCCGACGACGATGACCGCCGGAGGCTTCACCTCCTCCGCGCGGACGACCTCCGCCACCGTGGCGAGGGTCGCGTCGACCCGGCGCTGGGCGGCCGTCGTGCCCTCCTGGACCAGGGCGACCGGGGTGTTCGGGGACTTGCCGTGGGCCACCAGGGTCTCGGCGATCTGCCCGATCTTGTCGACGCCCATCAGGATCACCAGGGTCCCGGTGAGCTTCGCCAGGGACGGCCAGTCGGCGAGCGAGCGCTCGTCGTCCGGCGCGACATGGCCGCTGACCACGGTGAACTCGTGCGCGACGCCCCGGTGCGTGACCGGGATACCGGCCGCGCTCGGCACCGAGATCGAGCTGGAGATACCGGGCACGACCGTGCAGGGGATGCCGGCCTCGGCGAGCGCCTGGACCTCCTCCATCCCCCGGCCGAAGACATAGGGGTCGCCGCCCTTGAGCCGTACGACCGACTTGCCCTGCTTGGCGTGCTCGATCAGGGCGTTGTTGATGGCTTCCTGAGCCATGTAGCGGCCGTACGGGATCTTCGCCGCGTCGATCACCTCGACGTGCGGCGGGAGTTCGGCGAGCAGGTCGCGGGGGCCGAGGCGGTCGGCGATCACCACGTCGGCCTCGGCGAGCAGGCGGCGGCCGCGCACCGTGATCAGGTCGGGGTCGCCGGGGCCGCCGCCGACCAGGGCGACGCCCGCGTGGCGGGTGCGGTGGTGCGGGGCGACGAGGGTGCCGTCGCGCAGGCCCTCGACGACCGCGTCCCGGATGGCGGCGGTGTGGCGGGGGTCGCGGCCCCGGGCGTCGGTGGTGAGCACGGCGACCGTGACGCCCTCGCTGTGGCCGGTGGCCGGGGTCCAGGCGGTGGCCTGGTCGGCGTCGTCGGAGCGGACGCACCAGACGCGGTGGCGCTCGGCCTCGGCGGAGGCGGCGGTGTTGGCGTCGGGGTCGCTGGTGGCGATGAGGGCGTACCAGGCCTCGCCGAGGTCGCCGTCCTGGTAGGGGCGCTTCACCCAGGCGATCTCGCCGGCGTCCGCCATGGCCTCGACGGAGGGGGTGGCCTCCGGAGACACGAGGGTGACGGCGGCGCCGGCCGCGATGAGCGCGGGGAGGCGGCGCTGGGCGACCTGGCCGGCGCCGAGGACGACCACCTTGCGGCCGGCGAGGCGGAGGCCTACGGGGTAGGCGGGGTGTTCGGCCATGAGGGTGCGGCTCCCTGGTGTGGCGGTGGTGCGATGCCCTGACGTGCAGATTTTACGGGGCGCGGGGTTGCGGCGGCTCAGCTGCCCCGGGGCTGGGCAGGGTGGCCGGGTGAGGGTGCGCGGTCCGTGCCCACCCGGTTCCCCCCGGGGGCGCCCCTCAGACCCGTAAGGCACCCGCCTCAGGCCCCTGAGGCACCCGCACGGACCTCGGCCAACTCCCCGGTCGGCGCGGAACCGACGGCACAGACCACGGCCGGTTCCCTGTCCGAGCGGAACGCCCCGCACAGACCAGGTCGGCTTCCCGTCCGCGCAGAGCGCCCCGCACAGACCAGGTCGGCTTCCCGTCCGCGCAGAGCGCCCCGCACAGACCAGGTCGGCTTCCCGTCCGCGCAGAGCGCCCCGCACAGACCAGG